>DASWTI010000610.1:0-6636 GCA_036402215.1 Pseudonocardiaceae bacterium
GGGCCGGCGCGGTCGGCGCGTCGTCCCCGCCGCCGGCCGGCAGGATCGGCGACGGCACCGGCACCCGCGGCACCTCCAGCTGGGTGCGCACCCGTTGCAGCGCGTTGAGGAACGCCGCCGCGTCGTCCGGGCGGTCCCGCGGATCGCGCCGGGTGGCCCGCACCACGAGCTGGTCGAGCAGCGGCGGGATGCCGGAGGCCACGCGGCTCGGCGGCGGGGCGTCCTCGTTGACGTGCCGGTAGGCCACCGAGAGCGCCGTGTCGCCGCTGTACGGCGGGGCTCCGGTGAGCATCTCGTAGAGCACGATGCCCGCCGAGTACACGTCGCTGCGGGCGTCGGCGGCGCCGGTGGCCACCTGCTCCGGGGACAGGTACGCGACCGTGCCCAGGATCATCGAGTCGCTCGTGGTGCCGGACTCGGCCATGGCGCGCACCAGGCCGAAGTCGGCCACCTTGACCTCGCCGCCGCGCCCGATCAGCACGTTCTCCGGCTTGATGTCGCGGTGCACCAGGCCCTCGCGGTGCGCGGCGGCGAGCGCGGAGAGCACCGGCTCCAGCACGGCCAGGGCCAGCGGCACCGGCAGCTCGCGCCGCTGCCGCAGCAGGTCGCGCAGCGTGCCGCCGTCCACCAGCTCCATCACCAGGTACACGTGGTCGCCGCCCGGGTCGCGGTCCAGCCCCTGGTCGTGCACGGCCACCACCGACGGGTGGCGCAGCTTGGCGGTGGCCCGGGCCTCGCGGATGAAGCGGTCCAGGAACGAGCGGTCGCCGGAGAACCGGGGGTCCATCACCTTGATGGCCACCGGACGTTCCAGGCGGGTGTCCAGCCCGCGGTACACCGTCGACATGCCGCCGCGGGCGATCACCGAGTCCACCCGGTACCGCCCGTCCAGCAACGTGCCGAGCACCCCGCCAGATCTGGCCGTCCCCGAGCCGTGCACGGCACCGATCGTAGGCGAGACCACTGGTAGCAACGCCCGAGACGTCCCGGGTCCTCGTGTGGCAGGGTGCAGGCGTGAGCACGATCCCTGTCACCGACGACGTCCTGGCCCCCGAGATCGAGGTCCTGGCCGTCCCCGACGTAGCCGAACGCCTCGCGCTGCCGGTCACCCGGGTGCACCAGATGCTGCGCGACCACCAGCTGCTCGCGATGCGCCGTGACGGCGTCATCGTGATCCCCGCCGAGTTCCTCACCGACGACGGCCCGGTCAAGGGCCTCACCGGCACCATCACCGTGCTGCGTGACGGCGGCTACCGGGACACCGACATCCTGCGGTGGCTCTTCACCGAGGACGAGTCGCTGCCCGGCACGCCGGTGTCCGCGCTGCGCGCCGACCGCGGCCGTGAGGTGAAGCGCCGCGCCCAGGCCATGGCCTTCTGATGGCCTTCTGACGGCCCTCTGAAGCCGGCCGGGGCAGCGGGCGCGGCGCGGCGGGTGCGGCCCGGTCAGGCCGGGACCGCGTCGGCCGGGTCGAACCAGGTGTCCTGGTCGTCGAAGTCCGCCGCCGGCGTCAGCGTGCGCAGCACGTCCAGCATCAGCGCGGTCGGGATGTCGTCCCACACGTTCGACGGCGTGCGGGCCAGCACCTCGACCACGAACGAGCCGAAGCCGGCGCCCACCCGCGGCCGGAACGGCGTCGCGTCGACGGTGGTCGGCTCACCGCGCGGGGCCTCCAGGAAGGGCCGGTCCAGGAACCGCGCGGCGGCGGCCACCGGCGACGCCCGCAGCTGGAGCTCGCTGCCGGCCACCGGCCCCGTCAGGTGCACCAGTACCACCACGGTGCTCGGCGCCTCGGCGTCGAGCTGCCCGAGCGAGACGTGCATCCAGTCCGGCCGGGTGCCCAGCCGGTACGGCAGCCGCAGCGGTGCCGCCCGGCCGAACCGGATGCCCTCGGCCAGCCGCAGGGTCTGCTCGCGCCGCGTCCGCGCGACCTCCGGGTCGCTCCGGTCGCCGGTGAGGCCGGTGCGGACGGCGAACACCCAGGTGCCCGGCGCGTACTCCAGGAACACCCCCTCGGGCGCCTGGTGGCCCGCGACCGGCACCGGCAGCGGCTCGGCCACGTAGTAGCCGGACACGCCGTTGACCGTCACCGGGTCGCCGGTCGGCAGCACCGACGGGTCCAGCGTGCCGGGCACCGGCCGGTACACCGCGGCGGCGCCGGTCCCGTCCCGGGACCGCAGGTGCATCACCTGGCCGCCGGGCTGGGTGGGGAACAGCCCGCTCAGCACGAGCTCCGGCGGCGGCTCCACGGTGAAGCCGAACTCCAGCGGGTGCGGCGGACCGGTCGGCGCCGGACGGGACGCCGGACGGGACGAGGTGCGGATCGTGGTGGCCGGCGGCGTGACGGCCGGGCCGTGCCGCCCGGTCAGCAGGCCCGTGCCCACCGGCACGGCCACCGCGGCGAGGCCGGTCGCGCCGGTCAGCAGCGTGCGGCGGCCGACCCCGCGACGGGCGGCCGGGGGCAGCACGGCGGCCGGATCGGGGGCGTGGCGCTCCAGCGACCCGAGCGCGTCGCGCAGGTCGTTCTCGGTCGGCATCAGACCGCCTCCTCTCGGGGGATGCGTCCCACGACCCGCGCGTCGTGGTCGGACGGGACCAGCTCGATCCGCAGCGTGGCCAGCGCGCGTGAGGCGTAGCCGCGCACGGTGCCCGCCGCGCAGCCCAGCTCGGCGGCGATCTCCTGGTCGGACAGCCCCGCGTAGTAGCGCAGCACCAGCACGGCCCGCTGGCGCCGCGGCAGCCGGTGCAGCTCGCCCAGCAGGGCGTCGCGTTCGGCGTGCGCCCCGGCGTGGTCCGGCTGCGGGTCCGCCGGTTCGACGGCGGCCCGCGGCACCACCCTGGCCCAGCGGCGGCGCCACGACAGGTACTCGTTGGTGATCATCCGGCGCACGTAGTGCTCGGGCGCGTCGAGCCCCCCGATGTGCGCCCAGCGCTGGTGCGCCCGCAGCAGCACCTCCTGGGTCACGTCCTCGGCCAGCCCCCGGTCACCGGCCAGCACGGCCGCGTAGCGCAGCAGCGCCGGCAGCCGTCCGGCGACGAACTCATCGAATGTCATTGGCCCCTCCCACCTCACTGACACGCGCGGCGACGCCCAGGTGTTGTGCGGTGCTACCGTCCGTACCCCATCGCAGCGGGGAGGACGGGGTGCCGGAGGACAGGGACGTGGTGCGCCGGCACGGCCCGCTGGACGACGTGACGCGGCGGGCGAGCGGGCTGGTCACCCAGGTCGTCGGCGTGGCCGGGCTGGTCAACCGGGCCGGCTGGGGCCTCACCCGGCGGCTGCCCGGCGGCGCCTCCGTCGAGCGCGTGGTGCGGCCCGTGGAGCGCGCGGTGGCCGGCGAGGTCCGTCGGCGGCTGCACGAGGCCGGGCTGCTGGAGCCGGACGGCACCGGGGCGCGCGTCGTGCGTGGCACCGTCGGCGAGCACCAGGTGACCGCCGTGGTGCGGCCGCTGGACGAGGAGGTCGAGCCGCTGCGGGCCGCCATGTCCGAGCTGCTCAGCCGCTCCGTCGAACAGACCAGGGAACAGAGCGAGCAGCAGCTCTTCGCGGTCATCCTGCGCCAGCTCGTACCCGACGAGGCGCGCATGCTGGCCGCGCTGTCCGACGGCTCGGCGTTCCCGCTCATCCACGTGGCCGCCCGCGGCCCGCTCGGCGGCATCAAGCGCCTGGTGCTGGAGAACGCGTCCACGGTCGGCCGCGCCGCCGGCACCCAGCTCTCCCGCAACACCCCCACGTACGTCACCCACCTGCTGCAGCTCGGGCTGGTCGACGTCGACCCCGAGGATCGCACGCTGCTCACCCAGTACGAGATCCTGCAGACCGACGAGCTGGTGCGCGCCGCCGAGGCCGAGGCGCGGCTCGACGGCCGCGGCGGCGCCCGCATCATCCGGCAGACCATCCGCATGTCCGAGTTCGGCCGGCGCTTCTGGGACGCCTGCCACCCGGCGCGGCGCAGCCTGCCGCAGAGCTGGGGCCGGCGGATCTAGGCTGGCCGGAGCCGACCCCGGGGGTGCCGATGGGATCGTGGCTCGCCGTCCGGTCCGTTTCGGAGATCGCCGACGACCTCGCGCGGTACTGGTACGTCTACGCCTCGATGCCGGTCATCGCCGCGGTCATCGGCTACGTCACCAAGCTGGTGGCCATCGAGATGATGTTCCGGCCGCTGGAGTTCCGCGGCGTGCGGCCGTTCCTCGGCTGGCAGGGGATCGTGCCGCGGCGCGCGGCCAGGATGGCGGCGATCGCCTGCGACACCATGACCACGCACCTCATCCGGCCCGAGGAGATCTTCGCCCGGCTGGACGCCGAGCGGGTGGCCAAGGAGATCGAGAAGCCGCTGCTGGAGTCGGTGGACGAACTGGCCCGCGAGGTGGCCCGGCAGTTCCAGCCTGGGCTCTGGGAGGCCCTGCCGGAGCCGGCCCGGCGGCTCATTGTCCGCCGTGTCCAGGGCGAGGCGCCGAAGATCGTCGCGCACATCATGCGGCAGATCACCGAGGACATCGACAGCGTCTTCGACCTCAAGGACATGGTCGTCACCAACCTGGTGCGCGACAAGGACCTGCTGAACCGCATGTTCCGGGAGGCGGGCCGCAAGGAGTTCGCCTTCATCGCCCGCTCCGGCATCTGGTTCGGCGGGGTCATCGGGTTCGTGCAGGCGATCGCCTGGGCGGTGCTGCACAACCCGCTGGTGATGCCGTTGTTCGGCCTGTTCACCGGCTGGTTCACCGACTGGCTGGCGCTGCGCATGGTGTTCCACCCCAAGGAGCCCCGGCGCTACCTGGGGCTGTTCGAGTGGCAGGGGCTGTTCCTGCGGCGGCGCCAGGAGATCGCCGGGGACTACGGGGCGCTCATCGCCAAGGAGATCCTCACCCCGCACAACGTCATCGACTCGGTGCTGCGCGGGCCGCTCTCGGACCGGCTGTTCGTGCTCGTGCAGCGCGAGGTGCAGCGGGTGCTCGACCAGCAGACCGGCCCGGCCCGGCCGTTCGTGGTGCTCGCCGTCGGCAGCACCCGCTACCAGCAGATGAAGCGCCTGGTGGCGGAGAAGGTCATGGAGAAGCTGCCGGAGACCATGGCGTACGTCGAGGACTACGCCGCGGACGCCATGGACATCCGCAACACCCTGGTGAGCAAGATGCGCAAGCTCTCCGCCGAGGAGTTCGAGGGGTTGCTGCGGCCGGCGTTCGAGCAGGACGAGTGGATCCTCATCGCGGTCGGCGCCGCCCTCGGCTTCGGCGTCGGCGAGTTACAGCTCCTCATGGTGGAAGGGCTGACCCACCCCGGGTCGTAACGGTCAGCGGCCCGGCTCGTTGGTCACTCGCACCCGCTTCCCGATCGACCGGCGAGGAGACCGACCCGATGACCGTCGCCCACGACGACGCCCGGCCGGCCGGGCACACCCGGTGGGGCCGCTTCGCCGTCGCCTTCGTGCTGCCGATGGTCGCCGCGGGGGTGGTCGCGTCCTCGTTGCTCAACGGGGTGCTCGCGGCGAACCTGTCGGTCGGCGGCGTGCCGATCGAGCTGAGCATGCCGCGCCTGCAGGGCGAGAGCCTCGGCGCGTTCGGCGCCTCCGCGCCCGCGCTGGACGGGGAGCGTCAGGTGGCCACGACCGGTATCGGCAACGCGGTGATCGACGGCGGGCTGTGCGCCGCGATCGACGTCCCGCTGCCGCTGGTCGGCGGCTTCACCATCCTGATCGACGCGCCCGAGGGGCGGCAGATCACCGCGACCAGCATGGTGCTCGACGTCAGCGACCTGGACGCCGACCTCACGGCCACCGAGCTGGTGATCGGGCGGGACGCCTCGGTGCTCACCGAGGGCGGCGTGAAGGGCCCGGCCGGCACCAACGGCATCCAGTCCGACCTGGTGACCCTGGAGAACGTCGAGGGCACCGCGTACTCGTTGTCCGCCGGGGCGCTCACCGTCGACGGGCTGAGCCTCGACGTCGCCGCCGCCGGCACCCGCTGCTGACGCCTGCCGGGGGAGCGCTGCATGTCGGGGGCATCGGGGCCGCGCGCCCGCTTCCGGGACTGGCGGCGCAGCCGCCCCTTCTGGGGCGGGCTGTGGACCTTGCTGTCCGGGCTGGAGATCGTCTACCTGCCGCTGTCGCCGGTGAGCGACCTGGTCGCGGCCGGCGTGGTCGGCGCGCAGAGCATCCTGGTCGGCTTCCTGATCATCGTGATGGGCGTGTTCGTCTGGTTCTCGCCGTCGAACCGGATGCTGGCCGGCATTCTCACGCTGGTCTTCGCGGTCAGCTCGCTCGTGCTGTCCAACCTGGGCGGCCTGGTCGTCGGCATGCTCCTCGGCGTCCTGGGCGGCGCGCTCACGGTGTCCTGGACGGATCGCCCGCGGCGCGTGCCCCATTTCCCGGCGCCCGAGGAGCACGGCACCCCGGCGGTTTCCGCCGACCTGGCCACCCTCGCCGACCCACCTGACCCCACGGACCCCGCCACCGACGCCGCCCCTGCCGCCGGCACCGCCGACCGTGAGGAGGGGGCCGAGCCCGCCCGGGGTGACCCGGCGGAGCGGGAGGTGGGGCCCGGGTGGCGGCCGTCGCCGCGGCCGAGGTCCCAGTCGTTCCGCGCGCACCGGCCGGGCGCGGCCGCCGTGGTGCTCACGGCGCTGCTGGCCCTGCCCAC
>DASWTI010000611.1:0-24213 GCA_036402215.1 Pseudonocardiaceae bacterium
ACCACCCGGCCGCCCGCCGGGCCGGGCGACGGGACGCCGTCCGGCGGGCCGGTCACCGCCACCCACCCCGTTCCGCTGCCGCGCCGCGAGGGCGACGTGCTGCGGGTGCCGCCCCGACCCGAGGGAGCCCGCCATGCCGGCCGCTGACCAGGACCTGCGGGTCACCGCCTGGATCAAGGTGTTCATCCCCGAGGCCGTGCCGGGCG
Source organism: Pseudonocardiaceae bacterium (assembly GCA_036402215.1). Classification (GTDB taxonomy): domain Bacteria; phylum Actinomycetota; class Actinomycetes; order Mycobacteriales; family Pseudonocardiaceae; genus DASXTS01. The sequence goes on from DASWTI010000611.1 coordinate 207, forward strand.
CCATCGACGGCGTCGGCTCCGCCCACGGCCGGCGGCTGCTCGTCGGCCCCTGCGCGTGGTTCACCGACTGCCTGCACACCGACGACCGCGGCTTCTCCGCCGACATCGCCGCGCCCTGCCGGATGCACTCCGAGTTCGCCCTCGACCTGGCCACGCAGGAGCTGCGCCAGCACCACTACTGCGGCGAGACCGTCGAGTACGACTGCGACGACGGCGACATCGAGTGCCGGGCCACCGCGGACACCTCACGCATGCGGTTCTCCGGGCTGCGCTGGCGCGACCACGACGCCCTGGAGCTGGACGTGCTGGCCGCCGCGACCAACCCGTGCCTGGGCGGCTCCCCCGCCCTCGGCTTCGCCGGCACCTTCACCATCGACCTCGCCCACCGCGCCCTCACCTTCGACGGCCGGGTCAAGCCGTTCCCCGCCTACGAGGCCTATGTGACGGTCAACGGCGGCACCGCCACCACGCTCTTCACCCTTTCCCCGCGCGGCACCGTCACCGATCTCGCCGCCCCCGCGACCGACCCGGTCCGCGCGTCGATTCATTTCTGACGGCGCAATTCCGCGCCGGAGACAAAGCGCGACCCCCGACCGTGGGAGCCGGTCGGGGGTCGCGGGAGAGCGGCAACGCCGAGAAAGGTCAGTTGACCTGCTCGTGGTTGCCGTCGCCGAAGAGGATGTAGTCCCAGCTCAGCGTGCGGCTGGTGACGAGCGAGCTGACCGAGCCGACGATGGTGATCGGCAGCCGCGCCTTGGGGGCGGTCTCGGTGCCGGCGTTCGTCGGGTTGTGCACCTGCATGCGCAGGTCCAGGTCGAAGCCCCAGGCCACGTCGCACCTCAGGACGGTCACCCAGCAGTTGGGGATGTACGCGCCGCCGGCGCGGTAGCGCGCGCCGTACTCCCAGTGCACCCGGAAGTGCAGGTCGACGACGTCGATGCCCAGGTAGTTCTCGAACTTGAGCTTGCGGCCGACGTACGTCGGGCCCTGGGCGTCGGTCAGGCTGTGCCAGTCCGTGACGTCCGGCACCGCGTTGCAGGTGTTCGTGGTGATCTCGGCGGACGGCTTGCCGTCCTCGACGATCTTCCACGCCAGCTGCGCGGCATTGATCACGTGCTCCCAGCTCATGCGTACGCACCTCCCTCACCGGCGTGGATGTCGGGCACGTCGACGGCCGCGACCGTCACCTGCTCGTCATCGGCTTCCTCGCGGGTGCCGAAGTAGTACGTCCGCATGTACTCCTTCTCCTCCTCCGTCCACTCGCTCGGGTCGTTGGGGAACGGAGTCCCGTCGTGCCGCAGTGGCACTCCGTCCGGGCCTACGTGCTGACTCATTTCATTTCTCCAATCGGGTGCCAGATTGGCGTACGACCTACGATGTCAGGCGCACGGATCGGCCATCAGGATTGAGCGAACCGACCATCGGGACGGGCGGTCCGCCCTTTCGGGCAGTAATGCCGGGATCAGCGGTCCAGGAAGTCGGGCGGACCCATCGAGCCGGGTACGACGAGCAGGTTCTCGGTGTCGCCGATGGCGAACCCGGCGACCACGGCGTCCAGGACGCGCGTGCCGGGCACGGAGTTCGGGTAGACGTGCAGCGGCGCGACGAACACCCCCGCCGCGTCCGTCGTGGCCAGCACCACCTCGGGGAAGCCGGGCATGGTGAGGGTGACCTGGCGCCCCGGCGGGAAGCCCTGGCCGGTCACCGAGGTGAGCCGGCCGACGGTGACCACGGCGGGGTTGACACCGAGCGTGGGAGTGGTGCCGCGGCCGCGCAGCTCCACCAGGTGCGGCTGGATGCCGCCCGGGGTGTCCTGCTCGAACTGCAGCACGGCCGGCCGGTCGCCCGGCGCCTGGGGCTGGTGCACCAGCGTCACCGTGCAGTTCTCCCCGGGGCCGAGCGTCGCGCCGGTGCACTCGTCGGCGGTGATCCGGTAGTCGCCCGGCGCGCTCGGCGCCAGCAACGGCGGCAGCGTCACGGTGGCCACGCCGAACGTGCGGGTGCCCTCGTTGGTCACGGTCACCACCGCGGGCGCGCTGTCGCTCAGGGTCAGCCGCTCGCCGAAGTCCAGCGGCTCGGGCGCCACGACGAACGCCGGGTCCGGCGAGGGGTACGGGCTGCCGTTGCCGCGCACCGGGATCTCGGTGACGCCGGCGCCCCGGCGCGGCACCAGCAGGGTGGCCGCGGAGCCGCCGGTGTCCCGCGGCGCATAGTCGACGGACACCACGCACGAGTCGCCGGGGTGCAGCGGCGGGCCGCACGTCGTCGGGCCGAGCGTGAACTCGTCGTCGCCGGCCAGGGTGATCTCACCGAGCACCAGCGGCCCGAAGCCCACCGGGGTGAGCGTCGTGGTCGCGGTCGCGGTGTCGCCCACCTGGACGTCGCCGAACTCGACGGGCTCGGCCACCACGTCCGGCGTGAAGCGCCGCACGAACACGTCGGTGTCACCGTTGTCGTCGGCCGTCACCAGGTCGGCGGCGTCCGAGAGGAACGCGACCACGCCGCCGTCGGCGGACACCGCGGGCAGCGCGCTGAAACCGTCGGCGGCACACGTGTCCGCCGGGTCCAGCGTCGCGGCGCAGTTCCGCTCGGCGGACGGGCTGGCGAGCTCGCCGGGCAGCCGCGGCTCGTCGGCGGCGGCGCGTGCCGCGTCCAGCACGAGGTCGCGCATCACCACCTGGCAGGCCGAGCGGGACTGCGCGGAGCCCACGGCGAACAGCCCGGGGGTCCGCGGCACCGCGCAGCTCCCGTCGCCCGGCGGCTGGTCCACGCCGTTGTGCGTGTTCGGCGCGTCGGTGACGAAGCCGGCGTAGCGGCCGTCCGCGGAGATGGCCGGCATGATGCCGCGCACCGGCAGCCCCGCGTTGTCCAGCGAGAGCGTGGACGTGCCGACGTCCGGCCCGATGGTGCCGTCGCCGTCCGGGTCCACCGCGGCCAGGAAGGCGCGCGGCTCGGTCGGCGGGAACTCGCAGCCCGGCCCGCACGGCAGCGCCACTGACACCTCGAACACGGCCGTGGTGCCGTCGCCGGACAACGCCGGCCGGTTGCCGCCGTTGTGGAAGCCGAGCGGCATCCCGGTGGCGTCCACGTCGAGCCGGGTGGCCGGCACGACGCCGCCGTCGCCGATGGCGTCCAGCGCGAACGCCACCACCGACGGCCCGGCCACCGGCACCGCGGCGAGCGGCGCCAGCCGGGGACCCGGGACGGTGGGGAACCGGAAGGTCGCCATGGCCGCCACGCGACGGCCGTCCGCGGAGACCGAGGGCACGCTCGCCGCGGTGAGCACCATCGACGGGACCTGCGGGTACACGGAGCGGCGCGAGACCACGGCGAACGGGTCGTGGCCGAGCCGGCTCACGCCGAGCCACTGGTTCTCGCCGCGCTCCTGCTCGTAGACGACCACGGTGCCGTCGGCGGAGATGCTCGGCCGGTAGGCGGCCACCGTGTAGATCGGCTCCGGGTCACTCACCAGGACGGCGCGCGGCGTCCCCGAGTAGGTGCCGTCGGCGGCCGGGGCGCCGCGGTCGACAACCATGATCTTCCAGTCGTCGTGCAGCGTGGAGTCGAAGTCCGCCTCGGTCTGGATCGCCAGGTAGCGGCCGTCGGCGGAGATCGCCGGGCGCATGCTCTCGCCGTCCCACGGGGCGAGCGGGTCGTCCCCGCCGCCGGTGATCGTCACCTGCTCCGTGGTGCCGGCGACCAGGTCCCGCACATACACCTGCGCCTGGTCGGTGCCGGGCACGTCGAGGTCCAGGGACTCGCGCGAGGTGAACGCCACGAACCGGCCGTCGCCGGAGATCGCCGCGTCCAGGCTGGAGGAGGCGGCTGGGGCGCCGTCGCTGCGGACGGACACCAGGTCGGTGACCCCCGGGGACACCCCGGCGGCCGCCGACGGCACAAGGCCCACGGCGCTGACCAGCACGGTCAGCACCGCGAGCACGACAAGGATTGCGGCACGGCGCACGGTGCAGCACGCTAGGAGCGCGGCACCCTCGCGCGGCACGCTCGGCCGGGTGCCAGCGAGGGCAGCGGCGGCCGCCCTTTCGCGCGGTTCGCGGCGCCCGGCACGAGTCCCGTCCGAGGCTGCCGGGGCGGGGCCGCCGCGCCGAACACTCTGGCGCCATGGGCGCTATTGCTTCGTTGCACGCTGCGCAGCTCTCCGTGGAGCCCGGCGCGCAGGCCGAGTGCACGATCCTGGTACGCAATTCCGGCCGGGTGGTCGACCAGTTCGTGGTCGACGTGCTCGGCGACACGGCAGCCTGGGCGACGGTGGAGCCGCCCGTGGTGAACCTGCTGCCCGGCGACGAGGCCGAGGTCGTGGTGCGGTTCGCGCCGCCCCGCGGCCCCGGCGCCAAGGCCGGCCCGACGCCGTTCGGCGTGCGAGTGCGCTCCCGCGAGGACCCGGCCGGGTCCGTCGTCGAGGAGGGCGTGGTCGACGTCGGCGCGTTCTCCAAGGTGGAGACCGAGCTGGTGCCGCGCCGGTCCATGGGGTCCCGCAAGGGCAGCCACGAGATCGCCGTGGACAACACCGGCAACCAGCCGGTGACCGTGGAGATCATGGCCGTCGACCCGGACGACGTGCTGCGCTTCCGGCTGGACCAGTCGGTCGTCGTGGTGCAGCCCGGGACCGCGGTCTTCGTGGGACTGAAGGTGATCCCGCGCGACCGCTTCCTGCGCGGGGCCGAGCAGCCGCATCCGTTCCAGGTGCTGGTGAACGACGGCAGCGGACCGCCGCTCACCGCCGACGGCACCATGGTGCAGCGGCAGGTGCTGCCGACGTGGCTGCTGCCGGCGCTGCTCGCGTTGCTGGCCATCGCCATCGTGCTGGTCGCCCTCTGGTTCACCGTGCTCAAGCCGGCCGTGAAGTCGGTGGCCCGCGAGGCCGTCCAGGAGGAGACCGCCGAGCAGGCCGCGCTGGCCAAGGCGGCCGACGAGAACGCCAAGGCCGCCGCCGAACAGGCCGCCGCGGCGGACAAGAAGGCCGACGCGGCGAACAAGGCGCTCGGCATCGACCCCGAGGGCAACGTCACCGGCGAGCCCACCGTGCCCGGCCCCGGCTCCGGCAGCGAGGAGGTGCCCACGGCGAGCACCGACTTCCGCATCCAGGCCAACGCCACGGCGAACGCCGGCACCAGCTTCGCCGCGTTCGACGCCGACCCGGCGCTGCCCGCGGACAAGACGCTCGTGGTGAGCGACCTGGTGCTGCAGAACCCGCGCGGCGACAGCGGCATCCTGCGGATCGTGCGGGAGAACGCCGACGGCGACCGCTTCACGCTGCTCGAGGTGGGGCTGAACAACTTCCGCGACCTGGACTACCACTTCGTGCAGCCGCTGCGCTTCGCGCCGGGCGACACGGTGCTCGTCACGGTCAACTGCCAGAACCCCACGGAACGCTGCCAGCCGGCGGTGTCCTTCTCCGGTCAGCTGGAGGGCTGAGGACATGGGACGGGCCGCGACCCCGACCAGGGGCGCGGCCCGTTCCCGTTGGCACGCAAGGAAACTAGATGAGGCCCTCGCGCAGCGCGTAGGCCACCGCGTGCGAGCGGTTGCGGAGCTGGAAGCGGTTGGTGATGTCGTAGAGGATCGTCTTGACGGTGCGCTGCGAGTAGCACAGCCGCTCCGCGATCTCCCTGGTGTCGAAGCCGTCGGCCACCAGCCGCAGCACCGCGGTCTCCCGCTCGGACATGCCGGCCAGGTTGAGGCCCTTGGGCTCCAGCACGTTGCGCTGCAACCGCGACACCCGGTCCAGCAGCCGGCCGAGCAGGTCCGCCGGGACCACGCCGTCGCCCCGGGCCGCGGCCTTGGCGAGCCGCACCAGCAGCTCGGGCGTGGTCTCGGAGCGGCGGGTCACGGCGGACACCCCGTCCTCCACCACCGCCATCAGGTCACCGTCGTCCACGTGCGACGAGATCAGCACGATCCGCTTGAAGCCGCGGCACTGCAACGCCCGCAGCTTCTGCCGGGTCTCGGCGTCGATCCGGTCCACGGTGAACATCACCACGCACTCCGGGTGCGCCTCGGCCGGCTCCACCAGCCGGATGTCCTGCTGGGCCCGCAGGGTGGCGGCCAGCCCGGCCTGCGAGATCGCGTCCCCGCCCTGCAGCAGCACGGGCACCCGGTCCACCATCGTCGAGTTCATCCCCACCCCTCCCGAGCCTCCGGCGCCGTTCCGCGATCGCACGCCGATCCCCGACCCGGGCGAAGCATGCACCCGATTACGTCCCGAGGGCATGGGGCCGGATGTCCTACCCGTCCGGCCTAGTCCTACCGCCATTGGAGTGATGTCAGCAGCAGTCATCAGTGATCAACCCTCTCGTTGCCCAGGCCCGCCTGCCTGGCCCGGACGATCGCCTGGGCACGGTCGGCGACATGCAGCTTGCCGAAGATGTTGGAAACGTGGTTGCGCACGGTCTTGTGGCTGATGCCCAGCTTGTGCGCGATGAGCACGTTGGTCGCGCCCCTGGCGATCAGGTCCAGCACCTCGCGCTCGCGAGCGGTGAGCGCGGGGATGGACGGGGCCGGCGTGCGGAGCCGGTGCCGGAAGTAGTCGAGCACCCGGGAGGCGACCATCGGCCCGAAGATCACCTCGCCGTTGCCGACGGCGTGCACGGCGCGCAGCATCTCGTCGCCGGCCGCGCCCTTGAGCAGGTAGCCACGGGCGCCGGCGCGGACCGCCGCGAACACCGTCTCGTCGGCGTTCGACGTGGTGAGCACCAGGACGCCCACGCCGGGCTGGGCGAGGGTGATCTCGTGGGTCACGTCGATGCCGTGGATGTCGGGCAGGTCGAGGTCGACCACCACGACGTCCGGCCGTAACGAGCGGGCGAGCGCGATGCCCGCCGTGCCGTTGGCCGCCTCACCGACCACCTCGCAGCCCGGGGTGGTGCGCAGCACCGCGCACAGCCCGAACCGGAACAGGGGGTGGCTGTCGATGAGCACCACCCGCAGGACACGGTGCATCAGCCACCGCCCGGACGATCTTCACGCATGGCATGTAGTGGCCGGCGGCCACCGAGTTGATACCCGGTCGAACGTCGAAGCCGGCGTCCCCGCGTTGCGGGCATCGGAACCTCCTCGGGCAGAGCCATCAGGTCGTTGTGGTGCGCACTCAGACCGGTAGAGCCACCGGAGATCCCGTCGACAACAGAAAGTCGGCGGGACTTTCGGGAGAACTTTCTGGCGCGGCCACGCCGTCCGGATCGTCCCGGACCTCAAGCCCCCCAACGAGATCACGTTCGGCCGGCCCGATGTCGACCGTCACGGGTGGCCGGCGGCGGCCGGTGATACCCGCGCCCCGCCCGACCCCGGGGATACCACCCGAAAGGCCTAGCACGGATCGTCGCCCGGCGCGCTCTTCCTCAGGAGGGCCGCCACAGCGGCGCGCCCGTCCGTCGCCCACCGGGTCCGGCAGCCGCGCACCGCCCGGGCCCGGTGGGTTCCACCCCCCGGCCGGGGCACCCGGCGGCCGCCCGGTCCGCCGCCGCTCCACCGACCGTCCAGACCTCCGGGCGACCGTGGACTCCTGTGACCTGCGTCGCTTGAAGCGGCCCGGCGGGCGTGCGTAAACTTAAGTTACTGGCGAGTAGCACCGGATCTCGACGTATCGGAGCCGACATGAGCCACTACCGCAGCAACCTGCGCGACCTCGAGTTCAACCTGTTCGAGGTCTTCGGCGTCGGCGATCGGCTGGGCACCGAACCGTTCGGCGAACTCGACGCGGAGACTGTGCGCGACACCCTGCGCGAGCTCGACCGCCTCGCCACCGGCCCGCTCGCCGAGTCCTTCGCCGACGCCGACCGCAACCCGCCGGTGTACGACCCGGCGACGTTCTCGGTGACCGTGCCCGAGTCCTTCCGGCGCTCCTACCAGGCGCTCTGGGACGGCGAGTGGTACCGCGTGAGCCTGCCGGCCGAGCTGGGCGGCTACGGCGCCCCGCCGTCGGTCATCTGGGCGACCTCCGAGCTGATCCTCGGGGCCAACCCGGCCGCCTTCATGTACATGGCCGGCCCGAACTTCGCCTCGATCGTGCACCGCAACGGCACGCCCGAGCAGCAGCACTGGGCCGAGCTGATGATCGAGCGCGGCTGGGGCGCCACCATGGTGCTCACCGAGCCGGACGCCGGCTCCGACGTGGGCGCCGGCCGCACCAAGGCCGTCCGGCAGGAGGACGGCACCTGGCACATCGAGGGCGTGAAGCGCTTCATCACGTCCGCCGAGTGGGACGTCCCGGAGAACATCGTGCACCTGGTGCTGGCCCGCCCCGAGGGCGCCGGCCCCGGCACCAAGGGCCTGAGCCTGTTCTTCGTGCCGAAGTTCCACTTCGACGGCCGGACCGGCGAGCTCGGCGAGCGCAACGGCGTGTACGTCACCAACGTCGAGCACAAGATGGGCCTCAAGGTGTCCACCACGTGCGAGCTGACCTTCGGCCAGCACGGCACGCCCGCCGTGGGATGGCTGGTCGGCGAGGTGCACGACGGCATCGCGCAGATGTTCCAGGTGATCGAGTACGCCCGGATGATGGTCGGCACCAAGGCGATCGCCACGCTGTCCACCGGGTACCTGAACGCCCTGGAGTACGCCAAGGAGCGGGTGCAGGGCGCCGACCTGACGCAGATGCTGGACAAGACCGCGCCGCGCGTCCCGATCACCCGCCACCCCGACGTCCGCCGCCTGCTGATGGCGCAGAAGGCGTACGCCGAGGGCCTGCGCGCCGTCTACCTGTACACCGCCACCTTCCAGGACGCCGTGGTCGCCGGCGGCGAGGACGCCGAGCTGGCCGCCCGGGTCAACGACCTGCTGCTGCCCATCGTCAAGGGCGTCGGCTCGGAGCGGGCCTACGAGCAGCTCGCGCAGTCGCTGCAGGTCCTCGGCGGGTCCGGCTTCCTGCAGGACTACCCCATCGAGCAGTACATCCGGGACGCGAAGATCGACAGCCTGTACGAGGGCACCACCGCCATCCAGTCGCTGGACTTCTTCTTCCGCAAGATCATCCGCGACAAGGGCGTGGCGCTCGGCTTCCTGGCCAACGAGATCCAGCAGTTCATCGGCGCCGAGTCGGGCAACGGCCGGCTCAAGGAGGAGCGGGCGCTGCTGGCCACCGCGCTCGGCGACACCCAGGCCGTGCTCGGCAAGCTCGTCGAGTACCTGACCGCCTCGCAGGAGGACCCGGCCAGCATCTACAAGGTCGGCCAGCACACCGTGCGCCTGCTGATGACCGTCGGCGACCTGCTGATCGGCTGGCTCCTGCTGCGCCAGGCCACCGTCGCCCTCACCGCCCTGGACGCCGGCCCGTCGGCCCGCGACAAGGCCTTCTACGAGGGCAAGGTGGCCGCCGCCTCGTTCTTCGCCCGCACCGTGCTGCCGACCATCACCGCCAACCGCACCATCGTCGAGTCCGCCGACAACTCCCTCATGCAACTCGACGAGGCCGCCTTCTAGCACCGCGGCACCACGGCCTGCCGCCTCCCGCGGCACCCTGACGAGCACGATGTGACCATCCCACCGCCCCGGCGGCCGGGGTGGCACATCGTGCTCGTCCCGTTCGCGGGTCAGGCGGGTCAGGTACGCCGGCTGCGGACCGCGACGAACGAGCCCGACGGCTCGGTGCCACGTCGCGCCGGACCCGCTGGCTCGGCTCCGTGTCACATCGACCGGTTCCGGTCCGATCAGCCAGGCATGCGACTCCCTCGTCCCGTCGTCACCCTGCTGTCCTTGCGCCGCAACGCATTCGTGCTCCGGCGCTGGCCGGCCGGCGCCCTCGTCCTGATCGGCGTACTGGTCCTGGCGCTGCTGACATGGACTCTGCTCACCCTGACGGACCGCCTGACCTGGACCGCGGACGCGAACGCACAGGTGATCGGGTCCCTGGGGGACTGGGCCGCCGGAGTCTTCACCGGGCTGGCCGTGGCACTGGCCGTGCTCCAGTTCCGTAGCGCCCGGCGGATCGAACTGGAGACCGAACGCCGCGCACAGGCGCTCACCGTCGGAGCCTGGGCCGAATGGGGGGCAGCCGCCGACGCCGATCCGAGCACGGGCATCGAACTGGGCCGGGCGTTGCCGGATCTCCCGCCCGGCGCGACGTCGCCGGAGACGCGGCGAGCCGCCGTCCTCAACGGGTCGGCCGGGGTGATCTACGACTGGTCGGTGACGATCGTCCCCTCCAATGGCTGGCCCTACTACGTGCGATTCTCGGCGAGGACCGGCGTGCTGCGCCCGAACGTGCCGGTCCGCGTCGCGCTCGGCGGCCCGACCGAGGGGTTCGTCGTCCGGGCCGTGGGCTCCGAGCCGCAGCGTGCCCCTGCCGGTGCCCCCCGCTTCGTCGTGCTGAACTTCACCGACGCGTGGGGCGAGCCGTGGATCCGGACCAACGGCGATCTCCAGCCCATCTCGCGGGAGAGCGCCTTCCTGCCGAAGATGGTCCACCTGCGTAATCCGGCGATGAGCTGGGCCGGGTACATCGACCAGGCGACCTGGGAGGCATGCCGAGCGGCGATCGGCGCGCCGCCGGAGCTGCCGGAGCAACTACTCGCGCTGGCTCCTGCAGGCGGGCCACCTGTCCTCACCCACCGGGACGTCGAGCAGCTGCACACCATGCTCGTCGGGGCGAGGCCGCGGGTCCGGCGAGCGCACGACTTCCGCCACCAGTCACGCGGCATCCGGCGACGGGTGCCGACACTGGCCTCCTACCTGCGCGTCCGGCGGTTCCTGCACGACGTGGTGCAGGCCGGGCGCGGGGGCGTTCTGCTGGTCGAGGGCGACTGATCGCGTGGTCAGGTGCGCTGGCTGCGGGCGGCGACGAAGCAGTAGGCGCCGTAGGCCACGAAGCCCAGCGCCACCACCACGAGCAGCACGGTGCCGAACGGCTGGTCGGCCAGCGTGTGCAGGGCCTTGTCGAGGCCGCCCGCCTGATTCGGGTCGCGGTTCACGGCGGCGAGGCCGAGCAGGAGGCCGATGATGCCGATGGCGACGCCCTTGGCGGGGTAGCCGATCTGGCCGAGGCGGGTGGTCAGGCGGGTGGTGCCGGCCGGCAGCCGCGCGGTGTCGAGGTCCTGCAGGAAGTTCTTGCTGACGCCCTTGTGGATGCGGTGCACGCCGAGGGCGATCACCGCCAGGGCCACCAGGCCGACCAGGAGCCGGCCGAGCGGCAGGTCCAGCAGCTTGGCGGTGAACTCCTGCTGCTGCTGGTCGCCGGACTGCCCGCCGGAGCCCTGCATCAGCCGCACGGCGTAGATGACGATGGCCACGGCGACCACGCCGTGGGCGCCGGCCTCGACGCGCTTCTGCAGGCGCTTGCTGCGGTCGGAAACCCACCGGTAGCCCTGGGCCGCCGCGAAGAACTGCCAGAGCGCGTACGCCACCAGGCCGGCTGCCAGGAGCACCAGCAGCACCTTGCCGAGCGGCTGCTCGGCGATGGCGGACACGGCGCCGGCCTGGTCGGTCTGCTGGTCGCCGCTGCCGAGCGCCACCTGGACGGCGAGCCACCCGATCACCAGGTGCACCACGCCGTAGCACACCATGCCGATCCGCCCGGCCACCTCGACCGCGTGGGGAGCCTCATGCTGGACGGCCACCGGACACCTCCCTCGTCCGGGTGATCCTCGCTCGCCGCGGCCGACTTCGCATGTCGGGACGGCGGCGGTGATCAGCCGTGCAGGACCGGTTTCGGAGCGTCGTCGCACAGCGCGGCCTCGGCGAGCACCGTGCCGATGACCGGGGCGAGCTTGAACAGGTTGTCCCCGTACAGCGTCAGGAACGGGCCCTCGCGCTGCGCGCCGTACCCGTCGCCCCAGCTCGCGGTGATCGTGCAGTACAGCTCGTCGAGCACCTGCTCGTCCACGCCGGGCAGGTTCTCCCGCACGTACTCCAGCGTCAGCCGCCGCCCGGTGCCGACGACGTGGTCGCGGCCGAGTTCCCAGGCGCTGTCCGCCGGGTCGAAGTGCGTGCCGACCGCCCACTGCCCCGGCGCCACCAGATGCTGGTACGTGGTCACGCCCGGCCGCCACGCCTGGCTCTTCTCGATCAGGCAGACGGGCCGCGCGCCCCCGTCGAGCAGCGGGAAGGTGAACCGCGCGTGGTGGTAGAGCCCAGCCGGCACGTACAGGCCGACGTCCGCGCCGAGGTGGCTGGAACCGGCCCCGGCGACCAGCACGCACGCATCGAAGTCCTGGGTGCCGGACACGCTGTGCACGCGGGCGCGGCCGGCGGCGGTGCGCTCCAGGCGGAACACCGGGTCGTGCACCACGGCGGACCGGGCGCGGCCGAACAGGTAGCGGCCGACGGCCTCGGCGTCCAGCACGCCGCCACCGAGGTCCACCAGCGCCGGGCCGTCGATCGCCCGCACCTCGGTGCCGAGCAGCTCCGGCGTCGCCTCGGCCACCCGGTGCGCCGCGCCCGCGGCGGCCATCGCCGCGGCCCACTCCGGCACGCACTCGCCGGTGACGGCCGTGCCGGTGGTGCGCACCAGCTCGGCGCCGAGCCGGGCCGACCAGGCGCGGAACTCGTGCAGCGACCGCTCGGCCAGCTCCACGAGCTCGGGCGCGCCGTGCGCCAGCCGGAAGATCCGCGAGGCACCGGCGGAGCGCTGCGACATCGGCCCGGTGGACTCGTAGCAGACGACGTCCGCGTCGCGGTCGAGCAGCGCGGCGGTGGTGGACAGCCCGCTGACCCCGGCCCCGACCACCGCGATCTTCACGGCCGCCATGCTACGCGCCGGGCCCGGAGCCGAGCCGTTCCCTGAGGCGGGAGGCGTAGAAGGGCCGGTCGGTGATGAGCACGTCCACCCGGGGCTCGGCCAGGAAGTGCGCCACCCGCCGCGGGGCGTTGACCGTCCACACCATGACCTCGACGCCGCCCCGCCGGCAGCGCCGCAGCACCTCCGGCGTCGCCGCCCGGTGGTGCAGCGCCACGCCGGACGCCCCGCAGCCGATCACCTCGCGCAGGTCCAGCGGGCGGTTGCGGGCGCGACGGCCGGCCCTGGCGCGTGCGCCGCGCACCGGGTGCGCCGTGGAGAGCGCGGTGCGCACGCCGGGCAGCGCGCTACGGATGCGCCGGATCGACGCCGGGTTCTCGGTGGTGGCCACGAAGCCGTCCACGCCGAGCAGGTCCACCGCCGGGCCGGCCACGGCCAGCTCGTCGTCGTCCTCCTTGAGGTCGATGTGGCCGTACGCGCGGCCGGCGATGAGCTCCATGACCTCCATGGCGAGCGGCACCTCGTGGCCGGCCAGCCGGGACAGCTCGGCGTACGTGAGGCTGCCGACCGCGCGGCCCGCGACGTGCTCGTCGTGCCGCACCACCCAGGCGCCGTCGGCCGTGCGCCGCACGTCGAACTCCACGTACTCCGGCCGCGACTCCAGCGCGGTGGTGAACGCCGCCCAGGTGCCCGCCGGCGCGCGCTCGCGGCCGCCTCGGTGAGCGGAGATGGCAGGTACCGGCATGACCGTCCGTTCGCTCGGGGATGGGCCGCCGCGCACGATGCCGCACCACCGCCACGGCGGTACGACAGGGTCCCGACGGTCACCGAACGCCGAGGTGAACACCCGGGGCGTCACCGGATGGTGGCGCTCACGATCCCCCGCCTGCCGACGCCACCGCCACGTACGCTCCGTGTCGTGGGTGAGCGCACGGTGGTGGAGCTGGTGGACGGGGCGGGAGCCGCGGTCGGATCGACGTCGGTGGCCGAGGCGCACTCGCCGCCCGGCCGGCTGCACCGGGCGTTCTCGGTGCTGCTGTTCGACGGCGAGGGCCGGATGCTGCTGCAACGCCGCGCGCTCACCAAGTCCCGGTTCGCCGGCCGCTGGACGAACACCTGCTGCAGCCACCCGGCGCCCGGCGAGGACGTGCTGACCTCCGCGCGCCGCCGCCTGGAGGACGAGCTGAGCCTGACGGTGCCGGAGCTGCGCGAGGTGGGGCGGTTCGTCTACCGGGCGGCCGACCCGGACTCCGGCACCGTGGAGCACGAGTACGACCACGTGCTGGTCGGCCGCTGCGACGACGAGCCGACGCCGGACCCCGGCGAGATCGACTCGGTCCGCTGGGTGGCGCCGGACGAGGTGCAGGCCGTGCTCGCGGCCGAGCCGGACCGGCACTCCCCCTGGTTCGCCGACGTGGTGAGGCTCACCCTCGGTCGCTCGTAGCCACTGGTGGTTGTAACGAGTTCACTCGAACGGTGGTAGACCAGCCCGGCTGGACGGTTGGAACGCGAGGGGGTCTGCACTTACCGTTAGTTCGGTGCCGGCCAAGATCCTGCCGTTCGACCCAACGGACCCGTCCTTCGTGGACGATCCGTACCCGGTGTTCGACGTGCTGCGGGCGCGCGGCGAGGTACATCACCACGATGGCCTGGGGTTTCCGGTCGCCGTCTCCTACCAGGCGTGCTCCGCGGTGCTGCGCGGCCCGCAGCTGCAACGGGTCTGGCGCGACGCCGAGCCGCCCGAGGAGTTCACGGCGTTCAACCTGCTGCACCGCAACTCCATGCTGGAGAACGAACCGCCGCGGCACACCCGGCTGCGGCGCCTGGTGGCCGGCGCGTTCAACCGCGGGCACACCGAGCGGTTGCGGCCGACCGTGCAGGCGGTGGCCGACCGGCTGGTGGCCGGCATGGTGGAGCGCATCCGCGACGACGGCTCCGCCGACCTGCTCACCATGCTGGCCGCGCCGCTGCCGATCGAGGTGATCGCCGAGCTGCTCGGCATCCCCGGGACGGACCGGCCGCTGCTGCAGCCGTGGTCCAACGCGATCGTCAAGATGTACGAGTACAACAGCCCGCCGCCGCAGCGGGCCGCCGCCGAACGGGCCGCCGCGGAGTTCGTGGAGTACCTGCGGGCGCTCGTGGAGCACCGGCGGCGGCACCCCGGCGAGGACCTGGTCACGGACCTGCTGTCGGTGTCCGACGGCGAGCTCACGCCGGACGAGCTGGTGGGCACCGCGGCGCTGCTGCTGATGGCGGGCCACGAGGCCACGGTGAACGTGCTGGGCAACGGCGTGCTGGCGCTGCTCACCCAGCGCGGCCAGTGGCGGCGGCTGCGGGACAGCGTCGGCCGCGACCCGGCGCTCGCGGACACCGCCGTCGAGGAGCTCATCCGATTCGACTCGCCGCTGCAGCTCTTCGAACGCACCGCGGTGCAGGACGTGGAGATCGGCGGGGTGGAGATCCCGGCCGGGCAGAAGGTGGCCGCGCTGCTCGGGTCGGCGGCGCGGGACCCTGCGGTGTTCAAGGACCCGGACACGCTGGACATCGGGCGGCGGCCGAACCCGCACCTGGGGTTCGGCGCCGGCATCCACTACTGCCTGGGGGCGCCGCTGGCCCGCGTCGAGGTGCACGCGGCGCTGCTGGCGCTCACCGCGCGGCTACCCGGGCTGCGGCTGGCCGGCGAGCCGACGCGGCGGGCGGAGTTCGTGATCCGCGGCCTGACCGCGCTGCCGGTCACCGGCTGAGCCGTCCTCGTCGTCGTACACCTTCACGACCACCATCCGCCGGGAGCGGCCGGGTCGCGCTGGCTGCATGAGCCCGGTCAGCGTGCGCACCACGAGCACCGTGAGCACCGCCGTGGTGGCCGCCACCAGGTCCGTCAGCGCGTGCAGCAGGACGCCGTCGGCCTGCGCCTGCGTGCTGCCCCGCAGCGACCACAGCAGCGTCAGCACCACGAGCAGGCAGCCCGCGACCCAGGCCGTCCACCAGGCGCGCAGCAGGGCCGACGGCCGGGGCCGCTCACCCGCCGGGCGCCGGAGCACGGCGTGCTCGATCTCGGCGAGCGTGGACCCGGGCACGAACAGGTTGAGCCCCGGCACCAGCCAGCCGAGCAGCAGCTCCCGGGTGGAGCGCGCCGGGCGGGCGGCGGCCAGCTCGGCGGACGCCGGGACGGCGCGCAGCACCCAGAGCAGCGTCACCAGCCCGGCCAGCGCGCACGCCGCCAGGGAGACCACGCCGCCGGTGGTGACGAGCGCGTCGGACAGCCGCAGCCGGCCCGCCGGCAGGGCGTCGGCGCGGCTGTCCAGCAGCAGCAGGTAGCGCCAGACCTCGGCGGCGGCGCCGAGCAGCGAGGTGCCGGCCGCCAGCCAGAGCAGCGGCTGCGCGGTGCCGGCCAGCGAACGGGCCCGCTGCCGCGCGGTCGCCGGCACCGGTTCGATCGACGTGCTGCGCCGCCAGGTGACCAGCGGGAAACCCCAGCGCGGCGGCACCGGGTAGCTCGGCGGGCCGGTGTAGCGCGGGGTCCGGCGCGGGCCGCGCACCTGGTAGCCGCCGGGCGGCCAGGCCACCCAGTCGATGCCGCCGGCCAGGAACTGTCCACAGTGGACGCACGAGCCGCGGCCGGCGTACTCCGGCGGCTGCGTCCGGCGGCACCGTGGACACTGCACCTAGATCACCTGCGGGGTGCCCTGGTCGGCGGTCAGCGGGCGCCCGGCGGCCTGCCAGTCGAGCATGCCGCCGTCGACGTTGACCGCGTCCCAGCCGTTGGCGTTGAGGTACTGCACGACGCGGGCGGAGCGGCCGCCGGCGCGGCAGATCACGTAGACCGTGCCCTCGGCGGGCACGTCGTCGAGGCGGCCGGCCAGCTCGCTCATCGGGACGTGCACGGCGCCGGGCGCGTGCCCGGCCTGCCACTCGTCGTCCTCGCGCACGTCGAGCAGCGGGGCGTCGTCCGGGAGCTGGCCGATCTCGACCGTCGGCACCTGCGGGTTCACGACCGTTCATGCTGCCAGGCACCCCGGTCAAACGCCGGTGAGCCCACCCGGGGCACCGGCGGGGCGGTGAGCCACCTGAATGATCGCCGGTCACCGCGGAGGCGGGCTGTGCTCCGCGGTGACCGGCGATCGGCTCGCCTGGGGTGAATGGACCATCAGCCCCGCCGGTGCGTGCGAATGGTCCATTCACCCGGTTTCCGAGGGGGTGCCGGCTAGTGTGCGGTCGCCTTCTCGGCGCCGGCGCCGGTGAGGGCCCGCACCTCCATCTCGGCGAACCGCGCCTGGCCGTCGCGCTCCCTGGACAGCACGGTGCCCAGGTAGCCGAGCAGGAACGAGGCCGGGATGGAGACCAGGCCGGGGTTGGCCAGCGGGAAGATGTCGAAGTCCAGGTTCTTGAACATCGACGTCGGCTTCCCGGAGACGGCCGGCGAGAAGATGATCAGCACCACGCACACGGTCAGGCCGCCGTAGATCGACCAGAGCGCGCCCGAGGTGTTGAACCGCTTCCAGAACAGCGAGTACAGGATCGTCGGCAGGTTCGCCGACGCCGCGACCGCGAAGGCCAGCGCGACCAGGAACGCGATGTTCTGGCCGTTGGCCACGATGCCACCGACGATCGAGAGCGCGCCGATGATCACCGCGGTGATCCGGGCGACCTTCACCTCGGTGCCCTCGGTGACCTGGCCCTCGCGGATGACGTTGGCGTACACGTCGTGCGCGAACGAGGCCGACGCGGTGATCACCAGCCCGGCCACCACGGCCAGGATGGTCGCGAACGCCACCGCCGAGATGAAGCCGAGCAGCAGCTCACCACCCAGCTCGAACGCCAGCAGCGGCGCCGCCGAGTTCGTCGCCCCCGGCGCCGCGGTGATCGTCTCCGGCCCGACGAGCGCCGCCGCGCCGTAGCCCAGCGCCAGCGTGAGCAGGTAGAACAGGCCGATCAGGCCGATCGCCCAGACCACCGAGCGGCGGGCCTCCTTGGCCGTGGGCACGGTGTAGAAGCGCATGAGAATGTGCGGCAGGCCGGCGGTGCCGAGCACCAGCGCCAGGCCCAGGGACACGAAGTCGATCTTGCCGATGGTGTCCTTGCCGTACTGCAGGCCCGGGCTCAGCACCGCGTCGCCCTTGTCGGAGCCCTCGGCGGCGGCGCCCAGCAGCGAGGACAGGTTGATGTTGAACTTGGCCAGCACCCAGATGGTCATCACGATCGCGCCGGCGATCAGCAGCACGGCCTTGATGATCTGCACCCAGGTGGTGCCCTTCATGCCGCCGATCAGCACGTACAGCACCATGAGCACGCCGACGCCGGCGATCACCAGGGCCTGGCCGCCCTTGTCCGTGATGTCCAGCAGCAGGGCGACCAGGCCGCCCGCCCCGGCCATCTGGGCCAGCAGGTAGAAGAACGAGACCACGAGCGTCGAGGTGGCGGCCGCGGCGCGCACCGGGCGGGCCCGCATCCGGAAGGACAGGACGTCGCCCATGGTGAAGCGGCCGGTGTTGCGCAGCAGCTCGGCGACCAGCAGCAGGGCCACCAGCCAGGCCACCAGGAAGCCGATGGAGTACAGGAAGCCGTCGTAGCCGTACACCGCGATGGCGCCCGCGATGCCCAGGAACGAGGCGGCGGACAGGTAGTCACCGGAGATCGCGATGCCGTTCTGCGGCCCGCTGAACGCCCGGCCGGCGGCGTAGTAGTCCGAGGCGGTGCGGGTGTTCTTGCTGGCACGGAACACCACGACCAGCGTCACGACGACGAACAGCAGGAAGATCGAGACGTTCAGCAGGGGCTCGCCGACGGACGTCGACTGGGCAAGCAGGCTCATCGGTCATCGCCTTCCAGTCGGGCGCGGAGTTCCGCGGCCAGCGGGTCGAGGCGCCGGTCGGCGTAGCGGACGTACAGCCCCGTGATGAGGAACGTGGAGGCGAACTGCAGCAGGCCGAAGACCAGGCCGACGGTGATGTTGCCGAACAGCTTCTCGCTCATGAAGCCACGCGCGTACGTGGCCATCAGGACGTAGAGCAGGTACCAGGCCAGGAACGCCGCCGTCATGGGGAAGACGAAGCGCCGCAACCGACGACGGAGCTCGACGAACTCGGCGCTGCGCTGCACCTCCTCCCACTCGGCGTCGCTCGGTGGGCCACCACCGGTGCGCGGATGTTCGACGGTGCTCACGACACCTCCCCGAAGTTGGTGGCCGTCGCCGCGTATCAGTCGACCCCCGATCCAGTGATCGAACGGCCCACGCGTGACGGAACGTGTGTGACGCGGAGGTTAGGGAGACGTGTGACCTGCATTAAGTGGTGGCGGACCGATTGCGGTGTGTCGCGGCGAACGGCCGACGAGCGGTAGCCAGGTCCGGTCGAACGGCCGGTGAACGGCTGGCAGTGGATCTCGGCCGGCGCGACCCGGCGCGGCTCAGCGGTCGGCCACGTGGAGCTGGAGGACGGCCGCGCCGGCCCACGGCGGGGCCTGTCCGCGCAACGACACCAGGATCATCGTCGTGAAGGCCAGCGGCACCGACCACGGCGCCGGCTGGGCCACCAGGATAGCGAGCCAGCCGCCCACCGGGGGCGCGAAGAGCGTGACGGCGATCGCACCGGCCGAGGCCACCAGCCCGGTCACCACCCCGGCGAGCGCCCCGGCCCTGGTGAGCCGCGACCACCAGCAGCCGAGCACCAGCAGCGGGCAGAACGTGGACGCCGCGATGGTGAAGCCCCAGGTGACGAGCACGCCGGCGTCCAGCCGGATGGCCGGCAGCGCCAGCAGCACCACCACCCCGGCCGCGCCGAGCACGGTCACCCGCAGCCGGCGCAGCGTGCCGGGGGCCAGGTCGTGCGAGAGCGCGCCGGCCACCACGAGCAGCAGCCCGAGCGACGTGGCGAAGCAGGCGGCGAACGCCCCGGCCGTGAGCAGCGCGGTGAACGCCGTGCCGGGCAGGCCGCTGTCCACCTGGCCGGGCAGCGCCACCACCACGGTGTCCGTGGTGCCGGCCAGGTAGAGCTGCGGCACCACCACGCGGCCGAGCAGCCCGTAGATGCCGGGGAACAGGTAGAACGCGCCGAGCAGGCCCACCGTGATGGCCGCGGTCCGGCGGGCCGCGCGGCCGTCCGGGCTGGTGTGGAAGCGGACCAGCACGTGTGGCAGGCCCATGGTGCCGAGCATGGTGGCCAGCAGCACCGCGATCGTGCCGAGCAGCGGGTACCCCGCGCCCTGCAGGTCGAGCAACGGCCGCTGCCAGGCGGCGTCACCGGGCGGGCTGCGGTCCTCCGGCACCGGCACCGGCGCGCCGGCCGGGAAGGTGAGCACCTCACCCGGGGCCAGCGTGTGCGTGCCGGGCTCCAGCGTGCGGGCGCCGCCGTCCCCGGTGCGCACCGTGGTGGCCCGCTCCACCACGAGCGTGGCGCCGACCTGGAAGTCCACCCGGGTGTCCCGCTCGAACGCCGTGTACGGCACCGGGTTGAGCGCGTGCTCCCGGGTGTCCTGGCCGACCACCGCCACCAGCCAGACGGCCGGCACGATGAACAGCGCCAGCTTCAGGCAGAACTGGAACGCCTGCACGTAGGTGGCCGCGCGCATCCCGCCGAGCGCGAGCGTCGTGCTGGTGACCGCGCCGGCCAGCAGCACACCGACCCAGTACGGCGCGCCGCTGACCACGGACAGCACCAGCCCGGCCGTGCGGAACTGCGGCACCAGGTACATGAACCCGATGACCAGCACCACGAACGCGGACAGCTTGCGCAGCGCCGCCGAGTTGAGCCGGGCCTCCGCGAAGTCCGGCACCGTGAGCGCGCCCGAGCGGCGCATCGGGGCGGCGACCAGCACGAGCATGGCGATGTAGCCGGCCGTGAAGCCCACCGGGTACCAGAGCGCGCCCACCCCGTCCTTGATCACCAGCCCGGCCACGCCGAGGAAGCTCGCCGCCGACAGGTACTCGCCGGACACCGCGGCCGAGTTCAGCAGCGGCGAGACCCGGCGCGAGGCGACCAGGAAGTCGCTCGTGGAGCGCATGGCCACCACGCCGCGCACGCCGATGATCACCGTGGCCACCACGACCGGCAGCACGGCGAGCAGCGCGATCACGCCGGCCGGTCCTCGTCGCGCTCCACCCGCTCGGCCCGGCGCAGCTGCCAGGCGGCGAGCGCCAGCAGCGCCGGGTACGGCAGCACCGCCAGCAGCAGCCAGGAGAGCGGGATGCCGGCCGGTCGCACGTCGTCCAGCCAGGGGAACGCCCCGAGCAGCATCGGCAGCCCCAGGATGAGCGCGCCCAGCGGGACCAGCGCGGTGGCCGCGGCCCGGCGCTGCCGCTGGTAGACGACCTGGGCGCGCTCCGCCTCGCCGGGCCGCAGCTGCGGGCGCCGCCACGGCCGGTCGTGCCGCCGCTGCGAGTGCGCGAGCCGGGTCTGCGGGCTGGTCACGGCCACCCGGCGGGCCCGGTACGGGCTCATCGCTGGTTCGCGGACCGGTCGAGGTCGCCGCGGCGGGCGGCCTCCAGCAGCCGGTCCTTCAGCTCCCGCGAGTGCCGCCGCGAGACCGGCACGTCCCCGAGCTCGGTGTGCGCCAGCAGCCCGCCCGCGGAGTCGCTGCGCAGCTCCAGCACCGCCGTGATGTCGAGCAGGAAGCCCCGGTGCACGCGGACGAAACCGGCGTGCTCCCAGTACTCCTCCAGCCGGCCGATGGCGATCCGCACGGTGTGCGTGCCGTGCCTGGTGTGCAGGCGCACGTAGTCGCCGTTGGCCTCCACGAACTGCACGTCCGAGCGGCGGACGTAGCGGGTGCGACCGGCGATCTCCACGGGCAGCGCGGCCATCGTGTCCACCGGCCGCTCGGCCGCGGAGCTGCGGACCACGCGCAGCACGCGTTGCAGCGAGGCCGCCAGGCGTTCCGGGTCCAGCGGCTTCAGCAGGTAGTCCACCGCGCCGACCCCGTAGGCCGCCATCGCGTGCTGGTCGAACGCCGTCACGAAGACGATCGGCAGCGGCTCGCTCAACCGTTCCAGCAGCGCGGCGAGCTCCAGGCCGGACAGCCCCGGCATCGCGATGTCCAGGAACGCGGCGTCGAAGCGCTCCCCCTGGATGAGCCGCAACGCCTCCACGGCGGTCGGCGCCCCCACCACCTCGGCCACCTCGGGGGACTCCCGCAGCAGCTGGCACAACTCGTCCAACGCCGGCGGCACGTCGTCGACCGCGAGAACCCGCAGCCCGGTCACCGCAACCCCGCGGTCTCGGCCACACCAGCTCCCATCGCCGTCACGCCCGGCCACACGGTAACCCGTGTGTGAAGCCGGCCACCCCAACCGACCCCACGATCGGGCGGACCTGCCGGGGCGGACACCCGAGGAGTTGACCAGCGTTCCCACCAAACCGGATACTGGTCACGCACCTCATGGTGCTGTCTGCATGGCCGCTCCGTTGAGTGGCCGGGGCCGCCGTTTTGGCGGCCCCTTTTGTTTGGACGAAGGAACACATGGATCGCTGCGCCGTGTTCGTCGATGCCGGTTACCTCTACGCCGAGGGTGCGCGACTCTGCTGCGGGACGCGTTCCCGCAGCGACGTGACGCTGGACGCCGCACCGGTGATCGGCCTGCTCACCGAGCACGCGACGGCCGAGACCGGCGTGCCGGTGCTGCGGACGTATTGGTACGACGGCGCTCGCAACGGCATCCGAACGAGCGAGCAGCACGCGATCGGCATGCTGGCCGACGTGAAGCTGCGACTCGGACGGATCAACGGCCAGGGTCAGCAGAAAGGCGTCGACGCGCTCATCTACCGGGACCTCATCACACTGGCTCAGCAGCGGGCGATCAGCGACGCCGTGCTGCTGAGCGGGGACGAGGATCTCCGCGAGGGTGTCCGGGCGGCACAGGATCTGGGTGTGCGCGTGGTGCTGGTGGGCATCGACTGCCCGGGTCGTCGCAACCAGTCCGAGGAATTGGTCCTGGAGGCCGACCGGTTGCACACGCTGGGGGCGGACCGGCTCGCGCCGTTCTTCCACCGGCGGCCGGAACCTCCGGCCGAGCCGGCGGCGGCCGGGCCACCGCTCAGGGTGGCCGCCGACGCCGCGGCGCGGCACGCCCAGGAGTGGCTGGCGGGAGCCACGGTGGAGGAGCGGCGGGCTCTGCTGGACGGCCGCCCTGTCATCCCCCGGGAACTCGACGGTGAGTTGCTGACGGCCGTGGAGGCCGCCATCGGCACCACGATCCGGGCGCACGAAGGCCTGCGACGACGGGCGCGTGAAGTCTTCTGGGGCGTGGTGGGCGGCGCCGCGACCGTGCCACCGGGCTGAGCCGGCCGACCAGCTCAACCGGCGACGACGCCAGGTCGGAAGCGGGGCGCGGACGAGGAGGTGGGTGCCGCACGCCCGGCCACACGGCAACCCGTGGGTGAGCTCGCGGCGCTCGGCCGTCCGGTCGACCTCGGCTCCCGGCAGAGCCTGCACCGGCTGGTCCGGGACGAGGCACTGGCCGAGGCGCGGGTGATCCATGCCGAAGCGGCCTGACCACCTCAGCCAGGAAGGCGCTCGACCAGGAGTTCCCTGAGACCGCGCGCTGACGCTCAAACGGCGACGACGCCGGGTTGGAAGCGGGGGACGCGGACGAGGACGCGGGTGCCGCAGGCCGGGGCGGTCTCCACGGTGAGGCCGTAGTACGCGCCGTACACGGTGCGCAGGCGGCGGTCGACGTTGGCCAGGCCGACGCTCTCGGGGTCGCCGTGACCGGCCAGGACGGCTGCCGCCGCGGCCGGGTCCATGCCGACGCCGTCGTCCTCGACGGAGATCACGCACTCGGCGGCGTCGGCCTCGCCGCGGACCTGGACCAGGCCGGGGCCGACCCGGGGCTCGATGCCGTGCCGCACGGCGTTCTCCACCAGCGGTTGCAGCACCAGGTACGGGATGGCCACGGCGAGCACCTCGGGCGCCACCCGCACCTGCACCCGCAGCCGCTCCCCGAGCACGGCGCGCTGCAACGCCAGGTACGCCTCGATGGCCCGGAACTCGTCGGACACGGTGGTGTACTCGCCCTGCCTGGCCAGGCTGTACCGGGTGTACGCGGCGAAGTCGAGCATCAGCTCACGGGCCCGCGTGGGGTCGGAGCGCACGAACGAGGCGATCACGGTCAGCGCGTTGTAGACGAAGTGCGGCGAGATCTCGGCGCGCAGCGCCCGCAGCTCGGCCTGCGCGGCGGCGTCCGCCGAGGCCTCCAGCCGGCCGCGCTCCAGCGCCTCGGTGACCCAGGCCGCCACCTCCCGCACCGCGGCGGGGCGCACGGCGCCGGCCACCAGCAGCACGCCGGCCAGCTCGCCGTGCACGTGCAGCGGCAGCGCGTGCAGCCCG
>DASWTI010000612.1:0-43728 GCA_036402215.1 Pseudonocardiaceae bacterium
ATGCCGCCCGGCTCGTGGCGGCCGGCGCCGTGCAGCACCGCGGTGACCGGCCCGAGCTGGTCGACCAGCTCCGCGACGGCGGCGCTCACCTGGGCGGCGTCGGTGACGTCGGCCCTGGCGTAGGCCACGGTGACGCCGGTGTCGGCCATCCGCCGCAGGTTCGCGGCGAGTTCGGTGTCCTGCGCGGGGTCGGACCGGCCGAGCACGGCGAGCTTCGCGCCGCTGTCGGTGGCCACGGCCAGCGCGCACTCGGCGGTGATGCCCTTGCCGCCGCCGGTCACCAGCAGCACGTCGCCCTCGGCGAGCGGGTGCTCGGAGCGCTCGGCGACCACCGGCATGGCGCGCAGCGTCGGCACCCGGCGGGCGCCCTCGGCGTCGTAGAACACCTCGGTGAACGACTTGGTCGCGGCCACCTCGGCCACCACCCGCTCCACCGCGGTGGCCGGCTCGGTGCCGGCCGGCAGGTGCACGATCGTGGTCCGCAGGTGCGGCGCCTCCAGGGCCAGGGTCTTGCCCAGGCCGGCCGCGCCGAACTCGTGCTCGACGAGCACGAACCGGCTGCCGGGGCCGGCACCGACGGCCGCCTGGGCGCCGGCCAGGGCCAGCTCCGTGACGTGCCGCTCGGTGCAGTCGGCGGGCAGGCAGACCAGCACGCCGCCGCCGACCCCGCCGCCGGCCAGCGCCGTGCGCAGCGGCTCGACCAGCGCGTTGTCCTCGCCGCCGAACACGGTCCAGGTGCCGTTGTCCTCCTTGGCACCGCGGGCCGGGCGCGGCAGCTCGTCGTGGTCCACCCGGAAGGCGCGCGACCACGGCGCGGCACCGGCCACGAACGCCTTCTGCCGGTCGTCGGCCGCGGTGCTGGTGGAGCTCAGCGTCTCCAGCGCCTCGGCCAGCTCGCGCAGCGTCGCGGTGGCGAAGTTCGTCGGCGCCTGGGAGGCCGGCACGCCGAGCCGCTGCGCGGCCTGGTTGACGACCTGGCCGACGGTGATCGAGCTGAGGTGCAGGTCGTCCAGCAGGCGGCTGTCGTCGCGCACCATCTCCAGCGGCAGCTCGGCGCGCTCCGACGCCAGGCGCCGCAGCAGCTCCAGGCTGGTCTCGCCCTCCGGGCCGGCGACCGGCTCGGTGCCCACCGCGGCGGCCGCGGCCGGCACGGGCCGGCGCATGCCGCCGCCCAGCACCTCGATCTCCGGCGCCGACTCGCAGGGGCTGGCGAAGAAGCGGAACTCCGCGCCGATCTGCAGCGGGCGCACCAGGCGGCCGTGGAACAGCGTGGCCTGCACGCCGGAGATACCCACGACGAACGCCGCGCCGACGACCTTGAGCAGGCCGGCCAGCGACTCGTCGTCGGTGTCCAGCGCGACCGCGGGCACGTCGGTGACCGCGTTCGCCAGCCCGGTGAGCACCCGCCCGGGGCCGACCTCGATGAACAGGTCGATGTCCTTGGCGGCGAGCTCCACGGCCTGCGAGAACAGCACCGGGTCCACGATCTGCCGGCGCAGCAGCGACGGCACGTCCACGTCCACCGGCAGCACGCCGCCGGTCACGGTGGACACGATGCGCTGGCCGACCTCGTAGAAGTTCTCCTCGGCCAGCCGATCGCCGAACGCGTCGGCGGCCGGGGCCACCAGCGGCGAGTGGAAGGCGTGCGAGACCGGGAGCTGCGTGGCGTTGAGCCCGGTCTCGACGGCCTTGGCGCAGGCCGCGCGGACCGCGTCCTCGGAGCCGGCGATGACCGTCTGCTGCGGGCCGTTGTAGCCGGCGATGACCACGTCGATGCCGGCGAACAGCTCGGTGACGACGCCGGGCGCCGCGCCGATGCCGGCCATGGTGCCGGAGGCGCTGTGCTCGGTCATGGTGCGGCCGCGGACGCCGGCGACCCGCAGCAGGGTCTCCTCGTCCATCGCGCCCGCCCAGTGCAGGGCGGAGATCTCGCCGAGGCTGTGGCCGACGGCCACGGTGGCCTCCAGGCCCAGGATGGACAGCGCGCGCAGGCCGGCCATGGAGCCGGTCACGATGCGCGGCTGGGCCACCGCGGTGGCCACCATGTCGCCCTCGGTGGGCAGCGCGGCCTGGTTGTAGACGTCGTCGACCTCGCTGAACCGGCGGCGCAGCGCGCCCCCGCTGGTGCCCCGGCCGGAACCCTGGCCGGGGAACAGGTAGCCGACCTTGCCGGGACCCGTGGCGTGGCCGAGGAAGCTGCGGCCGTCCGCGGCGAACAACGTGGTCTCGCCGGACTCCAGGGTCTCCACGAGCAGCTTCAGCCGCGCGGTGGCGTCCTCCGGGGAGGAGACCACGACGGCCGCCCGGTAGGGCAGCTCACGCAGCTCGGACTGCAGCACGGCGGCCAGGTCCGACAGCTGCGCGTAGGCCAGCCGCGGCACGAAGTCGACCAGCTGCTCCAGCCGCTCCTTGAGCTCGGTGGGGGTGGTGGCGTCCACCAGCAGCAGCTCGGTGTCCTGCAACGCCGAGGAGATGGCCCTGGTCCGGGTGTCCATCGCGGCGCGGCGGCGCGGACCGGTCTTCTCCAGCACGATGTGCGTGTTGATGCCGCCGAAGCCCATGGCGGTGACCGCGGCGCGGACCGGGCCATCGGGCCAGGCCTCCGCCTTGCGCAGCACGCGCAGCGCGGTCGGGTTCTCCACGAGCACCGGGTGCGGGTCGACGCAGCCGATGGCCGGCGGCAGCACCTGCTGGTTCACCGCCATGACGGCCTTGATCAGGCCGGCCACGCCGGCCGCCGCCTTGGTGTGGCCGATCATGCCCTTGATCGAGCTGATCGCGGCCGGGCCGGAGTTCGGGTCGGCGGCGAGCCGGGCCCGGGTGAGCGCGGTGAGCTCGGTGCGGTCGCCGACCGCGGTGCCGGTGCCGTGGCCCTCGAACAGGCCGACGGTCTCGATGCCGAACCCGGCGCGCTCGTAGGCGCGGCGCAGCATGAGCTGGTAGCCGCTCACCTCGGGCCGGGTGATGCCGCCCTTGCCGTCGGAGGAGATGCCCCAGCCGGCGATCGTGGCGTAGATGCGGTGCCGCGCCTCGCGGGCGTCGTCCTCCCGCATCAGCACGATCATGCCGCAGCCCTCGCCGGGCCAGAATCCGTTGGAGCCGCGGTCGTAGACCCGCATCTCCTTCTTGGCCAGCGCACCGGTCTTGGCGAAACCGATGATCTCGAACGGGTCGATGGACAGGTCGACGCCGCCGGCGATGGCCACGTCGATCTCGCCGTCGATCAGGTTCTTGCAGGCCGTGGCGACCGAGAGCAGCGAGGACGAGCACGCGCCGTCCACGGTGTAGCCGCCGCCCTTGAGGTCGAAGTGGTTGCAGATCCGGCCGGCGATGGTGTTCGCCAGGCCACCGGCGAGGGTGTCCTCGTCGATCGCCGGGAACGGGTTCTTGTACGTGGCCTCGAAGTTCTCCAGGAAGTTGGCGAGGCGGTCGTCCTCCCACTCCTGCTCGCCGCGCAGGGCGGCGGCCACAGTCCGGCGGACGTACGGCCAGCGCAGCCGCATCTGGTTGGCCCGGCTGAACTCCCCGGTGAGGGTGTTGCCCACGATGACGCTGGTGCGCTCGCGGGGCAGGCCCTCGGCCATCGGGAAGCCGGCGTCGGCCAGCGCCAGGCCGGCCATGTCCAGCGCCAGCCAGTGCGTCAGGTCGGTCGAGCGGTACGTGCTGCCCGCGATCTTGTAGGCGATGCGGTCGAACTCGTAGCCCTCGATGACGGCGGCGTTCCGGGCGTAGAACTTGTCCGGGGTGGTCGGGTCCGCGTCGTAGTAGTCGTCCAGGTTCATCCGCACGTCCGGCAGCCGGCGGAAGGCCCGGCGGCCGGCGAGCGCGTTCTCCCAGAGCTCTCGCGGGGACATGGCGTCGGGATAGCGGCAGGCCATCCCGACGACGGCGATCCTGGTCATGCCGGCACGACCTCCTTGCCCGGCCCCTTGTCGGGACGGGCGTCGTCGGTGGTGGGGACCGTGGTCCCGGTGGCCTCGGCGTCCGCGGTGCGGTCCGCGGAGCCGTCGGCGGGCACGGTGGCCTGCGGGCCCTTGCCCACGGTGGCGGCGGATGCCGCGGCCCGCTCCTGCGCGGCGCGCAGCACCCGGGCCTTCTCGATGAAGTGCAGCGTCCAGTGGAAGCCGCCGCGGATGCCGCACACGATCGCGGTGGCGAAGAAGATGCCGTACGCGATGCCGAAGCCGGTGAGGAAGCCGTAGACGACGGCCACGCCGGCGCCGAAGGCCACCTGGGCGGCGGGGCGCGACGGGCTGGTGCCCGGGTCGGTGATCATGTAGTTGGTGAACAGCACGAACGCGATGCCGGTCATCATGATCAGGCCGCCGAGGATCGAGACGTCGAGGATGACGCCGCGCACCACGGCCTGCAGCGCGAACGTGATGAGCCACGCGCCGATCAGCCACATCCGGTTGGTCAGCTTGGCGTTCAGCATGGTGCCCGCGGTCAGGATGACCGCCGGGATGATCCAGTCGACCGGCCCGCTCACGTTCTCCGAGAAGTGGTACGGCGGGGCGATGCTGGCCCAGGGGAACAGCACCAGGATCACCGCGATGCCGAAGTTCGACGGGTTCATGTAGTGCCGCATGCGGCCCTTGACCGGCGCGCGGAGGATCCACTTGGCGCCGATCGCCACCAGGACACCGAAGATCATGACCAGCAGCTGGTCGTTGACGTAGGTGAGCATCTGCACGGCCAGCGAGGTGATGTGCGCCGGCAGCAGGAACTCCATGAGGCCCTTGGCCCCGCCGCCGCGGTAGCGCGGCGCCCGGTTCTCCGAGCGGGCGCCGAAGCGCTCCAGGATCAGCTCGAACGAGTAGCCGACGGCCAGCGCGATGAACGGCCAGGTCCACGGCTGCTCGAAGCCGAACACGGTGTACCCGAGGATGTTGAAGATCGTCATCGACATCGCGAAGCGCTTGAGCGCCGTGATGACCTTCGGATCGTGCCGCGGTGGCGCGGCTGCTGTCGTGTTCTCGGCCATCTCCGTCACCTCTCCTTGGCCTGAGAGCCGAGCTGGAGCTCGTGCCAGCCGGGGGTCAACTGCAGGGTGTGCTCACGGGTCTCGCCGGTGCGGTCGCGCCAGCGGAGCTGGACCTCCACCGGGCCCGTGGTGTCGCCGAGGCCGAAGTGCACCTCGTGGCTGCGCTTGCCGGAGTGGCCGCTGCCGCCGTCGACGCGGTTGATCAGGCACCGGCCGTCGGCGAACTTCACCGTGGCCTGCGCGCCGATCACCGGGGCGCCGTCGGGGTGGGTCAGGCGCAGGCCCAGGAACGAGCCGGCGTCCGGGCTGTCGTTGCGGTAGAACACGGGCTCGGCCCACTGGCGCGCGATGGCCATGTCGAGCAGGCCGTCGCCGTCGGCGTCACCGGTGGCGATGCCGCGGGTGGGCACCGGGATGGCCAGGCCCAGCCGGTCGGCGATGTTGGCGTAGCGGCCGTCGGAGCCCTTGGCGAAGAACGCGAAGGTCTGGCTGCCGCCCACGTCGTCGCCGTGGGTCACGTTCGGCCACACCGAGGGGTGGCGCAGCGCGAGGTCGTTCGAGGTGGCCAGCTCCTGCAGCTGCGGCCAGCGGTTGACCTCGCCCTTGACGAAGCCGGTGGCCTGGGCGACCACCAGGTCGCCGCTGTTGTCGAAGTCGGCCAGCTTGACGTCCCAGCCCCAGCCGGACCAGGCCAGGCCGAGCGGCGCGCTCTCGTCCGTCCACACCGACTGCCCGTCACGCAGGCGGGCCTGCACGTCGGCGCGGTCGCCGCTGTCGCTCATGAAGGCGAAGTGGCTCTCCTCGATGCCGAACGAGGTGGTGATGTTGCTGACGTACATGTCGTAGACGCCGTCGCCGTTGAGGTCACCGAAGTCGACGCCCATGCCCTTGAAGGAGTCGAGGCCGACCTCCTTGGACTTGGGCACGATCGCCGGCCGGCGCTTGCCCTCGACCAGGCCGAAGCTGATGTTGCCCGGCGTGGAGGTGTTGTAGAGCAGGCGGTCCGGGCCGAAGTCGTGCGCCACGTACAGCTCGGGCCGCAGGTCACCGTCCAGGTCGTTGGAGCCGGAGGCCAGCGCCCAGCCGCGGGAGGCGTCGTCCGGGATGGCGTCGTCGACCAGCTCGAAGGTGGCCCGGCCCTCGCCGCCGCCGGTCCAGCGCAGGATGTAGTCCTGGCCGCCGTTGAGGCCGTGCGACATGGAGTCGTTCATCTCGACGCCGGTGTTCTTGCTCGGGTCGAGCACCGGGCCGTGCGGGAAGTAGTTGCCGATGAAGATGTCGTCGTGGCCGTCGCCGTCGAAGTCCGCGACGGTCGCCGAGTTGGTGTTCCACTGCGGGCCGTCGTACGGGCCGTTGCGCGGGCCGGGCACCAGCTCGACGGCCTCGTAGGCGTCGACGTCCAGGGTGTCCGCGTCCGGCTTCTTCAGGTGCACGATCGGCGTGCGGCCCCACAGGTAGGTGAGGATGTCGATGTTGCCGTCCTCGTTGAAGTCACCGGGGACGCAGCCCATCGGCGCCATCACGTCGTTCGTCGGCAGGTCGCCGTAGCCCAGCGAGAACGGCTCGTAGCGGCCCTGCCTGCCGGACGGTGCGGGGGTGACCACGACCTGGTCGATGCGCGGGTCCACCAGGCACAGGTCGTTGGACAGGCCGTCGCCGTCGAAGTCGTTCATCGCGATGGCCGCGCCGACCGAGGAGATCCAGGCGTCGATGTGCTTGTACTGCTGGTTCACCTTGCGGATCGACTGCTGGGCGTGGCCGCCGGGCAGGGCGATCGACATCGGCGTGAACGCGTACTCCTCGGCCATCGCGTCCAGCTCGTCGGCCGACGAGCTGGGCAGACGGGACACGAAGAACATGCTCACGATCAGCGCGAGAGCGAGAACTCCGGGCAACTGCCTACGCAGCCAGCCAACTGTCGCGGCCACGGCTAACACCTCCCAAGTGAGACGAATTCGTTGGCGATGCGCTGCCGCCACACCTCGTACGCCGGCAGTTCCCCGTGGATCGGGTGGTCGGGACGGGCCTCGCCCGACACCCGGGCCGCGCGCTCCGGGCTCATCCCGCAGAAGACCTGCGCGGCGAGCTCGGAGTGCGGCATGACCAGGCCGGCACGGACCCGGGCCTCCGCGGCGAACGCACACGCCTGCGCGACCTGGGAGCGGTGGGCTCCGGCGCGCTCCCAGAACAGTCGCAGCTCGCTCTCGTCGACCCCGCCGGCGTAGCTGGCCGCGAGGCCGGCTCCGGCGTACAGGTCGGCGCGGCGCGACTCGGGAAAGCGGTCGATCAGCGACGCGGCCAGCTCCGGGTCGGTGCCGGCGACGAACCAGGTGGCACGCCCGATCCCCTGGTCGATGGCGCGGTCGGCGTACCAGGACGGTCCGCCGGCGGGCCAGGGGAAGTTCGGCTCCACGTAGTGCTCGTGGACGTACCGCTGGGTCTTGAAGTAGGCCTGGTGGAACCCGTAGCCGTCGAGCACCAGCCACTGCAGCAACGGGTCGAGCTTCGTGGCGTCCGGCCAGCGGAAGCGCGGGATGCGCGCCATCGCCCAGCCGATGCCCACGTACGCCATGTAGACGTGCGCGTCACCGCGCCCCGCCAGGAAGCGCTCCGTGTGGTCGTCGCGGCCGAACGGCAGGCCGTCGCGCACCGCGAAGCCCATCGCGGCGCCCTCGTAGGCGAAGCCGCGGAACCGCTTGGGCACCTGCTCCAGCGGCGCCTCGGCGTCCGCCGGCTCCCGTGCCTCCGCGGCGTACGCGTATCCCTCCAGGAAAGAACGCCCGATCGTCTCGAGCAGGTCCCTGGCCTCGGGACTCTTCACATTGAAGCCCCGTACGTCGAGTCTGGTCGCTGACACGTTAGGTGTCAGAATTCGACGCCGGAGCGCCCTCCAAGCTTTACTCAACTTCGTCTCCCAACGTACGAATAGACTCGTCGCGGAGTGCTCTCGTGATAGAGCGTCGCACTCCGGTGAGAACAAGTCTTCTTCACCGATGCTCACCGCTCTGACCTGCGGAGATCCCTCGCATACCGGAGAACGACAGGCGCCGCGGAATCTACTCATGAATTGCGGTCACGGTCGCCGGTCCACTCGCGTTCGAGGTTCCTTCGACTATTCCTCCACGCATACTCCACGGTCGGTTCCGGGCAAGGGAAAGCGCCCGGCCGACCGTTTCCGCGAGGCGGATGGGAAACGGCGGCCGGGCGCTGGGTGGGGCGCCCGTGGATCAGCGAAGGGGGTGCACGGCGAGGAAGTGCTCGCGAATGCGGCGGCGCCACACCTCGTACTCGGGTTCCGCGCCGGCGAGCCGGGACCCGGTGCCCGGCGCCACCGCCGCGTCGTCGGCCAGCCTCGCCGCGTCGGTCACGGAGAGGTCGCCCAGGACCGCCGCGGCCAGCTCGGTGTGCGGCGGGCAGAAGCCGGAGAAGGTCCTGGCCTTGGCGGCGAACACCATGCCCTGGCACAGGTGCGCCCGGTGCTCGCCGGCCAGCGAGCGCAGCGTGGCCAGGCCCTCGGCGTCGCAGCCCCCGGCGAAGGTGGCGGCCAGGCCCACGCCGCTCCACAGGTCGGCGTGCCGCTCGCTGGCGAAGCGCTCCACCGCGGCGGCCACCTCGTGCACCCGGCCGCCGTGCACGAACCACAGGCAGCGGCCGATGCCCTGGTCGTACGCGCGGGGGAAGTAGTCGGGCGAGCCGAGCCACGGGTAGGGCGTGGCCGCGCGCTGCTCGGTGACCCGGCGCCGGGTGTCGAAGTAGGCGCGGTCGAAGCCGAGGCCGTCGACGGCCAGCCAGGTCATCGTGGGGAAGTAGGGGGTGCCGGTGAGGTCCGGCACCACCTTGTGCCAGAGGGCGCGCGGCAGCCGGGCCATCGCGAAGCCGATGCCGATGTAGGTGAGGAAGATGTGCGGGCGGCCGGAGCCCATCAGCAGGTCGCGGGCGCGGCGGCCGCCGCACAGCGCGTCGAGGAGGGTGAAGGCCATCGTGGCGCCCTCGTAGGCGAAGCCGCGGACCTCCTCCTCGACCATCGCCAGCCGGCGCTCGACCTCGTCCAGGGAGCGCGCGTCGATGCCCCACTCGAAGCCCACGACGACCGCCTGCGGCACCGCCTCCAGCTTGCGCGTCGCGGGGCCCGGTACCGCCGGGAAGCCACGCCCGCCGAACGACACGTCGGCGAGGGACGGCGACAGCGCGAGGCGTCGCAGCGATCCCAGCGTGGTGGACATCCCGGTTCCCTTCCCTGGCGGCGTGAACTCATCGTCACCGGGGCGTCACCGGGCCGCTTCTCCCCGGTTGCGGTCGGACCGGGACCGCAACCAGGGAGAATGGTCAACTCACTCGTTCCGACGGGCGCCTCGGGGGCGCCCGCCGAGGCCCGTCAGGCCGCCAGGGCGCTACTCACAGCGACCGGCACGTGCCAGCTCCCGACCTGCCGCGCCGCCGCGAAACTCGCCCACGACGCCGCGTCCACCAGCGCCGAGTCGCCGGGGCGGCGGAGCTGGAACTCCTCGATGACCTCCTCGTCCACCTGGTACGAGGCGAGGGCCGTGAGGAGAGCGAGGCGGCCCGCCGGCTGGTCCTCGTAGGGCAGGTCGAGGATGGCCTCCTCGCACCAGTCGCGGCTCAGGCCGGTCTCCTCGCCGCGCCAGTTGGCGAGGTAGCGCAGGACCAGGTGGCGCACCTCCGGCGAGAGCGAGCGCTCGCCGGCCGCCTCGAAGGCCGCGTAGGAGCGGGCCACCGCCTGCGCGACCGCCGGGTTGCCGCTCGCCCACCGCGCCACCGCCGGCAGCTCCGCCTCCGGGAGCAGCGGGACCGAGCGCCCCACCTCGTTCACCTGGCGCAGGCTCGGCGCCAGCACCCGGGCGATGCCCCGCTTGAGCCGGCGCCGGGCACCCGGGCCGAGCCGCGGCGGCAGCAGGAAGTTGGAGAGGAACACGTTGACCATGCGCGTCAGGTAGTGGAAGCCGACCGCCACCCCGACCAGCTCGGCCCGCTCCTCCTCCGCGAACGGCGGCTGCCACACCAGCGGCGCGTCCGGCAGGTGGGCCACCCGGCCCCAGGCCGCGAGCTTGCGCGTCCGCTCGTCCACGATGTCCGGCACCCGGTCCGCCGCGATGGCCTCCGCGTCGTCCTCGTCGCCCAGGTCGTACATCCCGGTGCTGTGCATGTCCACGCAGTAGGGGCAGATGTTCGCCACCGAGACCGCCGCGGCCACCGCCTCCTTGCCCAGCCGGTCCGACGACCCCGGCGTCATCAGCGGCTCCCGCATCAGCATCCAGTACGCCGCCAGTACGTCCGGCGACGGCGAGTGCAGCAGCACGGGCGGGATCACGATGCGCATCTCGTCCTCGACCTGCCGGTAGATCTCGGCGACCAGTCCCTTCGCCGCGCTCGGTGACGCCGGGGTGACGTACCGAACCTGACGCTGGACCACGGACGAGACGACCCGTCCTGCAACCATTGCCGACCTCCAGTGGTGAGTTCTCGGATGGTTCTCCCTCTAAAGTGACATGACCAGCTCAGTTGCGTCAAGCAACTCACTGGCGATGGGCATTCCAGGAGAAGAGGGAGAGATTGGACCGAGCAGCGCCCCGGCCGGGCTCGCGATTCGGCCGGTGGCGCCGTCGGTCGCCCCGCCGGTCGGCGCCCGTTCGGAGGGCCGCGGTCGGCGGCCCGCCTCAGCGGCAGGAGACGTTCGGACGGCCGGCGGACCGAGTTCCGTGATGCGCGCGGCCCGCACGGACCGGACTCGCCGCGGATCGTCCGCCCCGGCGCTCACCCGGGAAACAGGGACACCGCACGCTGGAGGTGCGCACCGCCCGGTGTCGTGGTCGCGGGTGTTCGCGGGATCGCCTCGGTCCGCTCCCGCCCCGCCCGCGGACATTCGGGCGGCACCGCATGCGGCGGAACCTGGTGTCTGTCAGGCGGCGAAGCCGAGCGCCCTCATGTAAACGGCGAACTGCGGTCCGGCCGGAATGACCCGCCCGGCCTCGAAGGCGAGGACGTCGCCCGCCGTGGCGCCGGTCCGCCGGGCCAGTTCGGCGGGGCTGACACCCTGCGTCTCGCGTGCCTCGCGGAGCACGAGCCCGAGGTCCTCGGCATCCTGCTCGGGCGTCGGCCCCGGCGCTTTCGCACCCCCGCGCGGCCCGTTCGACGACAGCATCGGCACTCCTCCGCGTAGGTACGGCAGATCATGTCGATCCTGCCGCATCTCGGCGACCACGCCCGCCACGGCCCACCGGCACCCTCAGCCGCCGGCCACCAGGGCCGCGTTCGAAGACCATGCACACGTAGTTCGGCGGCGCGCGGCTGTTGACGTACGC
Organism: Pseudonocardiaceae bacterium; assembly: GCA_036402215.1. Lineage (GTDB taxonomy): Bacteria > Actinomycetota > Actinomycetes > Mycobacteriales > Pseudonocardiaceae > DASXTS01. Next base: position 11,305 of record DASWTI010000612.1, read on the forward strand.
GGGCGTGCCCCGGTTGTCCGGTCCCGCAGCGGACCGATCGTCAGCAGGGAGTGCGGCTGTGCACCACCCGGGCGTTGTTGTGGGCGCTGGAGATCAGCCCGAGCCAACCCGGTCAGGATGACGGCGTACGGGACCGTCGCTGGCCCTGCTCACGACGCACGCCAGTAGCAGCGGAAGACACGACCGTGGGAGCGCTGCGGCGCAACACCTCGGCGCCGAGCCGGAGGTCCGCGCCTGGGTCGAAGTGCCAGGCCAGCACCGGCGCCGTACGAGCGTGCGGCGCCCAGTACGACACCGCCGCGAACTCGTCGCCGTCCCACAGGACTAGGCACCATTCCTCTCCGTTTGGATCCAACACCGCGAACCCGACCTCGCTCGGTCGAGGCGAACATGACCGCGATCTGAGCCCGCGTTGCGGCTCTGCACCGGGGCCAGCACGACCCTCGCACGGCGCAGCCGCACCGGTCCCTGCTACTCGCGCGATCCTGACCAGACGCTGCGCTGCTCTGGCTCCAACGGATGCACGAACACCCGGGCTAACGCGCCACCGGCAGCATCCCAGCCACCACCAGCGGCTCAGCCCAACACGATTACCACACCAACCTTTCGTGACACTGCACTAGCAACTCCGCACCCCGGAGGTGTGCGGCGTTGTAGGTGATCTTCCCGGCTGTCTGAGATGACGAGTCCCGCTCCCTGGTCTTGTCTCGCAGGGTCAGGTTGGAGTCGGGATGGGATGAGGGGCCTAAAGGATCGAACTCGGAACCCCGTGGATTGAGGCCCCACTCGGGCATGACGGGTGGTGACGCATGAAGCCGTCTATGCGGTCAAACCAGCCTTGGTGCCGACCTCTACCAAACTGTTGCCCACGTCCTAGAAGTCTGCGATTGTCGACCACACATAAGATGTCACCAGCTCGTGCAGCAGCCTCGCCCAGGCGACGGTCACTTCCCGGACGAACCCGTTTGTTCGTCGCCCAAGCCAAGGGTGACGAGCCGGTCGCTCGCAGTAAAGTGCGGAAGCGCCTGTGGGCGATGCCGACAACCACTGGATACCGCCGGAGGAAACCACATGGCACGCAGGCGAGGCTTCTTCGCCGAGATGGCGCATCAGGCAGCGGTCGCCGAGAAGAACCGGCAGCGCGCTCAGGCCGCCGCTGTGCGCGCGCAGGCCCAGCGGCAGCGTGAGGCCGAACGGGCGCAACGGGCCTACGCAGCGGCAGTGCGCGAGTACGAGCGCCAGTCAGCGCATGAGGCGCGGATGCTGGAGATGGAGCGGCAGCGGCTGCACCGGGAGGCGCAGGAGGCTGAGGTCGAGCGGCTCAACGGTGAGTTGGCGCTGCAGTTGGCTGACATTGACAACATCCTGGCGGCCACTCTCGAGGTCGATGATTACGTTGACCTCGAACGGCTTCGGAAGGTCGCTGAGCATCCGCCGTTCGAGTCTCGTTACGCCACCCCGGTCCCGCCACCGGCACCAATTCAGGTTCCGCCGGAGCCAGTGTTCGTCGAGCCCGAGGCACCACGCGGGGTCGGCGCCCTGTTCAGTGGCAAGAAGAAGCATGCCGAGGCGGTCGCCGTCGCGCGGGCGGCGTTCGCCGAGGCGCACATCCAGTGGCAGCAGGCCGCAGCGGCGGTGCCGATGCAGCAGTTCGCCCAGCTCTCCGCGCACAAGCAGGCCGAGGACGCCCGGCAGAGGAATCTGGCCGCCGACCGGGCGCGCTACGACGAGGTGTGCGTCCAGCGACAGCGGGAGATCGACGAGTCCAACGCCTCCCTCGACGAATTGATCCGCGACCTCGAGCGCGGCCTGCCTGAGGCGATCGTGGAGTACCTCGGCATCGTCTTTGGCAACTCGGTCTACCCGGCCGAGTGGCCGTGGCCGCCGGCGTACACATACGACGCCGAGACCCGCGAGCTGACCATCCAGTTAGAGTTCCCGGCTCCCGACGACCTGCCGACCGCGCGGCAGTACAAGTACGTCCGCGCCAGCGACGAGATCACCTCCACCGCTCAGACGCAGAAGGAGCAGAAGGAGCGGTACGCCGCGCTCGTCAACAACATGACGCTGAGAACCCTGCACGAGGTGTGGGAGGCCGATCGCGGCGGCAAGATCGCCAGCATCTCGCTCATCGGGTCGGTATCCCATGTCGACCCGGCCACAGGCAAGGACACGGCAACGCCGTTAGTCGCCGTCGCCGTCGACCGGGCCACGTTCGAAGACATCGACCTGCGTCGCGTCGCGGCGGCCGAGACCCTGCGGCATCTCGGCGCGGTCGTGTCGAAGAACCCGCATGCCCTCGCCGCGATCAAGCTCGCTGCCGGCGTCCGCGGCCATTGACCGACCCGGAAGGCAAGGGCACTCAGATGCACGGCTTCCGTTTCAACGCGCCTCCCGGTTGGCCCACCCCACCGTCCGGCTGGGTTCCTCCGGACGGCTGGGTGCCCGACCCGAGCTGGCCGCCGGCCCCGCCAAGGTGGGCGTTCTGGGTGCCGGACGAGACGATCCCTCCGCCCGCACCGGCGGCGCCCGCCGCGCCCCATGCAGGCCCGACCCCCGAGACGGCGCTTGGCAAGTCCGCCCCGCTGACCTCGGAGCCCGTACCGGCTCGTCCGGCGCGGCACGCTGCCTTGGAGGAGCCCAACGACACCGTCCTCGTCGGCCCGCCCGCGACGCCACCGCCACCCAAGCAGAACGCCCGCGTCTACGAGCTGGAGGCTGAGGTGGACACATTGCGCCAGCAACTGGCCGACGCCGATCGTCGGGCGCGGGAGCAGCAGCAATCGGCCGGCGACGACGATTTGGTCGAGCTTGACGACGCTCGGCTGCTGCAGCAGGTGGGCATCTACCACTACCACCACCCGCTGGAGAACGCGGAGCTGTACCGCGAGCGCCTGACGGAGCTGCGTGAGCAGATCAAGGCCATGGTCAAGGCCGACAAGGCCATCGAAGCCTCCGACCGGTTCTCCTTCAACAACTCCCTCGCGGCCGGCCGAAAGATGACCGCGGACTTCTCCAAGCTGATGTTGCGTGCCTACAACGCCGAGGCTGACAACTGCGTCCGCGCCCTGCGGGCCGGGGCCCTTACCGCCGCGACGAAGCGGCTGGAGACGGCGGCGGGCACGATCGCCCGGCTGGGCAAGATGATGGAGATGAGAGTCTCCCCGGACTACCACGCGCTGCGCATCACCGAACTGGAGCTCACCGCCGATTACCTGTTCAAACAGCAGGAGGAACGCGAGGCAGCGCGCGAGGAACGCGAGCGGCTGCGCGAGGAGCGAAAGGCCGAGATCGAACTCGCCGCCCAGCGGGAGAAACTGGACAAGGAGCGTGCCCACTACCTGAACACCCTGGCGGCACTGCGTGGGCACGGGGCACCGGCCGAGGTCGCCGAACTGGAGAGTCGCCTCGCCCAGATCGACGCGGCGATCGAGGAGAACAACTTCCGCGCTGCCAACATCCGCGCCGGTTACGTCTACGTCATCAGCAATATCGGCGCCTTCGGCAACCGCGTGGTGAAGATCGGCATGACCCGCCGGCTGGATCCGATGGACCGCATTCGGGAGCTCGGCGACGCGTCGGTGCCGTTTCCCTTCGACGTTCACGTGTTGCACTTCTCCGACGATGCAGTGACGCTGGAGAATGAGTTGCACAACGCCTTCGCAGCCCGTCGGCTCAACCACGCCAACCCACGCAGGGAGTTCTTCTTCGCCACCCCGGAAGAGGTCCGCGACGTCCTCGCTGAGAAGCTCGGCAACCTGCTCGAGTACGCGGCCAAGCCCGAGGCCGAGCAGTACTACCAGAGCCTCTCTAGCTGGCCGGACGGCATCAGCGGCGAGCCGGCGCGCTGACCCGCGCTGCGAGCGGTGCACCCAGGCAGCCGCGCCGCCGCCAGGGCTGCTGGCGAAGGTGACTAGCCGCGGAAGTGGTTCCGGCGCGAGCGACTCGGTCTGTCCGGTCGTCCGGTCGAAGCCGCTGACCAGGGCAGAGAGTGGGCCCCCAGGGGATCGAACCCTGAACCCGCGGATTCTCAGCGGTGATCTTTCGTCGTCTTCCGGTCGCTTCGGTCACCACCCGCTAGCTGCACAGACAGAGCCGCCGATCGTCCGCTGTGGATGGTCAGCGGTCGACGCCTGCCATCGTTTTGTGCGGCAAAGGTGCGGCAGCGATCTTGGTCGGTGACGGTCCCTGGTCCCCCGCCGTCTTCCTCGCACTGGCCGGTTCTCAGCGCTGGGCCGGCGGTGTCAAGGGTCGGCCCGTGGCCGATCGGCGGAGCCGACGCGCAGCGCCCTTGATGCCGTCGGACCGGCGTTGGACGATGGCGGCCGCGTGAGGGAGCCGGCCTTCCGTAAGCCACAGTGCCGAGCTGCCCACCGGACGACTTGGCGCCTGGTCTGCGCGGTGTTCTGCGGTGGCCGCCCGCCGGGCGTCCGGCGGGTCGCCGACCGGGCGTGGCCGAGCACGGCCGCCAGGCCGCGCGCAGCGCCGCGTCCCGGATCGGCGACCCGCCGGACGACCACCCGAGCCGACCACCGAGCGCGCCGCCGCAGGCGGCGCGCCTTGACTCCGTAGAGGTAGATCCGGCAAGTGGATGGCAGCTCCAGTCCCGCCGATATCGTTGACTCACGACCGGGTAGCCCCACAACTGGAGGCGGCATTGAGTGCGATGGTTACGCTGGACGAGGCGACACTTCGGCAGCGAATCGAAGCTGGCACTCACTACGTGGCGAGCCCGCTCAAGGTGCCGCCTTTAGGCCTTCTCCGCATGCCTGAGGTCTCCGGCGACGTCCTAGAGAAGGTCATTCGAAGCTTACCCGCTAGCATGCCTAGACCCATTGTTTCAATTCAGGGCATTCGCGTCGTTGGCCCCCTTGACTTGAGTGACCTGAAATCACAACTGAGTATTGTATTCTGCAACTCGGCGTTTGATGGCGAAGTCCTGATGATGAATTCGACCGTCAGCAAGCTCGTGATGCTGGGATGCAATGTTCAACTTCTTTCATGTGACGGCATGGAAACCGCCGGCGACGTCAATCTTTCAGGGTCCACATCGACCGCACGAGATGAGCACGGCTGCATTAGACTTGTAGGCGCGAGAATCGGCGGGCAATTATCGTTGAGATCGGCCCAATTGCAATGTAGCTACGGGTCCGCCCTCGTCGCCGATGGCATGCACGTCCTGAGTGACGCATTTATTGATGCCGGATTCAACGCCGTGAGCCACAGGACAGGCGAGACATTGCGCATGCCTTCAGCCAGAGTGGACGGCGACTTGTCCTTCCGTGGCGCCAGTGTTCGAAGCTACGACGGTCCGGCGATTCTGGCAGATAACGCCGAGGTGGGCGGCCGCCTGCACGTCGACAATTGCAACATGGTGGGCTCCGGTCGGAGTGCCACCTTCGGGGCGCGAGGAGTTCGCGTTAAGAGTCATGTCTCAATGCAAGCGGCCGCAATAACCAACGACGCAGGCCCGGCCCTGAACTTTGAATCGCTCGAGTGCCCCGGCTTCGTCAACTTTGGCGGAAGTACGCTGACCGGCGTCGGCCCGTTGGCCGTCGTCCACATGCCCTATAGCGACATTGGGACGGTGATCCTTGAGGGTGCCCGCATAGCGAACGACTCCGGTCCCTGCGTTGACCTGATTGGTAGCAGGATTGCGAAAGCATGCTACCTCGGAGGGTCGGCCGAGCTTCTCGGATTCGGGCCAGCTGGGTCACTAACCCTATCGTACGCGCATATATCCGGGTCACTGCTGCTAGGGGAAGGAACGATCCGCAACTACCTTGGGCCCGCGATAGTGGCAATTGGACTTCACGTGCAGGCGGACATCCGGCTAAACCCAGGGCTACGGACTCAGTGCCACGGAGGGCCTGCCGCCATATGCGTGCATGGCGCGCAAGTGGGCGGCGACTTCATGTGGGACAACGTTGAGGCAAACAACAACGACGGCCCCGCGATCCATGCCGGCAGAATAGTCGTTGGTGGTGATCTTATTATGAGCAGGGTGAGAGCGACCGGCTTCGGCGTTCAGCCGTGCATATACCTGGCCGGCGCATCAGCGGGAAGACTTCTACGAATCTCCGAATGCAGAGTTGTGACTTCCCAAGGCTCGTCAATTAGTCTTGACGGCGCTAGCGCCGACTCGGTACAGGTCGCGGGGTGCGCCATCCGAGGTGGCAGTGAGCGCGAGAGCACTGTCCGGCTATCGGGCGTGAGAGTGCGAGGCCAATTGGCCCTGTCAGATTTGTCGATAGAGAATACGGGCCACGCCTCGCATGTAACCTTCCAGGAAGCGCAGATTGGCACGATCTTCATTTCGCCGAGGGCGATCGGCTGCAAGGGGACTCAAGGCGTCACACCGTGCAGTAGTGACACGACGGTGGACTTGACCCAGTGCTCCTATTCGGCGTTCGGCAATGGCGATTCAAGATTGTGGCTTCACTACCTAAACAGCCACATGGGCGAGTACCGTGGACAGCCGTTCCAGCAACTTGCAGGCGTTCTCCGCCTCCAGGGCGATGAAGAATCAGCGCGATTGACGCTGATGTCACAAAATACGATGCTGCGCCGCAAGGGGAAGTTGAGTCGTTATCAGCGGGGCGCGAGCCTTGCCATGCAATTCATCCTAGGCTACGGATACCGAGTTCGGAGGGCCGTCGGGCTGCTCCTCGTTATCTTGATTGTCTCCGGAAGTCTGGGGATGGCCGCAGGCAACGCTCACGATTCGAACGGTCGCACATTGCTGCATCATAGCTCGAGGAGCGCGAATCCTGGCACGCCCTGCTCCCTGTTCGAGCAAGTGGTCTTCGGCCCTGAGCGAAGTGTCCCGTTTGCTACCTCGGCAGCGCGCGACAGGTGCGAACTTGACACCGCTAGCACGGGTGGCCAGTTCCTGGCCACCCTCTTTCTGGCGCTGCAACTTCTGGCATGGTCGATGGTCACACTTGCGGTTGTGGGATACACTAACATGGTAAGGAAGATCTAGGGGAAAACTGACTAACGTTAACCGGCTTGATTGGTGATGGCATGCGAGGACCTGGCGATCCCCTATCAATAGGTGAGCGCGTGGCCTTCTATCGTCGACGGCGCGGTTTGCCTCAAGCCACGCTAGCCGGGTTAGTGGGTCGGTCCGAGGATTGGCTGTCCAAAATCGAACGCGGCGAGCGCGAGATTCGGCGGCTAGACATTCTGGTAGACGTGGCGGAGGCGCTGCGCGTGTCGTTAGGTGATCTCCTGGGCGAGCCAGTGCTCATGGAGGATGAGCACAAGAACGACGACATCCCGGCGGTTCGTGATGCTTTGATGGCGCCGCAGCGGTTGTCGCGGAAGTTGTTCAGCTCGTCGATTGAGCCGGAGTATGTCGACCCGGCGCCTGTTGCTCAGTGGGTTGAGGGGGCGTGGGGTGATTACCAGGGTGGCCGGCTGGGGAAGGTGGTTGCGGCGCTGCCTCGGTTGATCAGGACGGCGCAGCAGATGGAGCGGGCCGGCGAGGCTGATGCTCGGGTGTGCGGGGCGGTGTCGGCGCGGATTCATCATCTGGCGGCTACGGCGTTGAGCGCCGTAGGTGAAGCTGATCTCGCGTGGATTGCGGCTGAGCGTGCGATGCAAGCAGCGGACCAAGCGGATGACCCGTTGGTGTTGGCGTCGGCTGCTCGGTCGGGAACTCATGCGCTTCTCGCGGTGGGCCGCTTTGACGATGCGTTGGAACTGGGCGACGCCGCCGCGCGGTGGTTGGCGCCGAGGATGAAGGATGGCGATCCGGCGGCGTTGAGCTTGTTCGGGATGTTGCATTTGCGGGCGGCTGTGGCGGCTGCGCGGCATCAGGATCGGGCGACGGCGAATGAACTTCTGCGGCGGGCGGAGGGGGCGGCGGCGCAGCTCGGGGAGGATGGGAACTACTGGCAGACCGGGTTCGGGCCGACCAACGTGCAGCTCCATCGGATCGCGGCTGGGCTTGATCTCGGGGATGTTCAGTATGTGGTGGAGCATGGGGCCGAGGTGGATACTGCCGGGCTTCCGGTGGAGCGGCAGGTCACGCACCTGATGGCGTACGCGCAGGCGTTGAGCCTGGTCGCCAAGGACGACGAGGCGCTGCAAGTCCTGTTGTCCGCGGAGCAGCAGTCGCCGCAGCTCGTGCGGCACAGTTCGATGGTGCGTGAAGTGGTCCGCACCATGTACCGACGGGCACCCGTGACAGGCGGAGCGAAATCGTCCGATCTGCTGGGACTGGCGCAGCGGTGCCGCGCGGTGAGTGAAGGCGCATGAGCACGCTCGGGCTGATCGGCTGTGCGGCCGGCGGCGTGGAAGACCTGCGTGGCCGCCTGGTCGAGCCGCTCGTTGCCCAGGGCTGGCAGGTCGCCGTCACGCTCACTCCGGCCGCCGCTGACTGGCTCACCCCCACGGGTGAACTCGACGCGATCGAGAAGGCCACCGGCTACCCGGTGCGCAGCACTCCGCGGCTGCCCGGAGAACCACCGCCACACCCGCCCGTGGACTGCTACGCCGTCGTACCGGCCACGGCCAACACCGTTGCCAAGCTCGCATTGGGGATCGCGGACAACCAGGCGCTCACCACCCTGTGCGAAGCACTCGGCCACGGCGCCGTGCCCTTGGTCGCCTTCCCCCGGATCAACGCCCCACACGCCCGGCACCCCGCCTGGGCCGGCCACATAGCCACCCTTCGCACGGCCGGCGTGCGGCTGATCATGGGCGACGATGTGTGGCCGCTGCACGAACCACGGTCCGAACCGGGCCGTGAGCTGCCGTGGGCAGCCATCACCGACGCCATCGTGTCGGCAGCTCAGCGCGCCTGATCAAGCACCGGGCGTGAGGTACCCGGACAGTTTGTCCGGGTCGGAGGGCTGATCCGCCGGTTACCTGGGTTCACCGCACCCGACGGGGTGCCGACCAGGACGGCGGAAACCGAATGACCATCCACATTGTGATTCAGCCGGCGAGCGGCTACGGCGCTGAGGTCAGCGCCCCGTCGCCGGGTATCAGGCAGTTGATCGCCGGTGGAGGCGAGGCCGGGTTGACCGTGCAGGTCCCGGCGCGCATCGGCGGTCTCACCGACACGGCCCGCTTCGCGCGGTCCCTCGCGGGCGCGGCGACGGAGTTCGCCGAGTGGTGCGAGAGCCAGACCCGAACCAGCACCCGAACGGCCACCCATCACGGATGGCCGGGCCTCGGCGTGCCCACCGACGACACGAGCACCGACGAGAGCTGAGGAGAAGGACGATGGCGGTTCCCTACGGCAAGCGCTTCCCCATGGACTTCGACGAGCTGTTCCCGCACGGCGCGTTCATCCTCGGCGACGTCACCCCGGTCACGGAGTACCAGTCGCAGGAGGACAAGGCCCGTAACCGGCCGGTCCGGCCTCGGATCGATGAGGCGACGGGGCTGCCGTTGTTCCGGGTGACGATCGCGGACCCGTCGGCGGAGAAGGACCGGGACAAGTCGATCACGGTGGAGATCGCGTCGAAGGTGTGCCCGGTGCCCCCGGCCGCCGCGCCCGGGATGCCGTTCCGGCCGGTGGTCCTGGAGGGCGTGACCGTGCAGCCCCGGGCGGAGTCCTCGGGTCAGGCGAAGTGGATCACCTGGGTGGTGCGGGCGACTGGGTTCAAGGCTGTTCAGAGCGGCGGCCGGTCGGCCGGGTCGGCGGGTTCCTCGACCGGTGACAAGGCCGCGTGACCCTCGTGAGTTCGGGTCCGGGTTCGCCAGTGCGGGTGGCGAGTGACGTGACTGAGGCGTGGTCGGAGGCGTTCGCGGGGTTCTCGCAGGCGGTGAAGGCGGTGCGGATGGCGCCGTGGGAGCCGGCTGCGGCGTCGCGGGTGGCCGGCGCGGCCGAGGTGCTGACGGGCCGGTGGGAGGCGTTGATGCGGGCGCCGGGGCTGCCGGACTGGGCCTTCGTCGCCCTGGACCTGGCGGCGCGGGACGCGGCGGACGCGGCGCGGTACTGGCAGCGGCGGGCGGCCGTGGCGCATGTGCGGCCCGGGTGGGTGCGCCGGGCGTTGTGGCTGCCGCCGGGCCGGCGTGACTGGCAGGTGTGACCAGCCGCCCGCGGCGGATCGCCGCAAGGGCACAAGTTGTGACAACGCGCACCGATGAGTGCGTGATCGAAATGGGGTGTGGTGATGGGTGACAACCAACAGGCGGGAACCGGACTGCTGACCGCAGACGACCGACCGGCCTGCGTGGAGGTCAGGAGCGGGCGTCGTGGAGTGGTGCGGCGGCCGATCTACCGGGTGCTGTTCAAGGACCTCGGGTGCGTGGAGTACGTGCTCTACACGTGCGTGGTGGCCGGGCCGGGCCGCAGCCGGGCGTGGCTGTACGTGCACTCGCCGACCCCGATGGTGCTGCGGCTGCACCGGGACGTGGTGCTGTTCCTGCGGTCGGTGCTGGCCGAGGTCCGCACCCTGGGGCCGGGCGATCCGCCGATCATGCGCAAGCTGGACCGGTCGGAGCTGCACCCGCCGTGCGTGGTGGCCGGCCCGAAGGGCGACGTGCGACTGCACGTCCTCGGCGGGGTGCCGACCTGCCTGTGCCTGGGTGAACCGGTAGTGGACTTTCTGATGGAGGCCCTGGCCGACCTGTCCCCGGTGATCCCGCGATGACCGGAACGACAGCGGCCGTGGACGCGATGGAGGGTGCGCCGATCCGCTGCACCATCGAGTTGTCCGGCGATGGCCGGCTCACCGTGGTCTGCGCCGAGGGGTGCACCGAGGACGACGCCCGGGAACTGTGCGCGCTGGTGGCCGGCGCCGACGCTGCCGTGGAGGTTCTCACGGTCCCGTAAACCACTGTCCACAGTAGACACAACAGCGCTCGTGGCTGTTGTGGCGATGCCGCACGCCTTCGTTGCGGCGCAAGGGAAACATGCGCGTAGGAGCGGCCAGGTTTGGCGGCCTCCGCTCCTACGCCGTCCACTCGGGAGTGAACAGGGATGAGCGTAGACAGGCATGCCCACGCGACCAAGCCGGGCCACCCGCCCGGGTCCGTGAGGACGTCGGCGGTGGCGTCGATGATGACGCGGGAACAGGTCGAACGGATCGTGTGCGCCGCTCAGCAGCGCAGCCACGCGGCGTTCACCCGCACGTTCGGGATGCGCCCCGGCCCGGCCCGCTACCTACGGCTGGCCACGCTGTGGGAACGGGAGGCGCGATGGTGGCGCGTGCTGCTGCTGCACACCGACCCCCGGTCGCCGTACCTGTGGGCCGTCGTCCAGGCCTGCAACTCCGCGCTGCGCAACGCACAGACCTACCGCGAGCTGGCCGGCGGCGCCCGATGAGTCGGCTCGTGGAACGCCGCGCCGCCTGGGTCGACCCGGCACCGCTGGAGGTGGCACGGCCCCGGCTGCCGTGGTGGATGAACATGCCCCGCCGGGCGCTGGGCTGGCTGGCACCACTGATCCTCGCGGTGTTCTCGGTGCGGCTGCTCGCCGGGCTGGCGCGACGGGCCTACCGCTACCCGATCGCCTTCGCCGTGCTGGCGGCAGCCGGTGCGTGGTGGCTGTGGCGCTGGGACGGGTGGACGGTCGCGTTCGTCGCCTCGCTGCTGGGGTCGGCGGGGCTGCTGTGGTGGTGGCACTGGCCGACGTCGTTCGATCGGTGGGTGTGGGCGCAGGTCCGAGCCGAGTACCGCCGGATGGGCGTGTACGCCTTCCGCTGGCACCGGGTGATGGTGTTCTCCGACCTGGCCAAACGCGTCAAGGACAAGACTTACGTCCCTCGGCTGGTCCGGGTCCGGTCGGACGCCTGGCGCGACCGGGTGACCGTGCGGCTGTTGGCGGGTCAGGAGCCGGCGCATTTCGAGCACAAGGCCGAAGCGCTGGCGCACTCCTTCGGCGCGGCGTCGTGCCGGGTGCGAGTGGTGAAGCCTCGGCGGGTGGTGCTGGACCTGGTGCATGGTGACCCGCTCGCCCGGCCGATCGACCCGCCCACGTTGCCTGCGATGAACACTGGGGTGGATCTGCGGCGGCTGGTGATCGGGCGCACCGAGTACGGCACCCCGGCGGTGCTGCGCCTGCTCGGCAATCAGGTGCTCGTGGTGGGGTCGATGGGCGCGGGCAAGGCGTCGGTGCTGTGGGCCGTGCTGCGGGCGCTGGCGCCGGCCATCCGCACCGGGATGGTCCAGGTGTTCGGGATCGATCCCAAGGGCGGCATGGAACTCGGCCGCGCACCGGCCCTGTTCACCCGGCTCGTCTGTGACAACGGCCCCGACGCCGTAGAGCTGCTGGAACACGTCGCCACCCTGACCCGGCAACGCGCGGCCGGGATGCGCACCGCCCGGCGACGGAAGTGGTCCCCGGTACAGGGGGCGCCGTTCGTGCTGCTGGTGGTGGACGAGCTGGCCGACCTGATCGCCTACCAACCCGACCGCAAACTCCGCGACCGCGCCAACGCCGCCGTCCAGACCATCGTGTCCCAAGGCCGGGCACCCGGTGTCGCGGTGCTCGGACTGCTCCAGGACCCGCGCAAGACGGTGGTGGACTTCCGGCACCTGTTCACCACCCGCCTCGCCCTGCGCCTGGACGAACCCGCCCAGGTGGACATGGTGCTCGGCGACGGGGTTCGGCAACGCGGGGCCACGGCCGATGAGATCCCGGAGAGCACGCCGGGGGTGGTGTGGATGAAGCAGGACGGACGCCGCGAACCCACCCGCTTCCGCGCCTACCGCATCACCGACGCCGACCTCGACGTGCTCACCGCCTACGTCACCGGCGCCAGCTCCGACGAGGACGACGAGGGATCGGTGGTGCGGCAACTCCCGGCCGGGAGGGCGGCATGACCATCGTCGCTGAGCCGATCGCGTTCGACCGGCTGACCCGCGCCGAACGCTCCAAGCTCCCCATCGCCCTGGCCGTCGCCGAAGCCGTCGCCCTTGATCACGGCGTATGCGTCCGGCCGATCGCGTACGAGCGGATCGAACGCGACACCGGCCGCATCGACGTGGTGCCCGTGGCCTGCGGTGCAACTCTGGCCGACAAGTGCCCACCGTGTGCCGAGAAGGCCCGGCGGTTGCGGACGGCGCAGTGCCGTGAGGGCTGGCACCTCGACGCCGAGCCTGACTTGACGCCGGACGAGCCGACCGACGAGCAGAAGGCTGTGCTGGCCGTCCGGGCTGATCTCACGGCGGCCTACGTGGAGGCTCGGGCCGAGGGTGATGAGGACACCTGTGGCGAGATCGCCGACGAGGTGGCGCAGCTCGACCAGGCGTTGCGGGCGTTGGGTGTCCGTGGGCGACTCGGGCCGCTGGACCCACCGGACCGCATGAAGGTCACGCGGTCCACTCGGCGGCGGCAGGACGCGCCGAACCTGCCCCGGCGGCCCGTGGAACGCCGCACGGTGGGCCGGGTGTTCGGCGGGAAGTACCGGCCCTCCACGTTCCTCACGCTCACCCTGCCCTCCTACGGGGCCGTGAACGACGGGGCGGCCGTCGATCCCGACCGGTACGACTACCGGCGGGCCGCGCGGGACGCGGTGCACTTCGCCGCGCTCGTGGACCGGTTCTGGCAGAACACCCGCCGGTGCGTCGGCTGGGAAGTGCAGTACTTCGCCACCGTCGAACCACAGAAACGCGCAGCGCCACACCTGCACGCCGCAGTCCGCGGCACCATCCCCCGCGACGAGCTGCGCGCCATCGTCGCCGCGACGTACCACCAGGTGTGGTGGCCGGCGCACGACCAACCGGTCTACGGGCCGCTGGCCGGGAAGCCACTGCCGTTGTGGGACCACCGGGTCAAGGGCTTCGCCGACCCCACCACCGGCAACGCCCTGCCCACCTGGGACGAAGCCTGCGCCGACCTGGACCAACCAGCACACGTCGTCCGGTTCGGCGACCAGGTCCACGCCAAGGGCATCCTCGGCGGCACCGAAGAAGCCGGACGCCACATCGGCTACCTCACCAAGTACCTCACCAAGTCCATCACCGACGCCGCCGGGCTGGGTGACGGAGCATCGGAACGGCAACGGGAACACGTGCGCCGCCTCCATGCCGAGCTGAGGGTCACTCCCTGCTCGCCGCGCTGCCCGGTCTGGCTGCTCTACGGCGTCCAACCACAAGGCGCCCGGATGAGCATGACGCCAGGCCAGTGCAAAGCCAAGGCACACCAGCGGGCGACGCTGGGCCTCGCCGGACGACGGGTCCTCGTGTCACGGAAATGGTCCGGCAAGACCCTCGCCGACCACCGGGCCGACCGACGCGCCTTCGTTCGGCAACTCCTCGCCGACGTGGGCATCACGCCATCCACCGACCACACCGGAGACGGGTTCGAGTGGCAACCGGTCAGACCCGGCAACCCGCACGTGCCACCCCGGACGGTGCTCCTGCTGCACGCGGTGGCGGAACGGATCAGGTGGAAGGCCGAGTACACGGCCGCCCAGCTCGCGGCTGGCAGCGACCCACCGGACCTTTCGGCAACTCGGGATCAGGCGGCGTAGGACAGCGAAGGGGGACGACTGTGGAGGACGACTTCAGTCCTTTGTGGACGGTGGACGACGTGTCCGCATACCTGAAGGTGCCGGTGCAGACGATCTACCAGTGGCGCACCAAGGGATACGGGCCGCCTGGCCGCCGAGTCGGGAAGCACCTGCGGTTCCGGGCGGACGCGGTTCGGGCCTGGTTCGACTCGCAGGCCGATGAGGCGGCGTGATGGGTAGGCCGGCGCTGCCGCTCGGCACACATGGCGAGATCCAGTACTGCCGCCGTGGGTCGGCCTGGCGGGCGATGACCAAGTTCCGGGACTTCGACGGGATCACGCGACGGGTGGAGCGTGGCGGGCGGACGAAGGCAGCGGCGGAACGGGCGTTGAAGATCGCCATTCGAGATCGGACCGGGCCGGCGGGGGGTGCGATCACAGGCGAGACGCGGCTCCGGGACGTGGCGGAGCAGTGGTTCAGCTCGGTGGAGGATGCCGTCGCGGGCGGCACGCGGTCGCCCAGCACGGCGGACACGTACCGGAGCAACCTCGACCGGCACGTGCTACCTGGCCTGGGTGGCCTTCGGCTGCGTGAGCTGACGGTCCCGGTGGTTGACCGCTTCCTCGGCACCGTGCGGAGGAATGCGGGCACGGCATCGGCGAAGACGACTCGTTCCGTGCTGTCCGGTGTGCTCGGCCTGGTGGTACGGCACGGTGCGTTGACGGCGAACCCCGTGCGGGAGACCGAGCGCATCGAACGCGGCCGGGCGAAGGGGCCACGCGCGTTGACGCCCGGGGACCGCGCCGAGTGGCTGGCCAAGCTGGACGGTGACCCGGTGGCCGTGCGGCGTGACCTGCCGGACCTGTGCCGCTTCATGATGGCCACCGGCGTGCGGATCGGGGAGGCGCTGGCGGTCATGTGGTCCGAGGTGGACCTCGACGGCGGCACCGTGGACGTGAACCACACGGTCATCCGCATCAAGGGCCGGGGGCTGATCCGCAAGGCCACGAAGTCGGAGGCCGGCGAGCGCACGCTGAACCTGCCGGAATGGGCGGTGAGGCTCCTGCGGCGACGCCAGGAGACCACCGACCACCCGGACGGCCCGGTGTTCGCGGACAGCCTCGGAGGGCTGCGTGACCCGTCCAACACCCGGCGGGACCTCCGCAGCGCGCGGGGCTCGGAGGGCTTCGCCTGGGTCACGAGTCACGTCTTCCGGAAGACGGCGGCGACGATCCTGGATGAGGCGAACCTGTCGGCGCGGGTGATCGCGGACCAGCTCGGGCACGCCCGGCCGTCGATGACGCAGGACGTCTATCTCGGCCGGAAGGTGGTCGATCCTCGGGCCGCGGCGGCCCTCGAATCGGCGGCCGGGATTACCGAGTCACGGTCGTAAGGTGCGGCAAAGGTGCGGCAGCGATCTTGGATGAAGATCACGACAACCCGCTGACCTGGGGCGATGGTGGGCCCCCAGGGGATCGAACCCTGAACCCGCGGATTAAAAGTCCGCTGCTCTGCCGGTTGAGCTAGAGGCCCTCGGCCGTGAGGGTACCGGCGGGGATGTATCTGCGGGGGGTGGACGTCCTCCGGGGTAGTGGTGGCCGGGAGGGTCGCCGGGGCGGTGGAGTGGAGGTCGTGATGGATGTGGAGCTACGGGGTGGGCACGACCTGGGGGTGATCCGGACGATGCCGGACTTCCGGAAGCACCTGGCGACGGGTGGGCTGACGGTCGGGCAGCGGCGGACGTTGGTGGATCAGGCGGAGCATCTGCTGGACGGGGTGTACGTGCACCTGCCGTTGAAGCGGGCGATGCACGCGATCGATCCGGTGCAGGGGCTGCGGCTGATCAGGCATCGGCTGGAGCGGATGTCGGACGCGCAGTTCCACGCGGCGATGCTGAAGGTGTTCGTGGGCCTGCGTGACCTGCACACGAACTACATCCTGCCGAGCCACTACCGGGGTTTCGCCTTCCTGGGCGTGCTGATCGAGAAGTGCCACGACGGTGAGCGGCCGATGTGGGTGGTGTCGAAGGTGTTCGCGAACCTCGTGGGCGATCCGCACCTGGTGGCGGGCGTGGAGGTGACGCACTGGAACGGGGTGCCGATGGCGCTCGCGGTGCAGCGCAACGCGGAGCGCGAGGCGGGGAGCAACCCGTCCGCCAACGAGGCGCGGGGGCTGGAGAACATGACGCTGCGCCCGGTGACCATGTCGCTGCCGCCGGACGAGGACTGGGTGACGCTCACCTACCGGAGCGGGCACGGGGCGGTGCGTGAGGCGCGCGTTCCGTGGCGCGTCTTCGAGACGGCGCAGGAGGTCCAGCAGCCGAACCCGCCGCAGCTGCCGCAGGGCATCAGCACGGCGGCCGGCCGGCTGCTCGGGGTGGATCTGCGGACCGAGCTGACCCGCCGGATGAAGCGGCTGCTGTTCGCGCCGTACTCGATCACGGAGGAGCGCCGGGTGCACGGCACGGCGGCGGCCGACCTGACGCCGACGGCGGAACAGTTGCAGGCGCAGGCGATCCCGACGACGCGGCCGGACGAGCTGGCGGCGCGGGTCGTCACCACGAGCAACGGCACCTTCGGGCACCTGCGGATCTTCAGCTTCTTCATGGCCGACGGCGACATCGTGGCGTTCATCGAGGAGTTCGCGCGGCTGCTCGGCGAGCTGCCGCAGGACGGCCTGATCCTGGACGTCAGGGGCAACGGCGGCGGCTACGTGATCGCGGCGGAGTTCCTGCTGCAGTTCCTGTCCCCGCGCGCGATCCGGCCGGAGCCCATGCAGTTCCTGGCCAGCCGGGCGGCCGCGAGCCTGACGGCGGCGGTGCCGGACTACGAGCCGTGGCGGGCGTCCATCGAGGAGTCCATCGAGACCGGCGCGCAGTACTCGGCGGGCCGCGAGCTCTACCCGGTGGAGACGGTGAACGGCATCGGCCAGCTCTACCACGGGCCGGTCGTGCTGGTCACCGACGCGCTCTGCTACTCGGCGACGGACATCTTCGCGGCGGGCTTCCAGGACCACAACATCGGGCCGGTGCTGGGCGTGGACGACAACACCGGCGCCGGCGGGGCGAACGTGGTGACGCACGCGGACCTGCGGGAGGACTGGGCGGACGGCCCGTTCCGCGAGCTGCCGGGCGGCGCGCAGTTCCGGGTGTCGCTGCGCCGTTGCCTGCGGGTCGGCGAGCGTTTCGGCCAGCCCGTCGAGGACCTCGGCGTGGTGCCCGAGCACCGGCACCTGCTCACCCGGCGCGACCTGCTGGAGAGCAACGCCGACCTGATGGAGGCCGCGGGCCTGTTGCTGGACAAGGACTCCGCGCGCACGCTGCGGGTCGTACCCGGCGGCTCGGGGCTCGTCGTCACGACCGCGCGACTGTCCACTGTGGACGTCTACGTGAACGGGCGGCCGGTGGCCACGACGCCGGTGCAGGACGGTGCCAACTCGGTGGCGGTGATCCCGCCGGCCGATTCGGTGGTCCGGGTCGAGGGCTTCGACGGCGACAGGCTGGTGGCGTCCGCGCTGCTGCACCTGTGACTGACGGCGGTGGCCGGCCGCGCACGAGCACGGCCGGCCACCGCCGTTCAGTGAGGGGTCGTCAGGAGCGCAGGTACTCCTCCCAGGTGCGGATCGGCGTCACCGTCGGGCCGGTGTCCGGGCCGCGGTTGGCCAGGCCGTTGAGACCCAGGTAGTAGTCGCCGGCCTGGTTGCGGGCCTGCGTCGACTGGTCGGTGTCGGACAGCGCGATCATGTGGATGTGCGGACCCCAGTCCCCCTCGGCCGGCGAGCGGTACCAGGCGGCGAAACCCACCACCCTGAGCTGCCGGACCACGTTGGTGCGCACCGTGGTGGTCATGCCGGACACCGAGATGTCCGCCGCCCCGCCGCCGTCATGGGTACCGGCCGAGGCGCCGACGCCGCCCGGGTTGTACGAGCCCTGGGTGAGCGTCAGCGTGCGGCCGAGCAGCCGCTCCGCCTCCAGGATCATGGAGCGCGTGCGGGTGTTCAGCGTGTAGCCGCGGAACGACACCCGGGATCCGGGCGAGATCGGGTTGATCACCGCGAACCTGTTGGTGCCCAACGTGGTCAGCGACGTGCGGCCGGGCAGCCCGTTGGCGTCCAGGCCGGTGTAGCCGAGGGAACGCTGGTAGGCGGCATAAGCGCTGATGGTGGACGTGCCGAAGTGGCCGTCCACGTACTGCGAGGCGAGGTGGCCGCGGGCCGCCAGCGCCTGCTCGACGAGCCGCACGCTGTCGCCGGCGCCGGGCGTGATGCCGGTGTCGGGCTTGCGCGGATCCCATTGCGCCGCCTTGACGACGGCCTCCATGTTGACGTTCGGCAGGGCCTGGACGCCGGCGCCCGGTGCTCCTGACGAGTAGGCGGACGGCAGCGCGGCCAGGCCTGCCGCGAGTGCCAGGGCACCGACGAGCCGGCCGATACGAGTGATCAAGGTGAACCCCCAGGTGCACCGAACGAGACGCTCGGCATCTGGAGCGTCGCGTTGTGTGATGATCGGACGAGGTGGACGCTAGGTCCGGTCCGGGCCGCCCACAAGAAAGTTGCTCCGCTCGGCGGCAACGTTGGGACCATCGGCCGGTTTCGGTAACAACCGCCCCGGGTACAACGATCTCGACGTCGTACGGACTCCCGCCCCCATTTCCCCCCGGGTGGCGGGTCAGGAGCCCCCGCCAACCCCCAGGGCGGGGGCTCCGCCTTTTCCGGCCCGGCTCACGCTCGACGTCAGGCGTTGCGGGCGACGCGGAAGCCGAGGTCGTCGACGCGGAACGTGGGGTGGCTCTTGCGGCGGCAGGAGGCGCGGCAGGACCGGGGCAGGTCGGCCCAGCCGCCGCCGCGGAACAGGCGGTAGGGGCCGTAGACGGCGGGGTCGAACAGGTCCCAGCACCATTCCCAGACGTTGCCGATGGTGTCGTGCAGCCCGAAGGCGTTCGGCTGGAGCAGGCCGACGTCGTGGGCTCGGCCGCCGGAGGTGGCGCGGTGCCAGGCGATGGCGTCGAGGCCGCCGTACCGGACGCCGAGGTCACCGGCGCGGCAGGCGTGCTCCCACTCGGCCTCGGTGGGCAGGCGGTGGCCGTCGGCGGTGGGGTCCCAGGCACAGTCCAGGCCGTCGGGGTCAGGCCCGAGGACGTAGCAGGGTCGCAGGCCGTCGGCGGCGGACAGCGCGTTGCAGAACCGCACGGCGTCGAACCAGGACACCTCGGTGACCGGCAGCCGCGGGTGGATGGCCGGCGGCGGAGCACCGCGCCCCGCGGCGTACTCGGCGGCCGTCACGGGGTGGCGCCCCAGCCGGAACGGCGCGACCGCGACCTCCCAGGTGCGGCGGGTGCCCTCGTCGCGCAGCTCGATCACGCCGCCCGGCACGTCCACGAGCTCGGGTACCACGGTCAGGCGCCGACCGGCACGGGCGGGGCGACGACGGCGGAGCGCAGGCGGGCCACGCGCTCGTGCCAGCCGAGCGCGGTGACCGCGACGACCACCACGACGAAGCCGGCCCACTGGGTGACGGTGAGGCGCGTGCCGAGCAGCCCCACGCCGATCAGCGCGGCGGTCACGGGGAACGCCAGCTCCGCCAGCGTGGCCCGCGACGCCGGGGTGGCGCGCAGGCCGACGTAGTACAGCGAGAGCGCGAGCAGCCCGGGCACGACGGCCAGCAGCACCAGGCCGACGGCGTTGGACCAGCCGACGGCGAGCGGGGCGCCGGTCGCGCCGAGCACCACCAGCGCGGCGGGCAGGCCGATGGCGAAGCGCAGCACCGTCACGTCGCGCGGGGCCATGGACACCGCGACCATCCGCCCGAGCACGGTGCCGCCGGCCCAGAGCGCCGCGGCGCCCACGGCCAGCAGCGCGGCCTGCGCGGCGGCCACCCGCACCGACAGCGGGTCGGCGAACGCCAGCAGCCAGGCGCCGGCCAGCGCGGGCACGGCGAAGGCGAAGTACCGGGCGCGCACCCGCTCGGCGAGCAGCACGTACGCGGCGAGCACGGCGAACACCGGCTGCAGCTTCTGCAGCACCAGCGGCGTCACCGGCCCGCCGACCCGGAACGCCGCGGTGAACAGCGCGGTGGCCACGGCGGACGCGCCGATGCCGATGGCCAGCAGGGCCAGCTGGTTGCGCCGCGTGGTGCCGGCGAACGCCCGGACGGCGCGCGGCAGGAACGGCGCGAGCAGCAGCACGACGATCAGGTGCTCCCAGAACACCACGCTGGCCGCGGGCAGCGCGTCCGCCAGCGGCTTGCGCAGCAACCCGTCGGTCCCCCAGAGCGCGGCGGCGCAGGCCACCAGCCAGGTGCGATCGTTCGTGCTCACCCCGCCCACCGTAGCCGCGCCCGACTGCTCCCCCTTGCACACTACTGCGCATCGCGTAGTAGTGTGCGCCTCGTAGGTCCAGGGAGGAGGCACGGGTGGACACCAGTCAACTGCTCAAGGGGGTGCTCGACCTGGCCGTGCTCGCCGTGCTGCGCACCGAGGACGGCTACGGGTACGACGTCCTGCGCCGGCTGCGGCAGACCGGACTGGAGGACGTCGGGGACGCCTCCGTGTACGGGACGCTGCGCCGGCTCTACCACGCCGGGCTGCTGACGTCGTACGTCGTGCCCAGCGAGGAAGGCCCGCACCGCAAGTACTACAGCGTCAACGAGCCCGGCCTGGCCCGGCTCAGGGAGTCGAGCAAGACCTGGCGAGCGTTCGCCGACACCATGGACAACCTGCTGCGGGAGGCGGCGTGACCATGACCGACACCGGCATCGACCAAGCGGTCGAGAACTACCTGGCCAGCGTCCGCGCCGAACTGGCGGACCTGCCGCCGGCCGAGCTCGGCGAGATCCTGGACGACATCGGGCCGCACGTGGCCGAGGTGGCCGGCGAGCTGGAGGGCGACGACCCGGCGGCCGCGCTGCGCGAGCGCCTCGGCCCACCGGAGCAGTACGCCGCCGAGCTGCGGGCGGCCGCCGGTTATCCGCCGCGCGCCGTCGCGCCGCCGGTCACGACCCGGTCCGCGCTGTCCCCGGCGCGGCTGGGGCTCTGGCTGCTGGCGGGGGCCTGCCTGGTCATGCTGCCGGCCGGAGGCGTTCTCCAGCCGGACGCCATGTTCGTGCTGCTCCTGCTGGCCGGCGCCGGTGCCGGCGTCTCGCTGCTGGTGGTGACGCGGTCGCCGGGCGGCGTGGCGGCGGTGGGCGAGCTGCCCGAGGTGGGCTGGCTGCGCGGGCGCAACCCCGGTGGCACCGTCGAGGAGTACGCGCGGCTCTTCCAGCCCGGCTGGTGGCTCGTGCGGGCCGGCCTCGCGGCCGCGGCGATCGCCTGGTTCGCCGCGGGCGGTACGTCGGCGCTCGTCATCCTGCTGCTGGCCGTGCCGCTCGCCGTGGGCTCGGTGTGGCTGGGCCGGCGCAGCCAGGCGGACCGGCGCTGGCTCTGGGTGGTGCTGCCGCTCAACGTGTTCGCCGTGATGCTCGGGCTCGCCCTGCTGGAGCGGGGCGGCCCGTACCAGTACGGCGGCAGCCAGGTCGTCTACCAGGACGTCAGGCCGTACTCGAACATCTACCCGTACGACTCGACCGGCCGGCCGCTCAGCGGGGTCTTCCTGTACGACCAGAACGGGCAGCCGATCACCGTGGAGGACTACTACGGGCAGGACTGCCTGCGCGGGCGGGTGCCGGTGCCGGCCAACCAGTTCCCGCGGCCGGAGTTCGACTACGACGTCAACGGCGAGTGCGTGGTGCGCACGGTGACGCCGACGCCGTCCCAGCTGCCGTCGGCGTCGATCGCGCCGCCGGCACCCAGCGGCTCGACGGCACCCACGGCGCCCACTGCCACCTCGGCGCCGCCGGCGGGCGCCACGTCCGTGGCCCCGTCGTTGTCACCCTCGGTGCCCGGCGCGCCCGCTCCGAGCACGACCAAGTAGGCCGGTGGGCGGGCACTGCTCGGGGGGTGCCCGCCCACTATCACCCGTACGGCTCATATCACGCGTGTCGCGCACACGCTCTGCACTCGTTGCGCTCGACAGAGTCAGGGTGAGGAGCGACGGTTCATGCCGAAGGCTGCGTCCGTACACATCGGTCTCAACCACGTCGACCGGGCGGCCTACGACGGATGGGACGGGGTGCTGGCCGGATGCGTCAACGACGCCCACGACCTGTCGGCGGTCGCCGCCTCGGAGGGGTTCCGGACGTCCATCCTGACCGACCGCCAGGCCACGGCGCCGGCCGTGCTGGCGGCCATCCGGGCGGCCGCGACCCGGCTGCGGAGCGGGGACATATTCCTGCTGACGTTCTCCGGGCACGGCGGCCAGATCTGCGACACCGAGCACGGCGGTGACCCGCCGGTGGGCCATGACGAGACCTGGGTGTGCTGGGACCGGCAGCTCCTGGACGACGAGGTGGCCGCCGCCCTGGCCGGCTTCGAGGGCGACGTCCGCGTACTCGTGGTGTCCGACACCAGCCACTGCGGCACCCGCGGCCGTTACGCCATGGCCGCCTCGCCACCGGTGCGCACCCCCGACGGCGCCCGCCGCGCGCGCCTGATGCCGGCCGGGGTCGCCGGCCGCGACGCCCTGCACCGGCACGCCATCTACGAGCGGGCCCGGCGCAACGCCCGCGCCGAGCTGCGCCGCGCCATGGCCCGCCTGCGCACCCTGACCCGCCGCGAGGCCGCCCTGCGCAAGAGCACCGCCTGCCTGGCCGCGCGCGTCGTGCTGCTCACCGCCAGCCAGGACAACCAGGTCGCCTACGACGGCCCCGGCAACGGCGCCTTCACCGCCGCCCTGCTGTCCGTGTGGGACCAGGGCCGCTTCGACGGCAGCCACCGGGAGTTCGCCTCCGCCATCCGGGCCAAGCTCACCGCGCAGTCCCCCACGTACCTGGCCGTCGGGCACGGCGACCCGGCCTGGGAGGCCAGCCGGCCGTTCACGGTGGACCTGTCGGCCGACCTGGAGCTCATCGAGGACCCGGACGCCGCGGTCACGCGCTGAACCGAACGGTATGCCCTGAGTCATCCCCGAGGGTCTCACCTCGGTGAAATCTGCGGACTTGAGGCGAGGCGGCTTGTCGGCACGGCGATCCAGGGTGCACTATCGCCCGATGACCGCGACGCGGGGAGATACATGTCGGACGTCCGCGCGGACCGGCGCGGCGGATTGAGGTGGCATTTAACGTATTACAACGACTCGGTCTGCGAATCGCCGAGACGTTGCCGTTCGACTATCTCATCGTTCGCCGGTCGTCCAACCAGGACATCGTCGTACAATTCGCCCAGAAGGCCGTGATCGTTCGTGACGGCCAGGTGCTCCTCGTGCAACGAAGTTCCACCGATCCAAATAATCCTGGTCGCTGGGAACTCCCCGGCGGCCGCATGCAGGCCACCGACGATCTGGACCAGCAGATACAACGCGAGGTACTCGAGGAGGTGGGGCTCCTCGTGGAGCCGGCGCAACCTCTCCACATGTGGTACTGGGACATGCCGGCTGGCAGAGCGCCGGTACGGGTCGTGGCAGTGGCGCGATGGTGCCAAATTATGTCGGGACGCGAATCGACCTCGAACTGCCGGTCGGACGATCACATTTCCCGCGCCAAGTGGTGGGCGCTCTCGGCGCTGCAGGATGTGGATCTCATCTCGCAGCACCGGGACGCGCTGAGCCGCGCCCACGAGTTGATGGGGCTTCGCTCCGAGAGCACGCCCGCGACGCGCTGAGCGGCGATGAAGATCATTATCTCGGGCTGGACCGCGGCCGGCAAGAGCACCACTGCCGGGCTGCTGGCCGCGGACCTGGGATGGCCATGCCTCAGAATGACCACCATCATGCGCTCCCTGGTCCGGTCAGGCGCCACGCCGGACCAGCCGGATTGGCTGATGACGGACGACGAGACCCGCCGACGTCGACCGGACCTGGACCGACTGGCCGATGATGCGATGACGGCGGCGATGGCCCGGAATCCAAACGCCATCGTCGATGCCTGGTTGCAGCCATGGCTGTACTCCGGAAGCGACGCTCTGCGCATCTGGCTTCGTTCGGACTTCCCATCACGGCTGGCCAAGGCCACCGTGTCCACGCTGCGTACCGGCCAGAGCCCTGATCCGGGCCTGGCAGGCATCGTGGTCGCCAAGGACCGCTTCTCGGAGCGCCTGTTCCGTCAGCTGTACGGTATTCGATTCGGTTGTCAGGCCGGACTGTTCGACCTCGTGCTGGACAACTCTCGCTACATAGCCGAGGCGACCGTCACGGCATCAGACACCGGCATCTCGCGGTTCCACGCCCACTTGCGCCGGCAACTGCCGTCCGAGCTGGGCATCGACAAGCACTGACGTTCATCGGCGATAGGCGCGCAATGCCAGGCTGCCCAGCCCCAACAGAGCCGCAGCGACCAGGTTCGGGGCAATCTCGGCCCAGCTGGAGCTCTCCGCGTTCAGCCAGGACAGGGTCACCAGCACCAGCAGGCAGGCACAGGCCGCACCGAGCCCCGCCGCGAGCAGGCGGCTACGCAGGAACCGGGTGGCACCGTTGAGAACGCGGCTCAACCAACCCAGCCACGGCGAACCGGCGAACGTGCGCCGAGTGGCGTCGAAGAAATCGAAGAGGATGGCGTACGTGCGCGTGGAGGCCATGGTCCCGGACTGGGGGTAGACGAATCCGGCAGGCGTGGCGAGGTTGGCGACCATCGTGAGCACCATCCGTTGCCGATCGGCCGTGAGGAAGCGGGAGCCCGGGCACACCACCAGGACGCACCACAGCAGGTAGATCTGCCATGGCACCCGTACATAGTAGGTACGGGTGCGGATCTCGTAGTCGTGGTTCGCCTCGGACGGAGCCGATGTCTCCGGCTCCAGTTGCTTCCACAGCGCCAGGACGCGCCTTCGATCCTCCCCGTTCACGCCATCCTGCCGCAGGATGAGCAGCACAAGCAGGACGAAGGTCGCCTCGTACCGCGAGAGAGTTGGAGAGTCGAGTTCCTGGTGCAGGAGGTCGATGTCCGCCGGCGCCACCTGGCGGCCGGCCCGGTAGATGGCGCGGACGACATGAGCGGTCGCCAGCGCGCTGAACGGCGCGTCCGGCACCAACTCCGCACCCCAGCCGCCGGCGGGACGGCGGCCTGCCTCCAGCCTGGCCACCAAGCCGCCCAGCACGACGTCACGGCCTACGGCGAGACGGGAGACAGTTGCCAGCGAATAGACCAGATCGGCCGTCTTGAACGTGTCGGCGACCTCGATGGACAGCCGCCACTTCAGGCCGTCCCGCTCGGCCTCGGAGGTGACTCCGACTTCGAACTCCGGGCGTTCGGCGACGTACCTGACGAGTCCGTTGAGTAGTTCATCGTCGCCGGCCGACCCTCCGGAGGCACCCAACACTCGGATAGCGGCGGACGTTCCGAAGATTCCTCGTTGAGCGAGATCGTAGCGATCGAGGTGCTGACCGGCGGCTCGGAGCTCCTGCGGCAGATCCCGAACCTGGGCTCCGGCACGCAACAGCGTACGGAACTTCTCACTGATCAGACCCATCGCTGCCGAGGCAGCCACCACGTCCACGCAGGCGTATTCCTGCCGCGCCGGGATCGGCAGCCTTACCATGGTTGCTTCCTCGCAGGATCGGCTCGATCAGATCGATCGTCATACGCACGACATCGTAGCGTGGCACAGCAGCATAGTCCCATTCATCGGGAATACCAAGCTGTATCGCGATCCGACGGCGGAAGTACTGGGAGACGCCGACATCAGCGGTGACCCGGCACTGGCCACTGACTGTGCCGAACAGCAGGTAGGTCCGTTCGTGCGCGCCGGGGTCGCCGAGGAAGGCACCCAGACCCGCGTGGTAAACGACGCCTGGCCGAGGTAGGTCCGGCGGCTCCTCGAAGCCGCCGGGAATGACATGCAGGTGGGCGTGGTCCAGGCACGCGGAGTGACTCCGGCCAGGGCTCGAGCCACCGTGCTCCCAGTAGGTCACTTCTCCGAAGACCGCGGCCAACATGTCGAGACACGTCACCACGAAGCGCCGGAAGGAAGGCCTGTCCCGTTCCGGTATTCGGGCGAGCGCGTCGACGTGACCACTTGGTGAAATCAGGACATATCCGGGACAAAACGGGCCGATGCCGGCCACGACGGATCCAATGCCTCGTTCCGACAACAACGGTCGATCGTGCCAGGGCATCTCGGCCGAGCCATCGAGGCCGTCACAGATGAAGCACTCGAGACGATCGTCCCCCACAGGTCTGCCATCCGTCGATATCCGGCGCGCTTGACTTGTGAACAGAATATTCATTCCTGACGCGAATCACAGCCATCATCCGGGGGAGACGCCCGTCGACAGGTATGAGCAATACCAACAGTCACAAGTGACCAGAGCCGCTTGTCAGGCGACGCCTGACGCGCTACTGTCCGCTCTGTCAGGAAGTTCCTGACAGAGCGAGCAGAGAGGGTGTCGTGGTGGCGTCGACGTCGGTGATGAGTTGTTCGTTCTGCGCCAAGGAGGACGCGGCGGTCGCGAAGCTGATCTCGGGGCCGGGCGTGCTGATCTGCGACGAGTGCGTGGCGAAGTGCAACGAGATCCTGGCGGAGGAGCAGGCGGCGCCGGAGGGGCAGTCACGCCCGCGGCTGCCGCTCTGGGAGGAGATGAGCGACGAGCAGATGCTGGCGCACATCCCGCGCATCGCCCGGGTCGAGGCGCAGCTGGAGGCCAACTTGCGCGACTGGGTGCACGAGCTGCGCCGCCGCTCCGTCACCTGGGAGCGCATCGGCGCGGCCCTCGGGATGACCCGGCAGTCGGCCTGGGGCCGCTTCTCCGGCGAGGAGTGACCGCGGCGGGCCCTGGAGAAGGGTCACCGGGCCTTGGTCACAGCGCCTTGAGGCCGCTGCCGGTCAGGGCGACGACCACGGGGCCGGGCACTGCGCCGGGCACCGCGCCGGGCACCGGGTCGGACACCGCGTCGGACCCGGGGCCGGGCAAGGACAACGCCGGCAGGGCTGCCATGGCGGCGGCGCTGGTCGGCTCCACGAGCAGCCCGCGGGCGGCGAGCTCCCGGTGCGCGGCCACGATCTGCTCGTCGGTGACGGCGACGGCGCCGCCGCCGGTGGCGCGCAGCGCCTCCAGGACCAGGGCGCCGCGGACCGGCGCGGCGGTGCGAATGCCCTCGGCGAGGGTCCGGCCCTCCTCGACGACGGCGGGCGCCGGTGAACCGGCGGCCCAGGCGCGGGCCAGCGGGGCGCAGGCCGCGGACTGCACGGCGTACAGGCGCGGCAGCACCGGCACCAGGCCCGCGGCCCGCAACGCGGAGAAACCGAGCCACAGCCCCAGCAGCAGCCCGCCCTGCCCCACCGGGCACACGACGGCGCCTGGGGCGCGCCGGCCGAGTTGCTCCCACAGCTCCCAGGCCACGGTGGTCTGACCGGCCAGGAACGCCGGCTGCCAGCAGTGGCTCGCGTACACCACGCCGGGTTCGGCGTCGGCGGCGGCGCGGCAGGCGGCCCCGGCGGCGCCCCGCCCGCCGGGGACCTCGACCACGGTCGCCCCGGTCGCCGCGATCTGCCGTTTCTTGGCCGGTGAGGCGTGCTCGGGCACGAACACCCTGGCCCGCATGCCGGCCGCGGCGGCGTAGGCGGCGAGGGAGGCACCGGCGTTGCCCGAGGAGTCCTCGACGACCGAGCGCACCCCGTGCTCGCGCAGCGCGCTGACCACGAGCGCGGTGCCGCGGTCCTTGAACGAGCCGGTGGGCGCGAGGAACTCCAGCTTGGCGAGCACGCCGCCCACCGGCACCAGCGGCGTGCCACCCTCCCCCAGGGTCACCGCGGGTCGCACCGGCAGCAGCGCCGCGTACCGGGCGAGCGACCAGCTCCCGCCGTCGATCAGCGCCGGGTCGAAGGCGAGCGACGGCGGCGGCCAGGGCGCGCGGCACGCCGGGCACCGCCAGGCCGTGAGGTCCGCGCAGGGGTGCCCGGCCGGGCAGGTCCTCACCTGGCCAGCGCCCGGCGGTCCAGCTTGCCGTTCGGGGTGCGCGGCAGCACGTCGAGCACCACGAGCTCGGCGGGCACCATGTGGTCCGGCAGCTCGGCCCGCAGCGCGGCCCGCACGGCCGCCGGGTCGGTGCCGCCGTCGGCCGTGAGGAACGCGGTGAGCGACGCGGGCTCGCCGAGCGCCAGCACGGCCGCGTCCCGCACCCCGGCCACCCGCCGCAGCGCCGCCTCCACATCGCCGGGTTCGACGCGCTGGCCCCGGATCTTCACCTGGTCGTCGGCGCGGCCGTGGAACTCCAGCACGCCGTCCGGCCGCAGCAGCCCCAGGTCGCCGGTCCGGTACATCCGGGCGCCGGGCTCGAACGGATCGGCCACGAACCGTTGCGCCGTCAGGGAAGGGGCGTTCAGGTAGCCGTGTGCCACGCCCGCCCCGCCGAGGTAGACCTCGCCGATCGCGTCCGGGGGCAACGGCCGCAGCCGCGCGTCGAGCACCCGCGCCCAGGTGCCGTCCACCGCGCGGCCGAGTGGCACCGGGTCGGGCACCGCGGCACCCGGTTCGACGGCGTGGAACGTCGTGGTCATGGTGCACTCGGTGGGGCCGTACTGGTTGACCAGCCGCACGTCCGCGCCGAACAGCCCGCGCGCGGCGGCGCAGTCGTCGGCGTGCAGCCGCTCCCCGGCGAACAGCACGAGCCGCACGGTGGGCGCGCCGCCGGTGGCGCTCTCCACCAGCCCGCGCAGCAGCGTCGGCACCACCGCGAGCAGGCAGGTCACCCGGTGCCGCCGCACCAGGCCGAGCATGGCGGCCGGGTCCTTGGCCTGCTCGGGCGTGAGCAGCACGACGCGGGCACCGGCGGCGAGGCCGCCGAACAGGTCGCGCACGGCCGCGTCGAACGCCGGCGAGGGGATCTGCAGCACGGTGTCGGCCGGCGTGATCCCGTGTTCCCGCACCAGGAACCGCAGGTGGTTGACGACGCCGCGGTGGTGCGCGAGCACGCCCTTCGGCACGCCGGTGGAGCCGGACGTGTGCACGACGTACGCGAGGTCCCCGAGCGCCCCCGCGGCCGCGTCGCCGGAACCGGCGCCACCGTCGGGCGCGACGGACACCGCGGATTCCCCGGCCACGGGCACGGCGGACCCGGCGGACGCCTGGGATTCCGAGGACGCCGCACCGGACAGCGCGGCCCCGGCGCCCGCCACCGTGGCCACGTCGAGCACCGGGCACGGTGGCACCGGGGGCAGGCCGGCCGGCACGGCACCGGACACCAGCAGCAGCACGGGTTCCGCGTTGCCGAGCACGGTGCGCAGCCGCGCGGTGGGCTGGCCGAGGTCGAGCGGCACGTAGGCCGCCCCGCACCGCAGCACGGCGAGCACCGCCACCACCAGCGGCACCGAGCGGTCGACGGCCACCGCCACCAGGTCGCCGCGCCGCACGCCGCGCCCGCGCAGCACCTCGGCGAGCGCCGTCACCCGCGCCCACAGCTCCCCGTACCGCACCCGCTCCGCGCCCTGCACGAGCGCCACCGCGGAGGGGCGCAGCCTGGCCTGCCGCGCGACGAGTTCCTCCAGGCGCACCACGGGAAGCGGCTCCACCGCGGCGGCCGCGAGGGCGCGCACGCCGAGCAGGTCGTCCGGCGGCGCGTCCGGCACCGTCGCGTCGAACGTGGCGAGCGCCCGTACCCGCAGCGCGCCGGTTGTGAGCGCCAGCATGGCCACGGCGAGCACCAGGTAGAGCAGCCCGATGCCACGCCCCGGGCCGACGCCCAGTACGGCGCCCACGGTGGACGCCAGCGCACCGCCGGGCAGCAGCAGGGGCTCCAGCAGCCAGCTGCCGAGCGGTCCGACCACCGCGTACCCGAGCGGCAGCGTCGACCAGGCGATGAGCTGGTTGAGCGCGAACACCCTGCCGTGGAACCGTTGCGGCACCTTGACCTGCACGATCGTCGCGTAGATGCCCTGGGTCAGCGAGAGCCCCAGGCCGGCGCCGAGCAGCCCGGCCGCGATGAGCGGCAGCGAGGGCCGCAGCCCGACCAGCAGGTAGCAGGCCGCCATCACCGCGGTGCCGGCCAGCACGCCGGCCATCCGCCGGCGCGCCGGCCCGCCCCAGAGGATCATCAGCAGGCCACCGGCAGCCGCGCCGAGGCCCTCGGCGAACGCCACCTGGCCGACCTGGGCGAGCGTGCCGAACGAGAGCACCAGCGGTGCCACCATGATCAGCGCCGCGCCCAGGAACACGTTGAGCACGGCGAAGAACAGCAGCAGCGCGCGCAGGCCGCGGGCCCGCCACACCAGCCGCAGGCCGCCCAGCAGCTCGTCGGCGAGCGGCTCCTCGCGGGTCCGGCCGAGGGCGCGCGGGAACCGCACCACGGCCAGCACGGCGATCGCCGCGGCGAAGCTCGCGATGTCGATCAGCAGGATGCCGCCGAGGCCCATCACGGCCAGGGCACCCGCCGCGAGCAGCGGAACCACCAGGTTCGCGAAGCCGTTGGCCAGCTGGTTCACGCCGTTCGCGTGCCCCAGGTACTGCTTGGGCACGAGCTGCGGGGTGGCCGCGAAGAACGCCACGCGCTGGAACGCCGCCGCTGTGGACAGGCACACCACCAGCACGTACAGGTGCCACACCTGCAATCGCCCGGCCCAGAGCAGTCCGCCGAGCGCGAGCTCCGCCAGGCCGGCCGACGCGCAGGCGACGAGCATGACCCGGCGGCGGTCCAGCCGGTCCACCAGCACGCCGGCCACCGGGGAGACCAGCAGCGTCGGCACGATGCCGAGCGCGGCGAACAGCGCGAACGAGACCAGCGAGCCGGTGCGCAGGTAGATCCAGACCGGGATGGCCCACTGGACGAGCGCCGACCCGGTGAGCGAGACGAGCTGACCGCTCGCCACCGCGAGGTAGGGCCGCAGGCTGCGCCGGGGCGGCGCGGCGCCGGAGCGGGAGACCCCGGCGAGCCGCCAGCCGTCGCCCTCGGCCCGGTCGCCGCCCTGGCGCAGCACGGGATGCGTGCGCGTCACCAGGTCGGCCAGTTCGTCGGCGCGGTGCGCCAGGAAGTAGTGCCCGGCCTCGGCGATGACCGCCACGGCGGTGGTGTCCGAGACGACGTGCCACTCACGGTGGCGCTCCTCGTGGAACTCGGTGACCCGGTCCCGCTCCCCCACCACGGCCACCACGGGCGCGCGCAGCGGCGGCCCCGGCTCGGCGAGCAGCGCGGTGAAGAAGTCCTCGGCGGCGCGGCCGTCACGGCGCATGTTGGCCACGATGCGGTCGGCCTGCGCGGGCTCCAGCTCGCCCAGGTCGACGCCCATGCCGGTGAGCCAGTTCGCGTAGACCTTGTTGCTGGCCACCAGGTCCAGCCGCCGCAGCGCCCGCGCCACCGGCCCACGGGCGCGGGCCGTGGGGAACAGTCCGCCCAGGTACAGCGCCTCCACGTCGCGGCCGGCGGCCTGCAACCGGCGGGCGATCGCCACCGCCAGCGCGCCGCCGACGCCGCAGTGCCCGTACAGCACGAGCGGGCCGGTGACGCGCTCACGGATCTCGGCCACGCACTCCTCGACGAGGGTGTCGAACGGCAGCAGGCGCTCGTCCAGCCCCACGTCGTGGCCCGGGATCGCCACCGAGAGCAGCCGGTGCCGCGGCGGCAGGGCGTCCGCCAGCGCCTGGTAGACGACGGCGCTGCCGCCGCCGTACGGCACGCACACCAGGGTGCGCACGGGGTCCGGCGTGGGCGGCGTCAGCTCGTGCAGCAGGCCCTCAGGCCGGGTGTCCTCGCCGGTGTCCTGCATGTACGCGGTGAGGCGGCGGACGGTGCGGTGCGCCACCACGTCCATCACGCCCACCTGGCGGCGGCCGGCGGTGAGCGGGCGCAGCCGGGCGACCAGGCGGACGGCGAGCATGGAGTGTCCGCCGAGGTCGTAGAAGTCGGCGTCGATGGAGTCCACCGGCCGCCCGAGCACGTCGGCCCACACGGCGGCGACGGCCAGCTCCTCCGCCGTGGCCGCGCGCGGCGGCTCGGGGGCCGGCTCGTCCGCGGCCGGGCGCAGCGCCTCCACGGTGCCGTCCGGGCGCGCGACGG
>DASWTI010000613.1:0-10031 GCA_036402215.1 Pseudonocardiaceae bacterium
GAGCGGCTGCTGGCCGAGGACCGGGCAGTGCGGTTCGACCCGGCCGTGCCGCCGTTGCTGCGGCTGCTGCTGGTGCGGCTGGCCGAGGACCGCTGCGAGCTGGTGCTGACCGCGCACCACGTGCTGTTCGACGGCTGGTCCGGCCCGCTGCTGATGCGCGACCTGCTGCTGCTCTACGGCGTGGCCGCCGGCACGGCCGACGCCACGGAGCTGCCCCGGGTGCGGAGCTACCGCGACTTCCTGGGCTGGCTGGCCGGCCGCGACCACGACGCAGCGGACCGCGCCTGGGCCGCCGAGCTGGACGGGGTCGACGAGCCCACGCTGCTGACCCCGGCCACCGCCACCCCCGGCTCCGAGCTCGGGCACGTCGAGGTGGCGCTCACCGGCGACGAGAGCCGCGAGCTGGCGCGCCGGGCCGCCGAGCTGGGGGTCACGCTCAACACCGTGGTGCAGGGCGCCTGGGCGATCGTGCTCGGCACCGTGACCGGGCGGCAGGACGTGCTGTTCGGCGCCACCGTGTCCGGCCGCCCCGCCGAGCTGACCGGCGTGGACTCGATGATCGGCATGTTCATCAACACCGTGCCGGTCCGGGTGCGCCACCACGCCGCCGACCCCGTCGGCGACGTGCTGCGCGACCTGCAGGCCCGGCGCACCGCACTGCTCGACCACGACCACGTCGGGCTGATCGACCTCCAACGGTCCGCCGGGCTGCCGACGCTGTTCGACTCCCTGGTCGTCTTCGAGTCCTATCCCATCGACCGGGCCGCGCTCGCCGAGGCCACCACCGCGGCCGGCATCACCTGCACCGGCATCCGGCCGTTCTCCGGCACGCACTACCCGCTGACCCTGATGGCGGTGGCCACCCCCCGGCTGCGGCTGTCGCTGGACCACCGGTGCGACGTCGTCGACCACGACACCGCGTCGGCGCTCGCCGGGCGGCTGCTGCGGGTGCTGCGCGGGATCGCCGCCGACCCGGCCGTCCCGGTCGGCGCGATCGACACCCTGACGCCCGGCGAGCGTGCCTGGCTGCTCGGCGAGCTGACCGACACGGCGGTCGCCGGCCCCGGGGTCACCATCCCGGAACTGATCGACCGGCAGGTGGCGGCCACCCCGGACGCCGTCGCCGTCGAGTGCGGCGCGGTGGCCCTGACCTACCGGGAGCTCGACGCCCGCGCCGGCCGGCTGGCCCGGGAACTGATCCGCCGGGGTGCCGGACCGGAGTCGCTGATCGGCCTGGCGCTGCCGCGAACGGCCGACCTGGTGGTGGGAATGCTCGGCATCCTCAGGTCCGGCGCGGCGTACCTGCCGATCGACCCCGCCTATCCCGGTCACCGCCTCGGCCTGGTGCTCTCCGAGGCCCGGCCGCTGCTGGTGCTGACCGACACCGCCACGGCGGCCGGACTGCCGCCGCACGACCGGCCACGGCTGCACCTCGACGAGCTCGACCTCACCCCGGTCACCGACCGGGACCCGGCGCCGGGCCGGCTGCTGCCGGACCACCTGGCGTACGTCATGTACACCTCGGGCTCCACCGGCACGCCGAAGGGCGTGGCCATCACCCACCGCGGCGTCACCAACGGCCTGGCCGGGCTGCGCGCCGTGCTGGACCCACCGGCCGGCACGCGGACCCTCGCCGGCACCTCCGTGAGCTTCGACGTGTCGGTGTTCGAGATCATCGGCACGCTGTGCTCCGGCGGCACCGTCGAGGTGGTCCGCGACGTCCTCGAGCTGGGGGAGCGTGAGCACTGGAGCGGCGGCATGATCTGCGCCGTGCCCTCGGCGTTCGCGGAGCTGGTGGACCGGGTCGCCGGGCGGGTCGAGGCCGGCCTCGTGGTGCTCGCCGGCGAGGCGCTGCCCACCGGCCTGGTCCGGCGGATCCGGGAGGCGCTGCCCGGCGTGCGCGTGGCCAACGGCTACGGGCAGAGCGAGAGCTTCTACGCCGGCGCCTTCCTGCTGCCCGACGACCGGGACGGCGGCACCGGGGACGCCGAGAGCGTGCCGATCGGCGCGCCGCTGGGCAACATGCGTGCCTACGTCCTCGGCCCCGGGCTGGCGCCGGTGCCGCCGGGCGTGGTCGGCGAGCTGTACGTCGCCGGCGCCATCGGCCGCGGCTACCACGGTCGCGCCGGGCTCACCGCGGAGCGGTTCGTCGCCGACCCCTACGGACCCGCCGGGGAGCGGATGTACCGCACCGGCGACCTCGCCCGGTGGACCCCGGAGGGCCACCTGCGGTACGCCGGGCGCGCCGACGCCCAGCTCAAGATCCGCGGCGTCCGGGTGGAGCCGGGCGAGGTCGAGGCCACCCTGGCCGCGCACCCCGCCGTCGGGCGGGCCGTGGTGGTGGCCACCGAGGACCGGCGGCTCGTCGCCTACGTGGTGCCGGCGGCCGGTGCCGAGCCCGCGGCCGCGGAGCTGCGGCGGTTCGTCGCGGACCGGCTGCCGGAGCACCTGGTGCCCGCCGCGGTGATGCCGGTGGCCCGGCTGCCACTGCTGCCGAACGGCAAGCTGGACCGGGCGGCACTGCCGGCGCCGGAGTACGCGGCCGAGTCGTACCGGGCACCCCGCACCGCCACCGAGGAGCGGCTCGCCGGGCTGTTCGCCGAGGTGCTGGGCCTGCGCCGGGTGGGCGTCGACGACGACTTCTTCGCCGCCGGTGGGCACTCGCTGCTCGCGACCCGGCTGGTCGAGCGGATCGGCGCCGAGCTGGACGTGCGGCTGCCGATGCGGCTGGTGTTCCAGTACCCGACGGTCGCCGAGCTGGCGCCGCGGCTGGCGGCCGGCGCCGCCACGCGCCTGGAGGACCCGTACGCCGAGCTGCTGACCATCC
Organism: Pseudonocardiaceae bacterium; assembly: GCA_036402215.1. Taxonomy (GTDB): domain Bacteria; phylum Actinomycetota; class Actinomycetes; order Mycobacteriales; family Pseudonocardiaceae; genus DASXTS01. The sequence continues at coordinate 2,828 of DASWTI010000613.1, forward strand.
GGTCCGGCGGCGACGGCGCGCCGCTGTGGTTCGTCCAGCCCGGCTTCGGGCTCAGCTGGTCGTACCTGACCTTCGCGCCGCACCTGCGGGACCGGCCGGTGTACGCCTTCCAGGCGCGGGCGTTCAGCGGCCGGCCGGGGCCGGACTCCTTCGCCGAGCTGGTGGACGACTGCGTGCGCCGGATGCTGCGGGTGCAGCCGGAGGGGCCGTACCACGTCCTGGGCTGGTCGTTCGGCGGCACCGCGGCGCACGCCGTGGCGGCCGAGTTGCGGCGGCTCGGTCACCGGGTGGGGCTGCTGGGCCTGCTGGACTGCGCACCGAGCACGTTCTTCCACGGCGCCGAGATGCTGCCGCAGCAGGACGTGGAGAAGATCCTCGCGGAGTACATCGGCCACCTGGTCGGCGCCGAGGAGTACCAGCGGGTGCTGGAGACCTCGGCGGTGGCGCTGATGAACCACATGGCGATCCTGCAGGACGTCACCTCGCCGGTCTTCGACGGCGACGCGCTGTTCGTCAAGGCGACGCTGAGCCCCGACGGGCACTACGCCGGGGACGCCGGGCTGTGGCGGCCGCACATCACCGGGACCATCCGGGAGCACCGCGTCGAGGTGGGCCACCCGGACCTGTGCGGCCCGGGCCCGGCCGCCGAGATCAGCGCGATCCTCAACCGGATGCTCGACGCCGGATGAGCCGAAGGCCGGCCACCACGGAAACGTGGTGGCCGGCCCTCGCCGGCCCGGTCGTGCGGGCTACCAGGTGACCGGCAGCTCGTGCAGCCCGTACACGCCCTCCTCGCTCTTGAACCGCAGCTCCTCGAACGGCACGGCCAGCTTCAGGCCGGGGAGCCGGGCGAGCAGCGTGTCGAACACGATCTGGAACTCCAGCCGCGCCAGGCTCTGTCCCAGGCACTGGTGCGCGCCGTAGCCGAAGGCCAGGTGGTTGCGGGCCGGCCGGTCGATGTCGAAGGTGTCCGGGTCCGGGAAGGCCTCCGGGTCGTGGTTGGCGGCGTTGATCAGCGCCACCACCCCCTCGCCGGCGCGGATCGTCCGGTCGCCGATCTCCACGTCCTCGGTGGCCACCCGCACCATGGCCAGCTCCGAGACGGTGAAGTAGCGCAGCATCTCCTCCACCGCGTTCGGCGTGAGCGACGGGTCGGCGCAGATCCGCTCCCGCTGCTCGGGGTGCTCCAGCAGCAGCGCGGTGCCGAGCGCGATCATGTTGGCCGACGTCTCGTGACCGGCCACCAGCAGCAGGAACGTCAGGCCCATCAGCGACATCGTGTCGTGGTCGCCGGCCTCCCGGTTCTTGGCGATCTGCCGGCTGATCAGGTCGTCGCCCGGCTCGTTCTCCTTCGTCATGATCAGGTTCATCAGGTACCCGGCGAGCGCACCGAACGCCGCGTCCCGGTCGGCCTCGGTGGCCGTGATGCTGACCAGATTGGTGGCGTTGGACAGGAAGAACTCGTGGTCCGCCAGCGGAATGCCGAGCTGCTCGCACATCACCAGGGCCGGCACCGGCACCGCCAGCTCGGCCACCAGGTCCACCGGCTGCGGCCCGGCCAGGATCCGGTCCAGCCGCTCGTCGACGATCCGCTGCACCGCCGGCCGCAGGTCCTTGATCCGCTTCGCCGTGTACTCGCTGATCACCTTGCGCCGGGCCTCGCCGTGCGCCGGGGCGTCCAGGTTGATCATCGTCTGCAGCGGCTGCTCGCTCGGGGCCTCCAGGCTGAACACCGGGTAGCCGGGCAGCCGGTTGTCCGAGCTGAAGCGGGCGTCGGTCAGCATGGCGCGGATGTCGGCGTAGCGGGTCAGCGCCCAGACCTGGTCGCCGTTGGGCAGCCGGACCCGCGCCACCGGCTCGTCCCGCACCATCCGGGCGTACTGCGCCGGCGGCGAGAAGGGACACTCTCGCGCCATCGGGATCTTCCGCTCGGGCGGCGCGGCGTGCTCGGTCATGATCTCGTGCTCCAATCCTCGGGCGACAGTTCGGGGACCGCGTCGGGACCGCGCGGTGCTCAGAGCCGCACGGGCAGCCGGACCAGGTGGTTGCCCTCGCCGGGCCAGCAGGCGTACTCCAGTTCGTCACGCCCCACCGCGAGCTCGAAACCCTTGCGCCGCAGCAACAACCGGTCGAGGGAGATCTCGGCCTGCATCCTGGCGAGGGCGGCTCCCAGGCAGTAGTGCGCGCCGCCGCCGAACGCCAGGTGGAGCTCGCCGTGCCGGGGCGCGCGGCTGATGTCGAGTCGCTGCGGCTCCGGGAACATCGCCGGGTCGTGGTCGGCGGCGAGCAGGCCGTAGGTCACCGCCTCGCCCCGCTTCACCGGCACGCCGGAGAACTCCAGGTCCTCGGTGGCGTAGGCGGTCGCGCCGATGGTCACCGGCGTGGTGAACCGCAGCAGCTCGTGCACGGCGTTCGGCAGCAGCGCCGGCTCGGCCCGCAGCCGGGCCAGTTCCTCCGGGTGGTCGAACAGGGCGAGCACGGCGCTGGACAGGAACAGCACCGGCGGGGTGTGCCCGGTGTTGATCAGCAGGAAGACCATGGCGATCATCTCGGCCTCGGTCGTCGGGTCCTTGTCCTCGATCATCCCGGAGATGAGGTCGCCGTTGGGTTCGCGCCGGCGCCGGGCGATCAGGTCCTTGGTGTACCCGATGACCGACTCCAGGCCGGAGATGATCTCCGCCGGGTCGCTGCCGGAGACGTACTGCACGATCCACCGGCACATCTGCTCCTGATCGGCCTCCTCGACGCCCAGCAGGTCGCACACCGCCCGGTTGGCGATCGGGTAGCAGAAGTCGGCCATCAGGTCGAACTGCTCCCGGCCCTCCAGGTCCAGCAGCAGGTCGTCGACGCGCTGCTCGACGAGCGGTCGCAGCGCCTTGATCCGCCGCGCCGCGAACGTCCTGGTGACCTTGGCGCGCAGCCGGGCGTGCTCGGCCCCGTCGAGCACCACCAGGCTGGTCAGGTACTCCTTGTACTCCATCGGCAGGCCGTAGGCCGCCAGCATCTCCTCGCCCAGGTTCGGCACGTCGAGGCCGGGCAGCGAACGGTGATCGCGGACGAACCGCGGGTCGCTCATCAGCGCCCGGACGTCGTCGAAGCGAGTGGCCAGCCAGACCGGCGACGTCGTGCCGGGCAGCACGACCCGCACCAGCGGGGCCTCCGCGCGCAGCGCGGGGTAACCGTTGGCCGGGTCGCTCACTTGCTCGGGGGTCAGGTCAACGGGGGGCCGGGACATGGTCGTCCTTTCTGCGGACACACGGTGTCCGGGTCATCGAACACCAGGCGAAATGCGTACATCGCTGCGAACACTACGGGCGTGGTGGTGAATCCGGCTATCGTTCCTGGGGCGGCGCGGGCCATTGCCTCGCCCGCGTGTCCTCGACCGGTTGTCCCGTCACCGGGACGCGGCGCCGGTGCCCGGTGCCGGCTCGGGATCGGATTCACATCCGCTCCGCGCGATATTGCGCCGGTTCCCGTATTCCGAACACGATCCGCAGATCGAGGGGTCACTGTGTTGCACGAGCGCATGGAACGGATTCCGGACGGTGATCGGACGGTGTCGCCGCGGCGGTACCTGCTGTGCCGCCCGGTCCACTTCGACGTCACCTACTCGATCAACCCGTGGATGGACCCCGCGCGGCCCACCTCGGCCGAGGTCGGGCTGGCGCAGTGGAAGCGGCTGCACGACACCTTCGTCACCCTCGGGCACCAGGTCGAGCTGATCGAGCCGGTGCCCGGCCTGCCCGACATGGTGTTCGCCGCGAACGGCGCCCTGGTCGTGGACGGCCGGGTGCTGGTCGCCCGGTTCCGGCACCGGCAGCGGACCGACGAGGCCGCCGCCTACCTGGAGTGGTTCGGGCGCGGCGGCTGGTCGCAGGTCCGGCAGGCCGAGTACGTCAACGAGGGCGAAGGCGATTTCCTGTGGACCGGCAAGGAAATCCTGGCCGGCTGCGGGTTCCGCAGTGATCCTCGGGCGCACGACGAGGTGCGGGAGTTCTTCGGTCGGCCGGTGGTGTCGCTGCGGCTGGTCGATCCGCGGTTCTACCACCTCGACACCGCCCTGGCGGTGCTCGGCGACGGCGAGATCATGTACTACCCGGAGGCGTTCGACCCCGCCGGCCAGGCGCTGCTGGCCGAGCTCTACCCGGACGCCGTTCTGGCCGACCGGGCCGACGCGGAGGTCTTCGGGCTGAACGCCCTCTCCGACGGCCGCCACGTGATCCTGCCCGGCCGGGCCGTGGGCCTGGCCGCCCGGCTGCGCGACCGCGGCTACGTCCCGGTCGGAGCGGATCTGTCCGAACTGCTCAAGGCCGGTGGCGGCGTGAAGTGCTGCACGCTGGAGCTGCGCGGCTGAGCGGGCGTCCCGTTGACAGGACGACCGCCACCTCCGGCCGTGGCGGCGGCGCCGTCCGGTTCACCATTCCTCGGCCGGCGGGTATGTTCGGGGTTCGGCCGATGACAAATAGTCGAAATGGTCGCCGCTGATCGTGGTTCACGGATCGGCACGTTCCCGGTATCTCGCCGAATGGTCCTGCCCTTGGCGGGATCGGCGGAAACAGGAGTTTCGACGATGCGAGAAAGCCAGGAACAGGAGGGTGGGACATGACGCACTCGACGGTCCACCGACCGCACGTCTCGTCACGGGCGGCGGTGTTGTCGGGCAACAGCCTGGGCGACCTCTTCCTGCTGGCCCGGGCCCGCGGCGCCATCGACCTCGCGGTCGGCACCCCCGGCTATCCCGAGCCGTCCGGCGAGATGCTCGACGAGGCGACGCGGGCCATGCGGGCCGGGCGCAACCAGTACGACCACCCGGCCGGTGACCTGCTGCTGCGGCAGCGGATCGCGGAGACCCTCAACAGCCCCACCGACCCGGCCACCGAACTGACCGTCACCGTGGGCGCCACCGAGGCGCTGTGCGTCGCGTTGCTGGCCTGCGTCGATCCCGGCGACGAGGTCGTCCTGTTCAGCCCCGGCTACGAGCAGTTCACCGGCGCGGTGCGCCTGGCCGGCGCGATCCCCCGGTACGTGCCCATGCGTGGCCCGGAGTGGCACTACGACCACGCCGACCTGGTTGCCGCGTTCACCCCGCGGACCCGGGCCGTGCTGCTGAACACGCCGAGCAACCCCACCGGCCGCGTCCTGCTGCGCTCCGAGCTGGAGTCCATCGCCGAGGTGTGCCGGCGGTGGGACGTCACCGTCATCTCCGACGAGGTGTACCGCGACTTCGTCTTCGACGGCCGCCGGCACGTCTCCGCGACCGAGGTCCCCGGTCTCGCCGAGCGGTGCGTCGTGGTCGGCTCACTGTCCAAGAGCCACGCCGTCAGCGGCTGGCGGCTCGGCTTCCTGCGCGCCGCGCCCGAGCGCACCGAGGTGCTGCGCCGGGTGCACGAGGTGACCACGAACGGTGCGTCGGTGCCGTTGCAGGTGGCGGCCGGCCTCGCCGCGCTGTCGATCGACCTGGCCGAGGCGTCCACCGAGATGGCCCGGCGGCGGGACCTGGCCCAGGACATCTTCGGCCGGATGGGCATGGCGTTCGCCGAGGTGCAGGGCGGCTGCTTCCTGTTCGCCGACATCGGACCGCTCACCGAGGGCCGGCAGGACTCGACGGCCTTCGTGCACCAGCTGCTGGACCGGGCCGGCGTGCTGGTGGTGCCCGGTGACCCGTTCTTCTCGGACCCGGCCGACGGCCGGCGGTACGTGCGGATCGCCTTCAACCGGCGGACGGACGTGCTGCGCGAGGTCGAGCGCCGGATCCAGGGCCCATGAGGCAGTGCAGCGTCGACCGGCTGGGCCCGCTCCCCGGGTACCTGGACCCCGGCGCCGAGGACGTCGTGCGGATCGAGACGCCGACCGGTGACCTGATGTGGCTGGTGCGGGACTACGCGCTGGGACGGCAGGTGCTGGCCGACCCACGGTTCAGCCGGGCCGACGCGGTCAAGCCGCACGCGCCGCGGTTCAACGACGCCCAGCCGGCTCCCGACTCCATGATGAGCATGGACGGCGACTCCCACCGCAGGCTGCGCCGCATCGTGTCCGGCGCCTTCAGCTCCCGGCGGATCGCCGGGATGGGCCCGTACATCGAGCAGCTGGCCGACCGGCACCTGGACGCCGTCGCCGAGCACGGCCCGGGCGCCGACCTCGTCGCCGGCCTGGCCAACCCGCTGCCGCTGGCGGTGCTGTGCACGCTGCTCGGGGTGCCACCGGCGGACAGCGACCGGTTCCGGACCTGGGTGGAGGTGCTGTTCGACATCTCGGCCAGCACCCCGAGGGAGAAGTCCCGCCGGCGGCTGGAGCTGGTCGGCTACATCGCGGACCTGGTGGACCGCAAGCGCGGGCGGCCGGAGGACGACCTGCTCACCTCGCTGATCGCGGTGCACGACGACGGCGACCTGTCGATGGGGGAGCTGCTCACCCTGGGGCTCACCCTGCTGATGGCCGGCTACGAGACCACGGTCGGGCAGCTCGGCCTGTCCACGCTGGTGCTGCTGTCCGAGCCCGGCGCCTACGAGGAGCTGGCGGCGCGGCCGGACCGGCTGGGCCCCGCGGTCGAGGAGCTGCTGCGGATCAGCCCGGCCACGCCGATCGCCTTCCCCCGGGTCGCCTCGGAGCCGATGACCCTCGGCAGCGTCACCGTGCGGGCCGGCGAGGCGGTGCTGGTGGCGCTGCTGCACGGCAACCACGACGCCGCGGTGTTCGCCCGGCCGGAACACCTGACGCTCACCGGCCGCGACGCCGTGCACCTGACGTTCGGCCACGGGGCGCACCGCTGCCTGGGGGCGCCGCTGGCCAGGCTCCAGGTGCGGATCGTGCTGGAGCGGATGCTGCGCCGGTTCCCGACGCTGCGGCTGGCGTCCGCGCCCGAGCCGGTGACCTGGAAGGACGGCCTGGCCACCCGCGGGCTGTCGCGGCTCCTCGTGGAGTGGTAGCCGCCCGCCCTGCACCCGGAGTGAGGAATCCCGTGTCCGCTCATCACACCGGCGACGCCGCCGCGTTCCGCTGCGACACCGTGCCCTGGGTCGTCGACGGGGACTCCGCCGACGACCTGCGGGCCCGCGCCGAACGGCTGCGCGCCCACCTGGCCGGCGGCCCGGCGACGATCCGTGACCTCGGGCGGGCGCTGGCGGCGAACCGGAACCCGGGACCGCACCGGGCCGTGCTGCTGGCCGACAGCCCTGAGGGCATCACCGCCGAGCTGGCCGCGCTC
>DASWTI010000614.1:0-1512 GCA_036402215.1 Pseudonocardiaceae bacterium
GGGCCGGCCCGGTGGTGGCGCACGCGGCGACCCGCGGCGTCAGGTGCACCCGCAGCCCGGCGCGGTCCAGCCAGCCCAGGCCGTACGCCTGGGTGGCCGCGCCCGCCAGGTCCATGGCGAACGCCTCGGCGTCGCGGTAGCGCTCGCGCGGGTCGCGCACCAGGCTGCGCATCACCACGGTGGCCAGCGCGGGCGGCACCCCCGGGATCGGCCGCGCGTCGGTGTAGACGCGCTGGTGCAGCAGGGAGAGCGCGCCGCCGGTGGCGTCGAAGGGCAGCGAGCCGCACAGCAGCTCGTAGAGCACGGTGCCGGTGGCGTACAGGTCGGCGGCCGGCGTGAGCGGGTTGCCCAGGGCCTGCTCGGGGGCGATGTACGCCGGCGTGCCGATCAGGTCGCCGCCGCGGGTCACCAGCGTGGCGCCCTCGCTCACCACCTGGGAGATGCCGAAGTCCGCGACCTTCAGCACGCCGCCCGTGGTGAACAGCAGGTTCTTCGGCTTCACGTCCAGGTGCAGCACCCCGGACCGGTGCGCGGCGTGCAGCCCGGCGAGCGTGGCGAGCACGATCGCGCAGGTCTGCTCACCGGTGAGGCCGTGCCCGTGGAACCGGCTCCACACGGTGCCGCCGTCGAGCCGTTCCATCACCAGCAGCCGCACCGCCGCGGTCTGCACGTAGTCGTACACCGGCACGATGTGCGGGTGGTCCAGCCGGGCCAGCAGCCGCGCCTCGTGGTCGAAGCGCTCGGCCATGCCGGGGTCCTGCGCGCGGTTGCCCGGCAGCTGCTTGATCGCCACCTGGCGGCCCAGCGGCCGGTGCAGCCCGGCGTACACGACGCCCATGCCGCCCTCGCCGATCGAGCCGCCGATCGAGTACTGCGGCAGCGCCTCGACGAGGCCGGCGGGGGGCGCCGCCGGTGCGCTCACCGCGCCTCACCCGGCGGCGGGTCGAGGCCGGGCAGCGGCGGCTCCGGCAGCACGGTGCTCTCCCGGCGCGGCATGAACTCGGTGAGCAGGCTCGCCTTCATGGTGGCGTCGGCGTCCACGGTGACGTCGTCGTGGTCGCCCGCGGGCCACTGCCGGCCGTCCCGGTCCGCGCCGGTGCGCGGGCCGCCGGGCCCGACCGGGACGGAGCCCGGGGCGGCGCCGACGGCGGCGGGGACGGCCTGGGTGGCGCGGTGCGCGAGATCCTGGTCGGCGTTCGGCCAGGACTGCCCCTGTTCTGCGCCGCCCTGCCCTGCGCCGTTCTGTTCTGGGCCGTTCTGTTCTGCGCCGTCCCGCCGTGCGCCGTCCTGGTGGCCGACGGCGACCGGCTCGGTGGCGCCTACCGGGGTGGGCGCCGGGGCGAACGAGCTGCGCCCGTCCTGGCCGGGCGGCGGGGCGAAGGGACTGCGGCCGTCCTGGCCATGGTCGTGCCGGGCGTACTGGTGCTGCTCGTGCGGCGGGTACTGGGGCGCGCCGGGGTGGCCCTGGCCCGGCTGGTGGCCGTGGCCGGGCGGCAGCAGGCCGGGCGGCAG
>DASWTI010000615.1:0-4987 GCA_036402215.1 Pseudonocardiaceae bacterium
GCCGCCCCCAGCGCCCGTTCGTCGGCCGTGGTCCCCGGCTCCGCCTGGTGCAGCACCACCTCCGCCGCCGCCCGCTGCGGCGCCGGCAGGCCCGGCACGTGCTCCGCCAGCGGCTGCACCAGGTCGGCCAGCGCCGCCAGCGGCAACGCCTGCTCCGACTCGGCCGGCGCGCACGCCGGCACCCGCCACCCCTCGGCGCGTGCCCGCTCCACCAGCGCCCGCCACACCGCGGTCTTGCCGATCCCGGCCGGCCCACCCACCACGACGGCCGCACCCCCGGCGAGCGCCTCCCACGCCCGCTCCAGCACCGCGTCCCGCCCGATCACCGACCCCACGAAGGTGAGCGTGACACGCGGCCGGAGCGCGGCCGTGAGTGGCACGGCCGACTGCCGGGCCACAGCGCGGCCGTGCCGTGGGCCGCGGCACTGAATCGAACGTCGCCCGCGCCGCCGTACCGGCGGCCCACCCGGGTGTGGCGGTGATCACGGCGGGCGGGCAAGCTGCACGGCATGGTGGCGTTCGGTGAGGGTCCGGTGGTCCTGCTGCTGCTCGCGGGCACCCCGGTGGAGCGGGCGGTGCTGCAGGACTGGGCCCGTGCGCAGGCGCCGGACGCCGAGCAGGTGGACGCGGCCGGGCTGGGGGAGCGGCTGGGGCGCGGTGACGACCCGCTGGTGGTGCCACTGCGGGTCATCTGGCTGCCCAGGGAACGCGGTGGCGTCCGCCGGGTGCGGTGGTCGGACCTGCTGTTGTTCACCGATCCGCGGCGGCCGCGGGTGGGGGCGCAGCAGCGGATCGTGCTGCGGGAGCCGGACCGGCACACGGTGGTCATGGGGGAGCCGGCGCACGAGAACGCGCTGCGGTCACGGTTCGGCGCGGAGACGGGGGGTGGCGGGACGTCTGACCGGTTCGTGGACTTCGTGCTGCGGCAGGCGGTGCTGGCCGTGGAACGCGCCGAGCGCGGGGTCATCGGCGACCGGCACAAGGTGCCGCGGCTGGTGGCGGAGCAGATCCTCGGCAGCGGCCGCTTCCGCCGGGAGCTGACCGCCTACGCGGAGCGCACCGGGGCGCCGCTCGACGAGGTGACGGCGCAGGCGGCCGACCGGCTGCGCGAGGTGGTGGGCGCGCAGAGCCGCCTGGTCAACGACCTGATGGCGGCCGCGCTCAGCCCGATCCACGCGAAGGCCTGGACGCCGCGCATCGGGGGCGTGGACCTCGCCGAGCTGCGCGAGCTGAACCGCACGCACTCGCTGGTCTTCCTGCCCACCCACCGCTCCTACTCCGACCCGCTCGTGCTGCGCAGCGTGCTGGACGCCCACGACTTCCCGCCGAACCACATCGTGGGCGGCGACAACATGGCGTTCTGGCCGCTCGGGCCGCTCGGCCGCCGCGCGGGCATGGTGTTCATCCGGCGCAGCTTCGGCGACGACGAGCTCTACAAGCTGGCGGTGCGCGAGTACTTCGGTTACCTGGCGGCCAAGCGCTTCAACCTGGAGTGGTACATCGAGGGCGGCCGCTCCCGCACCGGCAAGCTGCGGGCGCCGAAGTTCGGCATCCTCCAGTTCCTGGTGCAGGCGCTGGAGGCCGGCCGCGCGGACGACGCCTACCTGGTGCCGGTCTCCATCACCTTCGACCTGCTGCCCGAGGTGGGCACGATGGCCGCCGAACAGGGTGGCGCGGCCAAGAAGCGCGAGGGCGTCGGCTGGCTCGCCCGCTACATGCGCTCGCACCAGCAGCAGCTCGGCACGGTGCACGTGCGCTTCGGCGAGCCGCTGGCGTTGCGGCCCGCGCTGGAGGCCGCGGGCGGCGTCCCCGGCGCCGAGGCGGGCGCGCGGCGGCTGGCCATGCAGAAGGTGGCGTTCGAGGTGTGCGACCGGATGAACCGGGCCACGCCGGTGCTGCCCGGGACGCTGGTGCCGCTCGCGTTGCTCGGCGTGACCGACCGGGCGCTCACCCTGGACGAGGTGCGGCGGGTGCTCGACCCGCTGCTCGACCACGTGGCGGCGCGCAAGCTCCCGTCGAGCGGGCTGGACGAGCTGCGCCGGCCGGAGGGGGTGCGCGCGGTGCTGCGCACGCTCACCCGGCACGGCGTGGTCACCACGTACGCCGACGGCACCGAGCCGGTGTACGCGGTCGAGCCGGGCCAGCACCTGGTCGCCGCGTACTACCGCAACAACGCCATCCACTGGTTCGTGAACCGCGCCATCGTGGAGCTGGCGGCGCTCGGCGAGGGCACGCTGGACGACGCCTGGCGCACGGCGCTGCGGCTGCGCGACGTGTTCAAGTACGAGTTCTTCTTCGCGGAGAAGCCGGTGTTCCGCGACGAGCTGATGGCCGAGCTGGAGCTGCTCGGCATCGACCCGGCCGCGGCGGCGACGGTGGAGCGGCGGCGGGAACTGCTGGCCGGCGCCTCGTTCCGCGCGGCGCACCGGGTGCTGCGGTCGTTCGCCGAGGCCTACCTGGTGGTGGCCGATCGGCTGGCCGCGCGCGACCCGCGCACGCCGGTGGTGACCAAGGAGTTCCTCGACGAGTGCGTCGCGGTCGGCCGGCAGTACGTGCTGCAGCGGCGGATCAGCGGGCCGGAGTCGGTGTCCAAGGAGCTGTTCGAGTCGGCGCTGCGGCTCGCGGCCAACCGCGACCTGGTGGACCCCGGCCGCGAGGAGCTGACCGGCCGGCGGCGGGAGTTCGCCGCCGAGATGGCGGGCATCGTGGCCGCCGTCGCCGGGATCGCCGAGCTGGACGCCCGCGCCACCGGGGACGGGAGGGCCGGGGACGGGAGCAGCGGCATCGGCGACGCCGGGGACGGGAGCGCCGGCATCGGCGGCGACGGCGGGACCGGGGCCACCGGGGGCGGGAGCCGCCATGATGGCTGACGAGCTGGTCGAGGAGGTGCTGGCCGGGCCGGCCGGTCCCCGCGTCGGCGCCTTCTTCGACTACGACGGCACGGTGATCGACGGCTACTCGGTGACCGCGTTCGCCGTGGACCGGGTGCGCCGGCTGAACCTGACGCCCGGCGAGGCCGCCCGCACGCTGCTCGTCGGGCTGCGCGGCATCGGCGACCCCGACGCCTTCACCACGTTCGTCACGGACTCGCTGCGCTCCTGGGCCGGCCGCTCCGAGGACGAGCTGGAGGAACTGGGGGAGCGGCTGTTCACCCGCTGGATAGCCGGCAGCCTCTACCCGCAGGCCTGGGAGCTGGTGAAGGCGCACCAGCGGATGGGGCACACCGTGGTGCTGGCCTCGTCGGCCACCCGGTTCCAGGTCGCCCCGATGGCCCGCGAGCTGGGCGTGGAGCACGTCCTGTGCACTGAGCTGGAGGCCGAGAACGGCATCCTCACCGGCCGCATCACCGGCCCCGTGCCGTACGGCGTGGGCAAGGCCGACGCGGTGCGGGCGTTCGCCGCGGCGCACGGCGTGGACCTCGCCACCAGCTACGCCTACTCCAACGGCGACGAGGACGTGCCGTTCCTGCAGGCCGCCGGCCGTCCCCGGGCGCTGAACCCCGGGCGGCTGCTCGCCGCGACCGCGGCCGAGCACGGCTGGCCGGTGCGCCGGTTCCCGCCGCGCGAGCTGCCGGACCTCACGACGGTGGTGCGCAGCGCGGCCGTCTACGGCGGGATGCTGGCCGGGGTGGCGAGCGGCCTGGGCATCGGGCTGCTCAACCGCGACCGCAAGCAGGCCGTCGAGCTCGGCGGCTCGTTCGCCAGCACGCTCGGGCTCGCCCTCGGCGGCATCACCATCGAGGTGCGCGGCGAGCACAACCTGTGGGCCCGCCGCCCGGCGGTCTTCGTGTTCAACCACCAGAGCGCGCTCGACGTGCTGGTGATGATCAAGCTGCTGCGCCGGGACGTGTCGGCCGTGGCCAAGAAGGAGCTCGCCTCGGTGCCGTTGCTCGGCCAGTTCTTCCGGCTGGCCGACGTGGCGTTCGTCGAGCGCGGCAACACCGACCAGGCCAGGGCCGCGCTCGAACCCGCGGTGCGCAAGCTCCGGGAGGGCGTCTCGCTCGCCATGTCGCCGGAGGGCACGCGCACCGTGACGCCGCGCCTCGGCCGCTTCAAGAAGGGCGCGTTCCACGTGGCCATGCAGGCCGGCGTGCCGATCGTGCCGGTGGTCATCCGCAATGCCGGGGAGATCATGTGGAAGGGCGCCCGCACCTTCCGCCGGGGCACCGTGCAGGTCGTCGTGCACGACCCGGTGCCGACCGCCGGCTGGACCGTGGCGGGACTGGACGACGAGGTGGCCCGCGTGCGACAGCTCTACCTGGACACGCTCGACGACTGGCCGGGCGGCGGTGGGTCCCGTGGCTGACGAGCGCCCGCTCGGCGTCGCCGAGGCCGTGCTGTGGCGGGCCTCGGCCGACCCGCGGTTGCGGGCCACCACGGTGATCGTCGAGCTGCTGGACCACGTGCCCGACGAGGACCGGCTGGTCGCCGCGCACGAGTGGGGGACGGCGTACCTGCCGCGCGCCCGTGAGCGCGTCCAGGAGACCGGCTTCGGCCTGCCGCGCTGGGTCACCGACGAGCACGCCGACCTGTCGTACCACCTGCGGCGCGCGGTGGCCGCGGACCCGGACGGGCTGCTGGACCTGGCCCGCACGGCGGCGACCACGCCGTTCGACCCGACCCGCCCGCCGTGGCAGGCCACCCTGGTCACCGGGGACGGCACCGGCAACGGCACTGGCAACGGCAACGGCACCGATGACGGCGCCGGCGGCGAGCGCCACGCCGGGGACGGCGGCCTCGGCGGCCTCGGCGGCCACGGCGCCGCCTACGTGCTGGCGTTGCACGAGATCCTGACCGCGGACGACGGTGGCGTGGAGCTGCTCGGCCTGCTGCGCAGCCGCACCCGCGAGCACACCCCCGGCAAACCCACCGGGTCGGCCGCGTCCTCGTCGTCCGGTCGGTCACGCCCGGCCGGGCCGCTCGACGTGGCCGCTCGGCTGGCCGGGGACGTGCTGGCCGCCGCCCGGAACCCGCGCCGCGCGGTCACC
>DASWTI010000616.1:0-8479 GCA_036402215.1 Pseudonocardiaceae bacterium
CGCGGGCCAGCGCCCGGCCGGCACCCGGTCCGGCGCCGTGGCCGCCAGCACCGCGTCCACGTGCTCGGGGTCGCGCACGTCCAGCCGTGGGCTCTCGTCCACCGGCCCGAGGTACGCGCGCAGCGCGGCGCCCACGTCGCCCACCGCCACCCGCCCCGCCACCAGGTCCAGGTCCTCGGCCACCGGGCTGTCCAGCACCGGGGCGGTACCGGCCCGGCGCAGCGGCACCAGGCGGCTGCGCACCCGGATCTCGGCGTGCGGCAGCACGTCGGTCACGCCGAGCAGCGCGGCCACGGCGTCGCGGCAGGCCACCAGGTTCTCGTGGCCGAGCGGCTCGGGACGGCCCGCGCCGTCCACCGGCGCGCGCTCGGCGAACCAGGAGTCGAGCTCGGCGCGGGCGTCCTCGATGCCGGACAGCCAGTCCGCGGCGCCCGGGCCCGGCCAGAACGCCCGCCCGGTGGCCCAGGCGCAGTGCGAGAGCACCACGGTGCCCGGCACCAGCCGGCCGTCGGCGCCCACGGTGAGCGCGGCCAGCGCGGTCTCGCCGATCACCGGGCGTTCCCCGGCCGGCTCCTCGTCCGCCGGGAACACCCGCGCCAGCACGTCCATCGCCGCGTCCAGCGGGAACACCCCGACGTACACGTGGTGGCGCCAGGCGTGGCCCTCGGGCGCGGGTGGCGGCTCGTCCCAGGGCAGCGGCTCGTGCGGCCGCAGCGCCACCACGCCCTCGTCGGCGTTCACCCGCTCCAGGGCGGGCGGCGCGAACAGCTCAGCGGTACGCCAGAACCTGATCACCTCGGCGGCCTGCTGATCGGCCATCCGCACCACTACCGGCTCCCGTCCGTCGGCGGAGGTTGGTCAGGCGCCGTGCCGGCGAGCGGGCCCGGCGGGCACGGCGTCCCGGGGGCCAGCAGCCTACGGCGAGTCCCTCCGGCCGGGCCGAGGCGCGCCCCTCCCACCGGGGCGACCCGTGTCCCTCCCGCCGGGGTGAACGGACCATTCGCACGCACCGACTGGGCACATGATCCACTCGCCCCGGGCGCGAGGCGCTGCTCAGCGGGACCGGGCGGCGGCGATCCGGGCGAACGCCGCCACGTCGAGCTGCTCACCGCGCGCCGATGGGTCCACGCCGGCCGCCCGCAGCGTGCGCTCCGCCTCGGCGGGGGACCCGGCCCAGGTGGCGAGCGCCGAGCGCAACGTCTTGCGCCGCTGGGCGAACGCGGCGTCCACCACGGCGAACACCGCCTCCCGCACCCCGGGCAGCGGGGTGTCGTGGCGCACGAAGGCCACCAGGCCGGAGTCCACGTTGGGCACCGGCCAGAACACCGCCCGCGGCACCGGCCCGGCACGCCGCGCGGCGCAGTACCAGGCGAGCTTGGCGCTGGGCACCCCGTACACCCGCGAGCCGGGCGGCGCGGCCAGCCGGTCCGCCACCTCGGCCTGCACCATGACCAGGCCGCCGCGCAGCGTGGGCAGCTCCGCCAGCAGGTGCAGCAGCACCGGCACCGCCACGTTGTACGGCAGGTTGGCCACCAGCATGGTGGGCGCCGGGCCGGGCAGGTCGGCGGCGGTGACCCGCAGGGCGTCCGCCGGGACCACGGTGAGCCGTCCGGCGAGCGCGCCGGCCCGGTCCGCGGCGGTGGCCGGCAGCCGCGCGGCGAGTACCGGGTCGATCTCCACAGCGGTCACGTGCGCGGCCTCGCCGAGCAGCGCCAGGGTGAGCGAGCCCAGCCCCGGCCCGACCTCCAGCACCACGTCGTCGGCGCGCAGCCCGGAGGTGGCGACGATGCGCCGCACGGTGTTCGGGTCGTGCACGAAGTTCTGGCCCAGCTTCTTGGTGGGCCGCACCTCCAGCTCGGCCGCCAGACGCCGAACGTCCGCCGGACCCAGCAGCCGGGTCTCGGCGGACGCTCGGGAACTCACGCGGGCAATCTAACGCGGCAGCCCCAGCTTGGACGAACAGGACGGCCACGCCCCGTACCCGCCGCGGTCGTCGCGCAGCAGCGTCGCGGTCGCGATCTGCTGCTCGCGGGTCGCCTGGTGCGGCAGCGGCGCGTACTGGTCGCCGTTGTAGGCCAGCCAGGTCTGACGGTTGAACTGGAGGCCGCCGTAGTAGCCGTTGCCGGTGTTGATCGCCCAGTTGCCACCGGACTCGCACTGGGCCAGCGCGTCCCAGATCTCGCCGTCGGTGATGTCCGGGTTGAGCGGCGGCTTGGTGCCGACGGTGACCTTGCGCGGCGTCGGCTCCTTGGTGACCTCGAAGGAGAGCTCCTCGCGGTTGGTCACCTGGCCGTTGGTCGTGGTGACCCGCAGGACCACGACGCGCTCACCGGGCACACCCTCCTCGGTGACCTCCTCGGTGCCCTTCTCCATCTCCGGGTCCTCGGTCTTCTCGACCGGCGGGGCGATCTCCTGGGTCTCGGTGACCTCGGAGACCCGCACCCGGGTGACCTGGATGGCGAGGCCCGCGGTGAGCGGCGTCGCCGCCTCCGGCACCACGGTGTCGGTGCTCTCCAGCGCGACCCCGAGGTCGGCCAGCAGCTCCTCCACGGTGAGCGCCGTGGTCGACACCTCGCGGGCCGGCTCGCCGCCGTCGGTGAGCGTCACCGCCTTGGCGCTGCGGACGTCGAGGGTGAGGCCCTCCAGCGGGATGCGGCGCGAGCGGTCCGCGGAGACCTCGAAGCCGTCGGAGTGCATGCCGAGCTGGCGCAGCGCCTCCTCCACGGTGAGCGCGGTGGTCCACACCGTGCGCTCCCGGCCGTCCAGTCGCACCGTCACCTGGCGGCCCCGCCGCAGCACGATCTGGCTGCCGTCGTGCAGGTCCGCGTCCCCGGCGGGGGCCAGCGTGTCGTGCTGACCCACGTCGAGGCCGGCCGAGCGCAGCGCGCCCGCCACGGTGGAGGCGAAGGTGTGGAAGTCGCGCGCCTCACCGTCGACGGTGATGGTCACCGACTTGTCCATGGTGATGGCGGCGGCTCCGCCGATGGTGATGGCGACGAGGGTGGCAGCCACGGCTGCCCTGACGATCGAGCGTTTGTCCACCAGTCGTCCAGTCGTCGAGCATCCGGGCAGGGGCAGGCGTCGTGGATTCCGCGAGGAATCACGCGACCACGCCAGCCCCGACTGGCCACGGTCCGCCCGGGATAAGCCCCATCCCGGCTTCCGGTCACGGGACCGTAACGACCTCCACGGCCCGGAGCCAGCCCTCAGGGCCGTTCGTGAGACTCCTCACGCCGAGTGGGGGTGACTCCGCGCCTAGCGGTCGCCGGGCGTCACCGGAGCCGCGTCGCGTGCGAACGCGAAGACCCGTTCGGCGTTGGTGGTCGTCACCTCGGCGAGTCGCAGAGGGTCATCACCGCGCACCTCGGCGAGGCCCCGGAGCGTGTACGGGACGCAGTACGGCTCGTTCGGCCGGCCGCGGAACGGGTGCGGCGTGAGGAACGGCGCATCGGTCTCCACCAGCAGCAGCTCGGCCGGCGCCACCCGTGCCGCGGCCCGCAGCGCGTGCGAGTTCCGGAAGGTCACCGGCCCGGCGAACGACATCAGGTAGCCGCGATCGGCGCAGGTCCTGGCCATGTCCTCGTCGCCGGAGAAGCAGTGGAAGACGACGCGCTCCGGCGGCCCCTCCTCGGCCAGCACGCGCAGCACGTCGGCGTGCGCGTCCCGGTCGTGGATCATCAGCGTGCGGTCCAGCCGCTTGGTCAGGTCGATGTGCCAGCGGAACTCGTGCTCCTGCGCGGCGTGCGGCGAGTAGTCCCAGTAGTGGTCCAGGCCGGTCTCGCCGACGGCCACCACGCGGGGCGAGGCGGCGAGCGCCTCGATCTCCGCCCGGTCGGCCTCGGTCACGGCCGCGGTGCGCGTCGGGTGCAGCGCCACCGCGGCGAACAGCCGCTCGTCCCACTGCGCGGCCTCGACCACCCACCGCGCCGACGCCAGGTCGTCGGCCACCGTCACCACGGTGCCGACACCCACGGCGGACGCGCGGTCCAGCGCCGCCCGCACCTGCTCCGGCTCCGTGAACCCGCACGCGTCGAGGTGCGTATGGGCGTCCACCACCGGCACCGCCAGCCGCTCCGGCGCCGGTGGCGGCTCCCCGTGCCGCACCCGTCAGTCCACGATCGGGGCCCACTCGGGGCCCGTCTCGCCGAGCTTGGGGTCGAGCTTGGCGAACAGCGGCGACGGCTTGACCAGCGGGCGGCCCGGCTCGATCGGCGTGGACGCCCAGCGCGCCTGCTCGCCCGCGTAGTCACCGGTGATCACCGGGTAGCGCGAGCCGTCGGCGTCGTCCACCTCGTCCACCCGCGGCTCGGCCGCCCAGACGCCGGTGTTGCCGAGCAGCTCGTGCACCTTCTGCGCGGCGTGCGGCAGGAACGGCGTGAGCAGCGTGTTGGCGTCGCTCACCACCTGCAGCACGGTGTGCAGCACGGTGTCCCGCCGGTCCGGGTCGTCCTTGAGCTTCCAGGGCTCCTGGTCGGACAGGTACTTGTTGGCCGCTCCCACGACGCGCATCGCCTCCCCGACGGCGGCCTTGAAGCGGGACCGCTCCAGCAGCGCGCCCACGGTGGGGAAGGCACCGCGGGAGAGCGCCAGCAACTCGGCGTCCGCGTCGCGCGGCGCGGACGGCGAGGGCACCGCGCCGTTGTTCTTGTGCGCCATGGACACCGAGCGGTTCACCAGGTTGCCCCACTCGTTGGCCAGCTCGAAGTTCGTGCGCCGGACGAACTCCTCCCAGGTGAAGTCCGCGTCCTGGTTCTCCGGCCCGGCCACCGCGATGAAGTACCGCAGGGTGTCCGGCCCGAACTCGCGCAGGAAGTCACCGACGTAGATGACCTTGTTGCGCGACGTGGAGAACTTGGCGCCGCTCATCGTCAGGTACTCGCTGGAGACCACCTCGTACGGCAGGTTCAGCGTGCCGAACGGGCCGGGCTCACCGCCGTGCGCCCCGGCGCCGTTGTGCCCGAGCAGGATCGCCGGCCAGATCTGCGAGTGGAAGGTGATGTTGTCCTTGCCCATGAAGTGGTAGGCCCGCGCCTGCGGGTCGCACCACCACTGCTGCCAGGCGTCCGGGTCGCCGGAGCGCTTCGCCCACTCCACGGTGGCCGACAGGTAACCGATGACCGCGTCGAACCAGACGTAGATCTTCTTGGCCGGGTTGTCCCGCCAGCCGTCCAGCGGCACCGGCACGCCCCAGTCGAGGTCTCGCGTGATGGCCCGCGGCTTGAGGTCGTCCAGCAGGTTCATCGAGAACTTGAGGACGTTGGGCCGCCAGTTCTCCTTGGTGGCGAGCCAGCGGCCGAGTGCCTCGGCGAACGCCGGCAGGTCCAGGAAGTAGTGCTCGGACTCGACGAACTTCGGCGTCTCGCCGTTGATCCGCGAGCGCGGGTTGATCAGGTCCACCGGGTCGAGCTGGTTGCCGCACGTGTCGCACTGGTCGCCGCGCGCCCCGTCGGCGCCGCAGATCGGACAGGTGCCCTCGATGTAGCGGTCCGGCAGGGTGCGCCCGGTGGACGGGCTGATCGCGCCCAGCGTGGTGCGCGGGATCAGGTACCCGTTGCGGTGCAGCGCCAGGAAGACCTGCTGCACGACGTCGTAGTGGTTGGTGGTGACGGTGCGGGTGAACAGGTCGTAGGAGAGCCCGAGGCCGCGCAGGTCCTCGGCGATCACCCGGTTGTACTTGTCGGCGAGCTGCCGCGGGCTGACGTTCTCCTTGTCGGCCTGGACGGTGATGGGCGTGCCGTGCTCGTCCGTGCCGGAGACCATGAGCACCCGGTTGCCGGCCATTCGCTGGTAGCGCGAGAAGACGTCCGACGGGACGCCGAAGCCGGACACGTGGCCGATGTGGCGGGGGCCGTTGGCGTACGGCCAGGCCACCGCCGTCAACACGGGGGTACTCATGTGGTCCAGGGTATTAGGGCCGGTCCAGGCAGAATGCGGCCGTGTCCTCGACCCGACTCCTGGTGCTGGGCGTGGTGCGGCTGCTGCAGCCCGTCCACGGCTACGACGTCCGCCGCATGCTGCTGTCCTGGCGGGCCGACGAGTGGGCCAGCGTGAACCCAGGTTCGATCTACCACGCGCTCAAGACGGCGACTCGCGACGGGCAGTGCCGCACGATCGGCGAGCCGGCGCGCGGCGGGCGGCCGGACCGCACCGCCTACGAGCTCACCGAGCACGGCGAGTTCGACTTCCTGGTGCTGCTGCGCGAGGCGCTCTGGAAGCTGGGGGACGCGACCACGCTGCGGGCCGGGCTGTGCTTCTTCCCGGTGCTCGGGCGCGACGAGCTGCTGTCGTTGCTGCGCCGCCGCCTGACCCAGCTGGAGGCGGTGGTCGAGAGCTCGGGGTTCACGGTGTCCGCCCCGCACCCGGTGACGCCCCGGCACGTGGTCGAGCAGATCCACCTCTCGGCGGCGCTCTCCGAGGGTGAGGCGCGCTGGGTCGGCGACATGATCACCCGCGTCGAGCGTGGCGACTACCACCGGCCGGACGGCACCCCGCACCCGGTCGTCAAGGAGGTCTGACGCCCGCGCGGCGCCCGCCGCCACCCGAGCCGGGCGCCGGCGCGCCGGTCGGCGACGTACCGTCCGGCGTGCACTATGCTCGGAAGTCAAGTTTGAATAGTCAAACCTGAACACCTCGGGGAGGTGTCGTGATCGAGGCACGCGGGCTGGCCCGCACCTTCAGGACCCGGCGCGGCACGGTGGAGGCCGTGCGGGGCGTCGACCTCGACGTGACGGCCGGGGAGCTGGTGGGCTTCCTCGGTCCGAACGGGGCCGGCAAGACCACCACGCTGCGGATGCTCACCACGCTGCTCGATCCCACCGCCGGCTCGGCCACGGTGGCCGGCATCGACCTGCGCCGTGACCCGACGGAGGTCCGGCGGCGCATCGGCTACGTCGCCCAGGGCGGCGGCGCCGGGCCGGACGTCCCGGTCGGCGAGGAGCTCGTCACCCATGGCCGCCTCTACCGGCTCAGCCGCACCGCGGCCGAGCGCCGGGCCGCCACCCTCTACCGGCAGCTCGACCTGGAGGGCCTGGAGAAGCGGCTCACCAGGACGCTCTCCGGCGGACAGCGCCGACGGCTGGACATCGCCATGGGCCTGATCCACGAGCCGCGGCTGATCTTCCTGGACGAGCCCACCACCGGCCTGGACCCGCAGAGCCGCAGCAACCTCTGGCAGCACATCCGCTCGCTGCGCGACGAGCACGGCGCGACGGTCTTCCTCACCACGCACTACCTGGAGGAGGCGGACTCGCTGTGCGACCGCATCCTGGTGATCGACAACGGCTCGATCGTCGCGCAGGGCACGCCGGACGAGCTGAAGCGCCGGGTGTCCGGTGACACCGTGGCGATCACCGTCACCGACCCGGCGACGGCGGGCGCCGCGGCCGGGGTGGCGGGCCGCCAGGTGGGCGCGCACGACGTCACCACGGACGGCGCCGACGTGCGGTTCCGGGTGCCGGACGGCAGCGCCGCGCTGCCCGTGCTGCTGCGGGAGCTGGACGCCGCGGGCGTCGCGCTCGCCTCGATGGCGGTGCACCGCCCGACGCTCGACGACGTGTTCCTGACGCTCACCGGCCGCGCGCTGCGCGACGCCGAGGGAGGTGCGTGATGCTGCTCGACACCTGGCTGGTGTTCGTCCGGGCGATGCGCCAGCTGCTGCGCAACCCGTTCTGGATGGTCTTCGGGCTCACCCAGCCGATCCTGTACCTGGCGCTGTTCGGGCCGCTGCTGATCCGCGTGGTGGACTCCACGCCGGGCTTCCCGGCCGGCGACGCCTGGCAGATCTTCGTGCCGGCCCTGCTGGTGCAGATGGGCATGTTCGGCGGGCTCTTCGTCGGCTTCGGCATCATCGCCGAGTACCGGGCCGGCGTCATCGAGCGGATGCGCGTGACGCCGGCCAGCCGCACCGCGCTGCTGCTCGGCCGGGTGCTGCGCGACGGCTTCGTCACCGCCGTGCAGGCCACGCTCATGGTGCTCATCGCGCTGCTGTTCGGGCTGCGGGTGCCGTGGCAGGGGGCGGTGCTGGGGCTGGTGCTCATGGTGGTGCTGGGCATGGCGCTCGCCGCCGCCTCGTACGGGATCGCGCTGCGGCTCAAGAGCGAGGACGCGTTCGCGCCGCTGCTCAACGCGATCGTGCTGCCCGTGGTGCTGCTGTCCGGCATCCTGCTGCCGATGCAGCTCGCGCCGCAGTGGCTCTACAACCTGTCGCGGGTCAACCCGTTCAGCCACATCGTGGACGCCGAGCGCGCCGCGTTCCTCGGGGACTTCCTGTCCCGGCCGGCGGCCGTCGGCACCGCGGTGACGCTCGTGCTGGCGCTCGTCATGGTGGCCTTCGGCACCCGCGTCTTCCAGCGCGAGAACGCCTGACGCCGGCGCGGCCGTGACCGAGAACTCGCCCGCGGGGCTTGATCTCGGCTCGGCCGCACCGCAAGGGTGCTCCCGTGCGGGTCATGGCACGGCGAGTGCCCGGCGACGCGGCGCC
>DASWTI010000617.1:0-7915 GCA_036402215.1 Pseudonocardiaceae bacterium
CGGCACCGGCCGCCGCCGCGCGTCCAGCACGTGCGCGCCGGCCCCGGCGAACGGGCGGCCGAGCGGCACCGAGGGCGTCGGCAGCGGCTCGGCCGGCACCGCGGTGCCGAGCATGGACACCGTGGTCTCCGTGGGCCCGTAGTGGTTGTGCAGCACCAGGTCCGGGCGCAGCGCGCGGACCCGCTCGACCAGCTCCCAGCGCAGCGGCTCGCCGGCGCAGATGAGCAGCCGCCGGGGCAGCACGTCGGCGGTGCCGGCGCGCAGCAGCACCTCCAGGTGGCTGGGCACGAGCTTCACCGCGTCCACCGGGTACTCGCGCAGGTACGCGGCGAAGGCGTCCACGTCGGTGGCGGTGTCGCGGGACATCAGGTGCAGGGTGCCGCCGCCGGTGAGCGCGGCGAACACGTTGGTGGTCCCCAGGTCCGCGGCGAACGTGGACACCAGCGCCCAGGACCAGCCGACGCCCGCGCCGGTGCGGTCGCGCAGCCCGGCCAGGTAGTTGAGGTAGTTGCGGTGCTCGACCGCCACCGCCTTGGGGCGGCCGGTGGAGCCCGAGGTGAACAGCACGTAGCAGAGCGCGTCGGCGGGCACCGCCACGTCCACCGGGGCCGCGGTGGCCCCGGTCAGCCGGACCACCGGCAGCACGGTGGCCACCCGGCCGGCCAGCTCCGGCGTGGCGACCACCGCCACCGCGCCGGCCCCGGTGAGCAGGTCACGGATGCGGCCGTCCGGGTACACCGGGTCGAGCGGCAGGTAGGCGCCGCCGGCCTTGAGGATGCCGAGCATGCCCACGGCGAGCGCCGCGCCGCGCTCGGCGAGCAGGCCGACCGGCCGATCCGGGCCGACGCCGAGGGCGATCAGCTCACGGGCGACGGCGTTGGCCCGCGCGTCCAGCTCGGCGTAGGTGAGGGCGCCGTCCTCGCCGACCACGGCGACGGCGTCCGGGGTGCGCGCCACCCAGCGCCCGACGAGCCCGTGCAGGGTGCCTGCGGACGTCACGCCGGGCACCGCGGTGCCGTCGACGGCGGCCAGCATCCGGCGCTCGTCCGCGGTCAGCAGCGGCAGCGTGGCGACCCGCGCGCCGGGGTCGGCGGCCATCGCGTCCAGCACGGTGGTGAGGTGCCCGAACAGCCGGCGCACGGTCGGCTCGTCGTAGAGGTCGGTGCGCCACACCAGGTCCACCGTCATGTCCGGCTCGGCGGGGTCGTCCACCACGGCGAGCGACACGTCGAACTTGGCGGTGTGCGTGGTGGTGTCGGTGAACTCCGTCTCCAGGCCGGCCAGGGCGAACCGCGGCAGCGGCTGGTTGTGCACGTTGAGCATGACCTGGAACAGCGGCGTGTGGCTGAGGTCGCGCGGCAGGTCCAGCGCGTCCACCAGTCGCTCGAACGGCACGTCCTGGTGGCTGAACGCGCCGAACGTGGTGTCCCGCACGCGGTGCAGCAGCTCGCGCACCGTGGGGTCACCGGACAGGTCGGCCCGCAGCGCCAGCGTGTTCACGAAGCAGCCGACCAGGCGCTCCATCTCGCTGTGCGTGCGGCCGGCGATGGGGCTGCCGACCAGCACGTCCTCGCTGCCGGTGTAGCGGGACAGCACGACCTGCAGGGCCGCGAGCAGCACCACGAACGGCGTGGCGTCGAGCTCGGTGGCCAGCGCCCGGACCCGCGCCGAGCGCCCGGCGCCGAGCGGCACCACGACGCGCGCGCCGCGGTCGCCGGCCACCGCGGGCCGCGGCCGGTCGGTGGGCACCGTGAGGGTGGTGGGGGCGCCGCGCAGCGCCTCGGTCCACCAGGCGAGGTCGCGCTCCACGACGCCCTCGGCGGCGCGCTCGGCCTGCCAGTGCGCCACGTCGGCGTACTGCACGGGCAGTTCGGCGAGCCGGGGCGTGCCGCCGGCCCGCAGCGCCCCGTAGGCGGCGGTGAGGTCGTCGGCGAGCACCCCGATCGACCAGCCGTCGGCGGCGATGTGGTGCAGGACGATCGACAGCATGTGGTGGTCCGGGCCGGCCTCGGCCAGCGCCACCCGGATCGGCAGCTCCCTGGCCAGGTCGAACGGCCGCCGGGCCTGCTCGGCGAGCCACCACGGCAGATCCTCGTCGGCCACCCGCTCGACCGGGGGCACGGTGAACGCGGCGGCCGGCTCCAGCAGCGGGGCCGGCTCGCCGTCCACCGACGGGTAGAGCGTGCGCAGCACCTCGTGGCGTGCCACCACGTGCCGCAGTGCCTCGCCGAGCGCCTCCACGTCCAGCCCGCCGCGCAGGCGCACGGCGAGCGGGATGTTGTACGCGGGGCTGTCCGGCTCGTACTCGGACAGGAACCACAGCCGGCGCTGCGCGTAGGAGAGCTGGACCGGTGCCCCGTCGGGCCGCCGGGTGATCGCGGTGGCGCCGGGCCGGCGGGCCCGTGCCTTGGCCAGCCGCGCGCGGAGCAGCTCCTGGCGTCTCAGCCGTTCCGCTTCCGGGGAGGACGCCTCTGGGGACACAGTCATGGGTTCGCTCAGTTCTCTCCGACCAGCTCGAGCTCGGCGAGCAGGGTCTTCTCGATCCGGGCGGCCAGCCCGGCCAACGTCGGTGCCTCGAAGACGGCCCGCACCGGCAGCTCGATCTCGAACTGGTCGCGGACGCGGGCGAGCATGCGGGTGGCCTGCAGCGAGTGGCCGCCCAGCGCGAAGAAGTTGTCCCGGCGGTCGACGCGCGACAGCCCGAGCACGTCGATCCAGACCTCGGCCAGGATCTCCTCGCAGTCGCCGAACGGCGGCTCGTGGTCCAGGCCCATCACGGTCACCGGCTCGGGCGCGGGCAGCGCCTTGCGGTCGACCTTGCCGTTCGGGGTGAGCGGCAGCCGGTCCAGCGTGACGAACACGCCGGGGACCATGTAGTCCGGCAGCCGCGCGGCCAGCGGCGCGGTGAGATCGGACGGCTCGCCGGCGGCCGGCACCACGTAGCCGACGAGGCGCGGCTCGCCGTTCGCCGGGGTGTGCAGCACCACTGCGGCGTCGGCCACCGAGGGCTGCGCGGCCAGGACGGCCTCGATCTCGCCGAGCTCGATGCGGTAGCCGCGCAGCTTCACCTGGTGGTCGGCGCGCCCGCAGAACTCCAGCGAGCCGTCGCGGCGGCGCCGTGCCAGGTCGCCGGTCCGGTACATGCGCTCACCGGGGTGGAACGGGTCGTCCACGAACCGCTCGGCGGTGAGCTCGGGGCGGCCGAGGTAGCCGTCGGCCAGCCCGTCACCGGCGATGCAGAGCTCGCCGACCGCGTTGGCGGGCAGCGGCACGTCGCCCTCGCCGAGCACGTACACCCGGGTGTTGGCGATCGGCTCGCCGAGCGCCACCACGCCGTCGCCGGCCGCGGCCGCCTCGTCCACCCGCAGCACCGTGGACCAGATGGTGGTCTCGGTGGGGCCGTACACGTTCCACAGCTCGCCGGTGCGGGCCAGCAGGTCGCGGGCCAGCTCCCGGGTGAGGGCCTCGCCGCCACACAGCGCGCGCAGGTCCGGCCGGCCGGTCCAGCCGGCGGCGAGCAGCATCCGCCAGGTGGCCGGCGTGGCCTGCACCACCGTCACGCCCTGCTCGTCGAGCCAGCGCGCGAGGGCCAGGCCGTCGGAGGCGGTGGCCCGGTCCGCCACCGCGACCCTGGCGCCGGCGAGCAGTGGCAGCCAGAGCTCCAGGCCCGCGATGTCGAAGGTGAGCGTGGTGAGCGCGGCGACCGTGTCGGTGGCGTGCACGCCGGGACGGGCGGCCATCGAGGTGAGGAAGTTGACCAGCGCGCGGTGCGGCACGGCCACGCCCTTGGGCCGCCCGGTGGAGCCCGAGGTGTAGAGGACGTAGGCGGTGCCGGCCGGGTCGAGCCGCACGCCCGGGTCGCCGGCGGGGTAGCCGCTCAGGTCAAGGTGGTCGAGCACCACGTGGGCGCCGGGCAGCCCGTCGCGCACCGCGGACTCGGTGACCACCAGCTCGACGCCGGCGTCGGCCAGCACCAGCTCGGTGCGCGCCGCCGGGTGGTCGGGGTCCACCGGCAGGTACGGCGCGCCGGTGCGCATCACGGCGAGCAGCGCCACCAGCAGGCGCGAGGAGCGGCCGAGGGCCACGCCGACCGGGCGGCCGGGGCCGGCGCCGAGCGCGAGCAGGTGGTGCGCGAGGCGGTTGGCCTGGGCGTCCAGCTCGCCGTAGCCCAGCGAGCCGGACGCGCAGGACACGGCGGTCCGCCCGGGGTGGGCGAGCGCGGACAGCGCCACCAGCTCGGGCACCGTGCGCGGCGGGTAGGCCGTGCGGGCGGGCTGCGCGGGCAGCTCGTGCGCGGCCAGCATCGGCAGCTCGGCCAATGGCCGGTCCGGCTCGGCGAGGCCGGCGGCGAGCAGCGTCAGCAGGTGGTCGAGCAGCGTCTGCACGGTGGGCCGGTCGTAGCCGGCGGTCTGGTACTCGGCGGTCAGCACCGGGCCGTCCACCGGGAACTCCAGGAACAGCGACAGCGGCACCCGGCTCACGCCCGCGGTGACCTCGGCCACGAAGTCCAGGGTCAGCTCGGGCAGCGCCACCGACGGCAGCGGGTGGTTCTGCACGGCCAGCATCACCTGCGACACCGGCGCCCGGCCGAGCTCACGCGGGGCGTCGGCCGCCACCGTGAGCTCGGTGAACGGCAGGCCGCCGTGCTCGATGGCGTCCAGCACCCGCGGGCGCAGCCGGTGCACCAGCTCGCGCAGCGAGTCCCCCGGCGCCACGTCGTAGCGCAGCGCGATGGTGCTGAGCAGCGGGCCGATCACCCGCTCCAGCTCCTGGTGCGGCCGCACCGCGAACGGGGTGACCACGACCTGGTCCCGGCGGCCGGTGTAGCGGTTGACGAGCGCACCGAGGGCGGCGAGCAGCACCACGTACAGGCTGGTGCCCTCGGCGCGCGCCCAGCGCTCGGCCTCGGCGAGCAGCGCGGGGTCCACCCGCCGGGCCAGGCGGTCGCCGGCCAGGTCGGTCCCGGCCGGGCCGGGGCGGTCGCCCGGCAGGTCCTGCTGCGGGTCCACGCCGGCCAGCACCCGAGTCCAGTGCTCGACCAGCCGCGGCCGGTCGGCGGCCAGCACGCGCTGCTCCCAGCGGGCCACGTCGGCGAACTGCAGGGCGGGCTCGGGCAGCAGCTCGCCGCCGTAGACGGCGCCGATCTCCTCGATGAGCAGGCCGATCGACCAGCCGTCGATCGCCGCGTGGTGCACCGTGACCAGCAGCTCGTGGTGCTCCGGCGCGAGACGCACGGCGAGCGCGCGCAGCAGCTGCCCGCTCTCCAGGCTCATCGGCAGCGCGGCCTCGGCGCGCAGCACGCCGTCCAGCTCCGCGGTGACGTCGCCGGCGTGCCCGGTGAGGTCGACCACGGCGAGCGGCACCGGGTACGGCGGCATGACGACCGGCACGGGCTGCCCGTCGACGGCGGTGACGGCGGTGCGCAGCACCTCGTTGCGGGCCACCACGGCGGTGATCGCCGCAGCCAGCCGGTCGGTGTCCAGGGTGCCGAGGGCGCGCACCCGGATGCCGACGTTGAACATCGCGGTCGGACCCTGGTGCAGGCGCTCGCCGACCCAGAACTCGCGCTGGATGGCGGCCGTGGCCGGCGGGGCGACGGGCTCGCGCATCGGCAGCACCGCGTCGGCCGCGGCCTCGTCACCGCCGGGCGGCGGCGGGGTGGCATTGATCCGGGTGGCCAGCGCGGCGATCGTGGGGGCGGCGAAGAACTCGGCCAGGCCGACCCGGACGCCGAAGCGGCGCTCCACCCGGGACAGCGTCCCGGCCGCGAGCAGCGAGTGCCCCCCGAGGTCGAGGAACACGTCGTGCACGCCGACCCGGTCCACGCCGAGCACCTCGCACCAGATGCCGGCGAGGTCCTCCTCCAGCTCGGTGCGGGGCGCCACGAACGCCGTGCTGTCGTCGCGGACGCGCTCGATCTCGGGCAGCGCGCGGCGGTCCACCTTGCCGTTCGGCGTGAGCGGCAGCTCCGGCAGCACGGCGAGCGCCGACGGCACCATGTACGCGGGCAGCGCGGCGGACAGGTGCTCGCGCAGCGCCGCCGGGGTGACCACGGCGGGGTCGGCCTGGACGAAGCCGGCCAGGTGGCGGCCACCACCGTCGGCGTCGTCGCGGGCCACGGCGGCGGCGAGCTGCACGCCCGGCAGCCGGGCCAGGACGGCCTCGATCTCGCCGAGCTCCACGCGGAAGCCGCGGACCTTCACCTGGTGGTCGGTGCGGCCGTGGTACTCCAGGCGCCCGTCGGGCAGGCGGCGCACCAGGTCGCCGGTGCGGTACATGCGGGTGCCGCCGACGGCCACGAAGCGCTCGGCGGTGAGGTCGGGGCGCCCGAGGTAGCCGATGGCCAGGCCCTCGCCGGCCAGGTACAGCTCGCCGACGGCCCCGTCCGGCACCGCGCGCCGCGCCTCGTCGAGCACGTGGCCGGTGCTGCCCGGCAGCGGCACGCCGATGCTCGGCTCCGCGGTGTCGTCCGGGGCGACCAGGCACCACGTCGAGTACACGGTGTCCTCGGTGGGGCCGTACAGGTTGAACAACCGGCGGACCCGGGGCTCGGCGTACACCCGGTCGGCCAGGCGGCGCGGCAGCGGCTCACCGGCCAGGTTGACCACGGTGACCGACTCCGGCAGCGAACCGGCGCGCAGCAGCGCGGCCATCGCCGACGGCACGGTGTTGACCAGGGTCACCCGGTCGCGGGCCGGCAGCTCGGGCAGCTCCAGCACGTTCTCCGCGACGATCACCGTGCCGCCCACGGCGAGCGGGAAGAACAGCTCGAACACCGAGATGTCGAAGCACACCGAGGTCGCGAACAGCACCCCGGCCGGCTCGTGCGGCTGGTAGGTGGCGGCGGCCCAGCGCAGCAGCGCGTTGACGCCGCGGTGCGGCACCTCGACGCCCTTGGGGCGGCCGGTGGAGCCGGAGGTGTAGATGACGTAGGCGCGGTCGTCGAGGGTCACGCCGGGCTCGTCGGCGACGTCCACCGGCCAGGCCGGCAGGTCCTCCAGGAGCAGCGGCGTGGCACCGCTGCCGTCGAGCAGCCCGGCGGTGGCCCGGTCGGTGATCACCAGCGGGGCGCGCGAGTCGTCGAGCACGAGGTGGACGCGGTCCGCCGGGTAGGCCGGGTCGAGCGGCAGGTAGCCGGCCCCGGCGCGCAGCGCCGCGAGCACCGCGACCACCAGGCCCGCGGTGCGCGGCAGGCAGATGCCGACCGGGGCGCCCGGACCGGCTCCGGCCGAGCGCAGGGCGGCGGCCAGGGCGGCGCTGCGGGCGTCGAGCTCGGCATAGGTGAGCTCGGCCGCGCGGCCGTCCCGGCCGGTGGCGACGACGGCGGTGGCGTCCGGGGTGCGGGCGGCCTGGGCGGTGACGAGCCGGTGGATCGGGGCCCGGGGGTCGAGCCAGGGCAGCGATCGGATCGACGACATCGGCGACAAGGGACGTCCACTCTCCATGCTCGTGGGATCACGGCGCGCGCCCTCTGGGCCGCCGGCACCGGGAAGAAAGACCAACTCCGCTACATGATGCGAAACGTGACGATTTCTCCGCAGGAGACTGGGGAAGACCACCCTGACGGAGCAACCGGGGCGGATGGCTTTGCGCCGAACGTAGTCATCTGAGCGCCCGACGCGACTGCTGTCGTGTGATCGCCATCACGCTCACCAGCGACAATCGGCTTGATGAAGATCAACTTCCCGCCCTCACCCGTTCGGCCGCATGCGGTGCTGCGGCGGAGGGGAAACCAGCCCGTCACTACGATCGGCGCGATGTCGGCGACGGTTCGGGCGGAGCAGCCGGGAGGCGAGGCGGCCGGGCGTCCGCCCGCCGACCGGCTCGCCGCCGTCCGCGCCCGGTTCGGTGACGGGCGTACCCGGTTCGCCCGGCTCGCCGCCCGTGGGCCGCTCGGCCGGCTCGCCGGGCCGCT
>DASWTI010000618.1:0-9111 GCA_036402215.1 Pseudonocardiaceae bacterium
AGGAGGCCCGCGAGTCGTGCAGGGCGGCCAGCCCGGCGATCACGCGCTCGTCCGGCATGGCCACCCCGCCGGTCACGGCGGGCGGGCCCACCGCGTCGGAGGCGGCGGACGCCAGGCCGGCGGCGGTGGCTCCGAGGACGAGCGCCACCAGACCCGCGGTCACGGACTCCCGACGCCAGTTGGACACGGGGAGCGAACCTACTCGGACGGACGACTGTGATCGGTCCGTGATCCGCCGCGCTGTCGGCGCCCGGTCACCCGGGTGCGATGAACGGCAGGAAAACGACGGCGGCCCGTGGCCCGCGCCACAACGGACGCGGAACCACGGGCCCACCGGCGCCGGCTCACTCGTAGGCGATGGCCGCCAGCACGTTGGTGCGCGAGGCGCGGATCGCCGGCACGATCGCGGCGAGCAGGCCGATCAGCACCGCCAGCAGCACGAAGGTGCCCATCGACTGCCACGGCACGGTCACCGCCGTGATCCCCTCGTCGGCCAGGGAGCGCACGATCGCCGCGCCCAGCAGGCCGCCGACCACGATGCCCAGCACCGCGCCGAAGACCGCCATCACCACCGACTCCACGGTGACCATCTGCACCACCTGCGAGCGGCGCATGCCGATCGCCCGCACCAGGCCGAGCTCACGGGTGCGCTCCAGCACGGACAGCGCCAGCGTGTTCACGATGCCCAGCACGGCGATGACCAGCGCCAGCCCCAGCAGCACGTAGAGCATCACGACGAACGTGTCGACCGAGCTCTTGGCCTGCTCGACGAGCGCCGTCTGGTCCATCACGCTCACCTCGGGGTTGTCCGCCACCAGCGCGTCCAGCTCGGAGCGCACCGCGGTGGCGTCCGCGCCGGGCGCCAGGTGCACGAAGCCCTGGTTGAACTGCCCGGTGCGGAAGCCCGTCGCACCGTCCTCGTCGGAGATGACCGGGCCGCTGGCCAGCTCGTTGCGCTGGTAGATGCCGACGACGCGGTAGTCGCGCTCCCCGCCACGCTGCGTGGCCAGGGTGAGCGTGCCGCCCACCGCCAGCCCGCGCTCCGCGGCGAACTCGTCGTCCACCACGATCTCGCCGGACGAGAGCGTACGCAGCGAACCCGCGGTCGCCGTCATCCGCAGCACGTCGGCCAGCCGCGCGACGTCCGCCGAGTAGACGAACACCGACTCGTCGCCGAGCTGGGCCGCGTCGAACCGCATCCCGACGGCGGTCGCCACGCCCGGCAGGCCGGACGCCCGCTCGATGACCGTCGGGTCGAAGGTCGGCGGCAGCGACGGCCCGCCACCCATGGCGCCGCTGATGATCAGCTCGGCGTTGAGGTCGGTGCGCACCGAGTTCTCGATGCTCGACGTGAGCGAGGAGGCCAGCACGCTGACGCCGGTGACCAGCGCGATGCCGATCATCAGCGCGGCCGCGGTGATGGCCGTCCGCCGGGGGTTGCGCGCCGAGTTGAGCCGGCCGAGCTTGCCCGCCGTGCTGAACGAGAACGCCCGGCCCAGCACGTTCACCATCGGCCCGCAGATCGCCGGGGTGAGCATCGCGACGCCGATGAAGGCCGCCATCACGCCGGCCAGCAGCGTCCAGAGTCCGGCGTCGCCCTCCACGGCGTACAGGCCGAGCCCGACCGCCGCCGCGCCGCCCACGGTGAGCACCCCGCCGACCACCGTGAGCGCGCGGGACGGCCGGGTGGTCGTCCTGGCCTCGCGCATCGCCTCCACCGGGGCGACCCGCGAGGCCCGCAGCGCCGGCAGCACCGCCGCGACGACGGTGACCAGCACGCCCACCGCGTAGGAGGCGATCACCGCGGACGCCGGCACCACGAGCAGCGCGCCGGGCAGCGTGGCGTTGCTGAACGACTGCATGGCCTCCTTGAGCGCGAGCGCCACGCCCATGCCGGCGCCGAGTCCGAGGGTGGACGCCACCAGCCCGATGATCACCGCCTCCAGCAGCACGGAGCCGATGACCTGGGGGCGGTTCGCGCCGAGCGAGCGCAGCAGCGCCAGCTCACCGGTGCGCTGCGCCACCAGGATCGAGAACGTGTTCAGGATCAGGAAGATGCCGACGAACAACGCCACCGCGGCGAAGCCGAGCAGCACGTTGCGCAGCACCCCGACGAAGCCGGACACGTCGGACGCCTGCGCGGCGGCCACCTCCTCGGCGGTGCGCACCACGTGGTCGCCGCCGACCGCGGCCTGCACGGCCGTGCGCAGCGCCGCCAGGTCCGTGCCCGGCTCGGCCGTGATCACCACGTCGCTGTACCGGCCGGGCGCGCCCAGGATGAGCTCCTGCGCGGCCCGCTCGGTGAACGCCACGGTGGTCTCGCCGCCGAGGGTGTCCCGCCCGCCGGTGTAGCCGAACACGCCGACCAGGGTGAACGTCTGCTTCGGCTCCAGGGTGAGCACCTCGACCCGCTGGCCGACCTGGAAGCCGCCGCGCTCGACCAGGCTCGCGTTCATCGCGACCTCGTCGTCGGCCCGCGGCTCGCGGCCGGAGCGCAGCTCCACCAGGCCGTCGTCGTGCCAGGCCACGCCGAGCGTCGGCGGCCCCTGGTTGACGATGACCTTGCCGTCCGGGCCGACCACGCGGGCGCCGTCGCCCGCCACGTCGCCGTAGGCGTCGGCCACGCCGGGCACCTTCTTCACCTGGTCCACGACGGACGCCGCGACCGGCTCGGCCACCGGGTCGCCGCCGGCGCCCTCGGTGTTCGTCACGTTGGTCCGCCCGCTCACCTGCAGGTCGATGCCCTCGGTGGTGGTGGCGAACAACTCGTCGAAGCTGTTCGTGAGCGTGGAGCTGACGATCAGCGCACCGGACACGGCCATCACGCCCAGCACCACGGCCAGGCCGGACAGCACGAGCCGCAGCTTGCGGGAGAGCAGGCTCCTGAGCGTGGTCCGCAACATCACGCGACCAGCCCGTCGAGGCTCTTCATGCGGTCCAGGACGTGCTCGGCGGTCGGGTCGTGGAGCTCGTCCACCACGCGCCCGTCGGCCAGGAACACCACGCGGTCGGCGTAGGAGGCCGCGCCGGCGTCGTGCGTGACCATGACGATGGTCTGGCCGAACTCCTGCACGCTGCGGCGCAGGAAGCCGAGCACCTCGGCGCCGGACCGCGAGTCCAGGTTGCCGGTGGGCTCGTCGGCGAAGATCACCTCGGGGCGGGCCACCAGGGCGCGGGCGCAGGCCACGCGCTGCTGCTGGCCGCCGGACAGCTCGCTCGGCCGGTGGGTGAGCCGGTCGGCCAGGCCGACGGTCTCCACCACCTCGGCGAGCCAGTCGATGTCCGGCTTGCGGCCGGCGATCGACAGCGGCAGCGTGATGTTCTCCACGGCCGTGAGCGTGGGCAGCAGGTTGAACTGCTGGAAGATGAAGCCCACCTTGTCCCGCCGCAGCGCCGTGAGCCCCTTGTCGGACAGCCCGTTGAGCCGGGTGTCGCCGACGTACACCTCGCCGGAGGTCACCGAGTCCAGGCCGGCGAGGCAGTGCATGAGCGTGGACTTGCCGGAGCCCGACGGCCCCATGATCGCGGTGAACCGCCCCCGCTCGATGTCGATGCTCACCCCGTCGAGGGCGGTGACGGCCGCGTCACCCGTGCCGTACACCTTGGTGACGTCCACCGTCCTGGCCGCGGCGATCCGCACCGGTCGCGGAGTCCGAACCGTGCTGGTCGCTTCCACTGTGGTCCTCCCTCACTTCTCTTGCGTCGCGGCCAATGCTGGAGGGTGGAAGCTGAGAAAACCCATAGGGCGGGGCGGGGTCCAGGGAGATCTCCGGGGCCATCCCTGAGGGTGCATCAGGGGAATCGCGCAAGCAGCCCCCGGTACCGCCCGGGTCGCCTGGCGTACCGTCGGATCATGTCGCTGACGAAGTTCCAGTCACTGCTCGTGGCGCAGGTACGAAACGAGTTCACCGCGTCCCAGCAGTACGTCGCGCTCGCCGTGTGGTTCGACGCGCAGGACCTCCCCAGGCTGGCCGCCCACTTCTACCGGCAGGCCATGGAGGAGCGCACCCACGCCATGATGATCATCCAGTTCCTGCTGGACAACGACCTGCCGGTCGAGGTTCCCGGCGTCAGCGACGTCCGCAACAACTTCTCCTCGGTGCACGAGGCGGTGTCGGTCGCGCTCGCCCAGGAGCGTGCGGTGACGGCCGAGGTCACGGCCCTCGCGCAGACCGCCCGCGCCGAGGGCGACTACCTCGGCGAGCAGTTCGTCCAGTGGTTCCTCAAGGAGCAGGTGGAGGAGGTCGCCGCCATGTCCACCCTGCTCACCGTGGTCGACCGGGCCGGCGACAACCTCTTCCACGTGGAGGACTTCCTCGCCCGCGAGTCGGTCGGCGACACCGGCACCGACCCCACGGCCCCGCGCGCCGCTGGCGGCCGCGCCTGACGCGGCGGCCCGGTCCGCACCAGGCGGTCAGCGCTTCCGCTTCTTCCTGACCTGCTTGCCGCCGCCCCCCTTGGGCGGGCCGCTCTTGATGCTGTCCAGGCCGTCCTCGATCTTCCGGACCATCGGGTTGTTCTTCCCGAGGCTGGTGCGGAACCGGGTGAGCATGCGGATCAGCGTGTGCACGGCGCGCTGCGGGTTCCCGGCCGCCGCCGTCCACACCGCCAGCGGGAGATGGGCCTCCAGGGTGAGCTTGTGGTACGGCCCCTGCTGGGCGGTGAGCTGGTCGACCACCCAGGCGTAGAGGTCCCGGGCCGCGGCCGCGTCACCCGCCCGGCCGAGGAGATCGGCGTACCCGGCCTGGTACTCGATGGTGTCCAGGTGCAGCGCGCCCAGGGCGGCGGTGGAGTCGGCGATCAACTCCCGATAGTCGCCGATCGCCTCCTCCAGGCCGCCGTGCACCGCCCGGAGGTTGATCAGGAAGCTGCGGGTCATCATCGTGTACCGATGGTTCGGTCCGAGCACCTCCGCGCGCACGGGCAGGAGCTCCTCGAACATCTGCTTCGCACGGCCGGCCTCGTTGAGGTGCCAGCACGCGTAGGCGAGGTCGTGCCTGGTGACCAGGGTGTCGGGATGCTCGGCACCGAGGACCCTGGTCTGCGTCCCGAGCAGGTCCGCCAGCAGCGCCCTGGCCTGCGGCATGTCGTACTTGTCCAGCCAGAACGTGACCCCGTGGCGCGCCCGGAGCACTCGCCCGTCCTCCGGCCCGAGAACGGGTGACATGTCGTCGACCAGGTCCTTGAGGTGCGCGGAGGCGGCGCGCACGTCGCCCATCTCCCCGTGCAGGAACGCCATCTCGTAACGCAGGTCGAACGTCAGCGGATCGGTGGGCACGTGGTCGACCACCGCGAGGGCGTGGCTGCGGAGCCGGTTCCACACCTCCATCGTCTCCGCGGTGAGCGGCCGTTCCGGCAGCGCGGCGGCGATCAGGTCACGGGCCCGCCTGGCGTGGCCGGGAAGGTCGCCGAGGCGGTGGCGGGTGACGGCCTGGACGAGCCGGTGAACGGTGATCGCGCCCGGGGCACCTCGGGTGACCAGGCTGTGCGCGAGGAGCTCCCCCACGGCCTTGGTCAGGGTGAACTCGTCGTCCACCAACGGCTGGAGCACCGAGGTCGGAACGGAGTCCGGGGCGAAGCAGGCGATCGTGTCGAGGATCTTCCTGGCCGGGCCAGCCAGCTGGCCGATGGCCAGCAGCCAGGTCGTCGCGACGGTGTGGGGGTAGTCGTCGGGCCGGCCGTCGGCATACAGGTCCCCGCTGCGGTCCCGGTAGAAACGCAGGTAGGTGGCCAGGTCGACGCCGTTGGCGGTGGTGAACGAGGCGGCCTGGGTGAGGGCCAGCGGAAGGCCGTCGAGTTCGCCGGCGAGCTCGACCGCGGTCTCGGTGTCGGCGTCCTGGGAGACCGTCGTGAGCAGTTCGACGGCCGCGTCGGTGTCCAGCGGGCCGACGTGGTGGACCATGCCGGGGTCGGGCCAGCGGCTGGCCTGGCTGGTGACCAGGACGTCGCCGATGCCCCTGGCCGGGAACAGGCCGTGCAGCGCGGCGGCGTCCGGGACGTTGTCCAGCACCAGCAGCCACGGCTGTTTCCGCTCGGACAGCCAGGCGTTCGCCAGCTGGACGGCGTCCCGGACCATGTTGGCCTCGGCGGCGGAGTGAACCAGCTCCAGCAGGCCGCGGTACTCACCGTCGACCGCCGTCGGGTCCTCGGCGCGGACCCACCAGACCACGCCGTAGTCGTCGAGGTGCCGCTGGGCGTAGGCGCGCGCCAGGCTGGTCTTCCCGACCCCGCCCATGCCGACCAGGACCCGGACCACGGGCGCGCGGTTCGTCGGCCGGGCGGTGAAGGCGGCGCGCAGGTCGGCCAGCTCCTGGTCGCGGCCGATGACCGCCGCCATGCCACCGACCTGGGGGGACACCAGCCGGTCACGCACCGGTGGGACGGGCGCGTAGTCGGCGGTGAGGTCGCGGCGCCCACCGGCCGCCGCGGTTCCCCCGGTGCCGCCGGTGGCCGGCCCCGGGTCCGCCCCGGCCCCCCGGCCCGGCGCCCCCGCCGTCGACGGCCCTGGCCGCCAGGTGCCGAACTCGGGCTCGTGGCCGAGCGGAAGCTCCGTCAGCTCCGGCTTCCGCAGCAGGAACCGGAGCAGCTTCTCCGCCCCGGCCAGCGTGAAGTCGTCGACGACGTACACGGTCGTGGTGGACGGGGCGAGAAAGTCCGGCACCCCGTCGATCGACTGCCCCGGCACGACCACCGGCACGAACTTCTGGAGATCGTCCTGAGCGGCGTGGAACGCGTCCCGGATGAGGCGGGCCTCCCACTGCACGCCCTTGCCGTTGCGCGGGCCGGCCTGCCCCTGGGCCCGGATCCGGTACTGCTCGGAGGCCACGCACAGCACCACGTCGGCCGCCCGGATCTGGTCGGCCATCCACAACGCCCAGTCCTGCCGCTCGCCCGCTGCCACCTGGTCGAAGATCGCGTCGATCCCGTTCGTCCGCAGGAACGCCCAGAGGTCGCGCACCACGGTGCGGTGTGCCTCGGACTCCTGGGCATAGGAGATGAACACGCGGCGCGCCACCGACCACCCCGATCCTTACTTCGTCGACACCCACTCCATCGCACGGCACCACGGATGTGTTGCGGCGCCGGGGAATGCGCGACGCGCCGGGTCACACGGTGGCCAGGAACGCGGCCAGCTCCAGCATGTCGACGGCGCCCGCGTCATCGGGGTGGACGACCACGGTGAGCCGCCGCGTCACGGGTCTCGCGCGGGACCGGGCGACGAACGACAGCACGATGAGGCGGATCAGGCTGGCGTGGTCCAGCGAGTCGACCTTGGCGAGCCTGGTGCCGATCACGGCGATCGAGACGGGCTCGCGGTGGGCATGGGTGTGCACGGCGTCCCACAGGCCGGCCAGGCCGTTCCAGATGGTGTCGGCCGTGGCGTGCGCGACCAGCTGGTCATCCATGGTGGCGTAGGCCAGGCAGAACGCCAGCCGCCCGCCGGCGGGCAGGACCACGGTGGTGCCCAGGGGATAGCGGAGGCTCTTGCCCAGGCGCTTCGCCGGCGCGGGCCGCGACGGGACGCCGGCCAGGGCGGTGCCGAGGGCTGCGTCGAGGGCGGCGAGGTCCGGGTGGTGACGGCGCTGGAACTGCGCCTGCACGCTGCTGGGGTGGATCACCCGGGGATCGGTGGTGTCGGTGTCGAAGGTGTCGGTGTAGCCGATCACCAGGTGGCTGTCCTGTGCCAGCAGGTCCCCGACCGTCACGGTGACGGTGACGTCGGGGATGCCGAGGTGGCGGACGAGGGTGTGCCGCGGCCACGCCCGGCGGAGCCCGACGCCGAGCGGCAGCAGGCCGAGCACGGCGACCATCACCAGCGGGTGGTAGGTGGCCTGCGGGGTGAGAATGTCGTACACCTGCAGCGATCCACCGACGACGCCGAGGGTGGCCAGGGCGTCCCGGGCGAGCGTGGTCAGCCCACGGCGGGTGGTCCACACCACGCGCAGCCCGTGCCCGAGTCTCCGGCGCAGGCTCCCCCGTGTCACGGCCGCCCGTCCCGCGTCCTGCCGTCCGCGTGGACGCGCGTCAGCGGATGGTGAGCTGGCGGCCGCGCAGGCCCTGCAGCACCCGGCGCTCGGAGTCGGTGAGCGGCGTGTCGTCCAGCGAGGCCAGGGCCTCGGTGAGCCGGGCGGCGAACGCCTCGGCGGGGTCGGACCACTCGCGGGCGTGCATGTCCACGTCGAGGTCCCACACCGGCACCAGCAGGCCGTGCGCACGGAACGAGCCCGCGTAACGCGAGCCCTCGCCGAGGTCCAGCTCGCCGCGGGCGGACAGCCGGGCCAGCGCCCCGAGCAGCCGCTCCTCCGGCTCCGGCCGCACCCAGCGCAGGTGGGCCCGGCCGCGGGCGTCCACCCAGTACGCGGCGTCCACTCCGGGGGCCTCGATGCGGACCGTGGGCAGGATGGCGCCGTTGGCCCGCTCCAGGGAGAGCGCCACCTCGCCGCTGGGGTCCTCGTCGCCAGGGACCCACCAGCCGAAGTCCTCGTGCAGGGTGACGTCGAGCGGGGTACCGGGCTCCACCAGGTCCTGCAGCCGGGTCCGGTCGGGGTCGCCGGGCGTCTCCGGGCCGACGACGGCGAGGGCGCTGCCGGGCTCGGCCTCCAGGGCCCACCGGACGGCGCGCGCCAGGTCGCGGGAGATGTCGCCGGAGCGGGTCTGCACCTGCAGGCCGACCAGGCCGGTGCCGTCGGCGCGCACCAGGCCGGCGGCGGCCATCGGCAGCACGGTGGCCAGCACGATCTGCCGCTCACCCTGGTCCCGCAGCGGCAGCGGCGCGGTCGCCGACGGCACGAACTCGCGCAGCGCCACCAGCTCGCACTCGGCGGCCAGGCCCGCGAACGGCCGCGGCACGATGACGTCGGCGGCACCGTCGGCGGCACCGTGGCACGCCTTGTAGCGCTTGCCGGAGCCGCACGGGCACGGCTGGCGCGGGCTCGGCTGGTCCGCCGCACGGGCGCGGTCCCTGGTCGGGGTTCGCTTGGCCATGGCGCGGACGCTATCGAAGGGCCGATCGTCCTAGACTCCGGGGATGCCCGCCAGGCCGCCGATCGTGCTGATCCCGGGCATCGGCGGACACCCGCGGTTCCACGACGGTTTCACCCGGCTGCTGGG
>DASWTI010000619.1:0-4570 GCA_036402215.1 Pseudonocardiaceae bacterium
GCCACGGCCGCCGAACAGCCCGCCCAGCAGGTCGCCGAGCCCGCCGGCGCCACCGGGTGGTGCGCCGGCGGGGCCGGCGGCCCCGCCGAACAGGTCACCGAAGTCGAACGTGCCGCTGCCCGGTGCGCCGCCGAACCCGCCGCCCCGGAACGGCCCCCCGCCGAACAGCCGCCGCGCCTCGTCGTACTCCTGACGCTTCTTCGCGTCGCCGAGCACGCCGTAGGCCTCGGACACGGCCTTGAACCGCGTCTCCGCCTTGCTGTCGCCGGGGTTCGCGTCCGGATGCAGCTCGCGGGCCAGCTTGCGGTAGGCCTTCTTGATCTCGTCGGCGGTGGCCGTCGACGAGACACCGAGCTCGGCGTAGAAGTCCTTCTCGATCCAGTCCCGCGCGCTCATCGTGACCCCCCGTCCTAGCGGTCACCCGCAGTGTCGCCCTGGCCGTCCTGCGGCGCCAGGCCGCCGGCGGGTTCGGGCTCCACCAAGGGTTCCCCGACGGGAACGGCCCCCGGCTCGTGGTCCGTCACGGCCACCATCGCGGGCCGCAGGACCCGCTCGCCGAAGGTGTAGCCGCGGCGGAGCACGGCGGTGACCGTCGGCCCCGGCACGTCGGGCGAGGTGTCGTGCTGCACGGCCTCGTGCAGCGAGGGGTCGAACGCCTCGCCCTCGTGGCCGAACGCCACCAGGCCCGCCTTCTGCAGCGCCGTGGTGACCTTGTCGCCGACGGCGCGGAACGCCCCGGTGAGGTCGCCGTGCGCCTCGGCGCGCTCCAGGTCGTCCAGCACGCCGAGCAGGTCGGCGACCACCTGGGCCTTGGCCGAGGTCACCACGAGCTCCCGGTCGCGGTCCACCCGCTTGCGGTAGTTGGCGTACTCCGCGGTGATCCGCTGCAGGTCGTTGGTGCGCTCGTCGAGCCGCGCCTGCAGCTCCTCGAGCGCGCCGGCCCCGTCCGTGCCGTCGGGCGCGCCGGGGGCGGCCGGACCGGCGGACGGCGGCAGCGTGACACCACCGCCGTCGCTGCCGGTACCGCCCTCGCCGCCGTCGGCCGGGGTCCGGACCGCGCCGGTGTCCGGGTCGATCCGCCGGCGATCGCGGACCACCACGGGCGGCTCCTCGTCTCGATGCGTCACTCGGTCCCCGCTCACTGCTTCTTGGTGTCCTCGTCCACGATCTCGGCGTCGACCACGTCGTCCGTGCCCTGGGCACCGGACGGCGGGGTGTCCTGCGGGTCACCGGCCGCCGCGCCGGCGTTCGCACCGGCCTGCTCGTACAGGGCGGCGCCGAGCGCCTGCGACTCGGTGGCGAGCTTCTCCATCGCGGTGCGGATGACCGTGATGTCGGTGCCCTTGAGCGCCTCCTGCGCCTCGCCGAGCGCCACGTTGACCTTGTCCTTGACGTCGGCCGGGAGCTTCTCGTCGTTGTCCTTGACGAACTTCTCCGTCTGGTAGACGAGCGTCTCGGCCTGGTTGCGGACCTCGGCCTCCTCGCGGCGCTTGCGGTCCTCCTCGGCGTGCGCCTCGGCGTCGCGCATCATCCGGTCGATCTCGTCCTTCGGCAGCGCGGAGCCACCGGTGATCGTCATCGACTGCGTCTTCTGGGTGCCGAGGTCCTTGGCGGACACGTGCACGATGCCGTTGGCGTCGATGTCGAAGGTGACCTCGATCTGCGGCATGCCGCGCGGCGCCGGGGGCAGCCCGGTCAGCTCGAACATGCCGAGCTTCTTGTTGTACGCCGCGATCTCGCGCTCGCCCTGGAAGACCTGGATCTGCACGGACGGCTGGTTGTCGTCGGCCGTGGTGAAGATCTCGGACTTCTTGGTGGGGATCGTGGAGTTGCGCTCGATGAGCTTGGTCATCACGCCGCCCTTGGTCTCGATGCCCAGGGACAGCGGGGTGACGTCGAGCAGCAGGACGTCCTTGACCTCGCCCTTGAGCACGCCGGCCTGCAGCGCGGCGCCCACGGCGACGACCTCGTCCGGGTTGACGCCCTTGTTGGGCTCCTTGCCGCCGGTGAGCTCCTTGACCAGCTCGGTCACGGCCGGCATGCGGGTGGAGCCGCCGACGAGCACCACGTGGTCGATCGCGCCGACCGAGATGCCGGCGTCCTTGATCACGTTGTTGAACGGGGTGCGGCAGCGGTCCAGCAGGTCCGCGGTGATCTTCTGGAACTCGGCGCGGGAGAGCGTCTCGTCCAGGAACAGCGGGTTCTTGTCCGCGTCCTGCGTGATGTACGGCAGGTTGATCGTCGCGGTGGACGACGAGGACAGCTCGATCTTCGCCTTCTCCGCGGACTCGCGCAGGCGCTGCATCGCCATCTTGTCCTTGGTCAGGTCGATGCCGTTGCTCGCCTTGAAGCGGTCGACCAGCCAGCCGATGACCCGCTCGTCCCAGTCGTCGCCGCCGAGGTGGTTGTCACCGGAGGTCGCCTTGACCTCCACGACGCCGTCGCCCAGCTCCAGCAGCGAGACGTCGAAGGTGCCGCCACCCAGGTCGAAGACCAGGATCGTCTGCTCCTTCTCGCCCTTGTCGAGGCCGTAGGCCAGCGCGGCCGAGGTCGGCTCGTTGACGATGCGCAGCACGTTCAGGCCGGCGATCTGCCCGGCCTCCTTGGTGGCCTGCCGCTGGGCGTCCTCGAAGTAGGCGGGCACGGTGATCACGGCGTCGGTGATCTCCTCGCCGAGGTAGGACTCCGCGTCGCGCTTGAGCTTCATGAGCACGCGGGCGCTGATCTCCTGCGAGGTGTACTTCTTGCCATCGATCTCGACGGACCAGTCGGTGCCCATGTGCCGCTTCACCGAGCGGATGGTCCGGTCCGTGTTGGTGACGGCCTGGTTCTTGGCCGGCTGGCCGACCAGCACCTCACCGTTCTTCGCGAACGCCACCACCGACGGTGTGGTCCGCGAACCCTCGGAGTTCGCGATGACCGTCGGTTCCCCGCCCTCGAGGACGGCGACGACGGAGTTCGTGGTCCCCAGGTCGATGCCGACCGCACGAGCCATGGATGTCTCCTCCAACACGCAGTTGCTTCGTGAGCCTTGAGCGGCTCCGGCTCAAGCTTGCCACAGCCTCCGGCAGAGTTGAGCCGAGCCCGCTCAAGCTTGTTATCCGTCCCAACGCAAGGCGGCCGGAGGATGTTCCCGGGGTCAGCGGCCGAGGGTGCGGCGGTGCACGACGAGGGCGAGCACGAGGGAGCCGGCGGCGAGCAGCAGCACGCCGCCGAGCAGCGCGAACCGGGCCGGCGGGCCGAGGCCGAACGCGAGCGCGGGCGGGCGGCCCGGGGGCGAGGGCGGGGCGGACAGGTCCACGGCGGGCCCGACGCCGCCCCAGCGGGTCGTGGTGGGGGCGGTGGTGGACGGCGGGACGGACGACGACGGCGGTGGCGTGGTGGTGACGCTCGACGGCACGGGGACCCGGGCGTAGCCGATCGGGACGTGGTGCTCGCGGTCGTCGGCGGTGAGCACGAGGGCGGCGGACAGGCCGGTCCGGGGGTCCACGCCGGAGTCGGGGCCGTCCGTCCAGCGCCAGCCCTCGGCGCCGCGGTCGGGCGCGCCCAGGCGGTACCCGGCGCCGAACGGCAGGTCCTCGAAGCGGACCGTGCCACTCCTGTCGGCCGCCGCCTCCCAGACCAGCTCACCGGGCCCGTCCAGGCGCACCGTGCCGCCGTCGAGCGCCGGCTCACCGGCGTCCCGGGTGCCGTCGCCGTCGGCGTCCTGCCAGAGCGCGGCGGACACCCGCCCGCCGCGGATGCCGAAGTCGACGACCGTGCGCCCGCCGGCGGCCAGCGTGACCTCGACCTCGGCCGGGGTGGTGGCGGCGTGGTCCCGCTGCACCTGCGACAGCCGGTACGAGCCCGGCGCCAGGTCGTCGGCGCGGAACGTCCCGGTGGGATCGGTGGCGTACCGCTCGACGAGCGCGCCGGTGGCGTCCCGCAGTTCGACGGCGCCGGTGCGGTGCAGCCCCGGCTCCCCCCGGTCCGGCCCACCGTCGCCGTCGCGGTCGAACCAGACCCGTCCCCCGATCGACGCCGTCTCCACCGGCGGCGCCACCTCCTCCGCGGCGGCCACCGGCGCGACCGCCAGCAGGACCACCGGCGCGACCACCGGCAGCAGGCCCGCGAGCACGCGCGCGACCACCGGGCGCGAAACCACCGGCACCGCCGGACGCGGAATTACCGGAACCCGAGCCGCCCCGGCCGGCGGAACTGCCCGCACCCCCGCGGTCACCCCGCGCAGGACCACCGCCGACCCCATCGCGACCCCCTCACGTGACGTCCCTCACTGCAAGAGGCGCGCGGTGGCGCCTGCGGTTGCGCCCGTGACCGAACCGTTCACTTCGCGCTCCCCGGTGCGCCGAGCC
The DNA here is from genome assembly GCA_036402215.1 of Pseudonocardiaceae bacterium. Lineage (GTDB taxonomy): Bacteria > Actinomycetota > Actinomycetes > Mycobacteriales > Pseudonocardiaceae > DASXTS01. Next base: position 4,353 of record DASWTI010000619.1, read on the forward strand.
GATCACGATCGCGCCGCTCATCGCTCCGGATCGGCGTTCCACCGAACGGGTGGGGCGAGCCAGGTCTCGCGGTCCTCAAAGGGCAAACGCGGCCCTATGGGCGCCGCTAGGTTCGCTCGGTCGCCCATTCGGGTGACCATCGAGGGGAGTAACACGCATGCGAAGCACAGTGGGACGGCGGCTGCTCGCCGCCTCCCTCTCCGGCGGCCTCCTGATGG
>DASWTI010000620.1:0-2335 GCA_036402215.1 Pseudonocardiaceae bacterium
GGCGGGTGCCGCCGTGGCGGTCGCGGCGGCCAGCGCCGCGGCGGCCATCAGGCCGAGTCCGGCCGCCAGCCGGCGGCCGCGGAGCGCGCGGAAACGGTCTCCCATTCGGGGTTCTCCCTCGTGCAGGATCGGCCCGTGACCGGCCGTGGGCCGGTCGGGTCGGGTGTCGGGGATTCGTGTTCTCGTCCGCGCGAACGAACGCCGACACTAGTGACGGCGAATACGCGGCACAATCGACCGACTACCAATTGCTACAGGCAGGGCAACTCCGTGCGCCGCCGGGTCCAGCACGCTGATACGTCCGGCCGCCGGGTCCCGCTGCCGGACGGACGCCTCAGTCGCCGCGGCGGACCGGGCCGAGGATCTGCTGCTCGCGCTGCGTGGTGACCAGCCGCATCGGCAGCCACATGTTCGGCCCCAGCGCCACCAGCCCGTCGTCCTTGAGCGTGGTGAGCTGCTGCACCAGCGGCGGCGGCAGCCGCCAGATGCGCGCGGCGAGCTGCGCCTGGCCGACCGGCAGCCGTTGCAGCAGCACCAGGTCCGCGGCGTTCGCGGTGGCCGCGGCCTGCGGGTGCAGGTACGGCAGCACGTACATCGTGGTCTGCCAGGGGGAACGCGGCGGGAAGAGCTCCTGCGGCACCGCCCCGCCGTCGTGCACCACCAGCAGCGGCGCGTCCTCGGTGGCCCGTGGCAGCTCCACCGGCGCCAGCCGGCGCACCTGCACGAGCGGGATCGGCCGGCCGTCGGCGCCGGTGCCGGCCGCCTTGCCGAGCACCGACCAGGCGTCCGGGCGGCCGGTGGCGATCACCACCCAGGCGCCGGTGGCCATGGCGCGCAGCGCCACCTGGCGCGCCAGGTACAGCCCGCCCACCACGACCACCCGGGTCGGCAGCGGCCGCAGCGCGGACACCGTGAGCGGCTCGCCCTTGGGCCCCGAGCCGAGCACCATGCCGCCGCTCGCGCCGGACGGGCTCACCGCGTCCAGCATCGCGGGGGACACCACGAACTCCGGTGCCACGCCCCGCCCGGCCGTCTCCAGCATCCGGCTGCGGTTGCCGCCGGCCTTCGTCGTCACGCCGAGCCTCCCATCGGCAGCGTGGCGGCGAGCCCGGAGAGCTGGGCCCCGCGCAGCGGCGTGAGCCGCACGCCGAGCCGCTGGCTCAGCACCCGCAGCCGTTCGTCGGCACCCTCCAGCTCGCTCGGCGTCCGCGCGCTGACCCGCACCAGCCCGCGCAGCCCGACCTGGCCGGGCTCACCGCTCGGCGAGATCGACAGCGCCACCGTGGCGGACAGCGCGCGCACGCCGGTGAGGGCGTTCAGACTCTGCGGCGAGCCCTTGGACGGCCATCCGGTGACCGCGTAGCTCGCGTGTCCCACGCCGCCCGCGGTGACGCCGGTCCAGCGCTCGCGCATGGCCACCGGCTGCGGGGAACCGGCGACGGACTGCAGCTCCGCGGCCGCGATCCCGGCGCGCAGCAGCTCGTCGGGGTCCAGCGGCCGGGTCTGCACGCCGCGCGCCTCCAGGGCGGAGCGCACCCGGGAGATGGCACCGATCAGCGCCCGGTGCGCGCCCACCACGCCGCCGCCACGCTCCCGCACCGCGGCCGGGCAGCGCCGCGGGTCCAGCCGCACCGACACCCACGTGGTGCGCCGCGCGGTCGCCGGGAGCGGCCCGAGCACCTCCATGTACGAGGCGAGCGCCGGCGCGTTCGGCGGCAGCGAGACCGATCCGGGGTAGCAGTGCCAGATCACGCCGATGGCGTCCAGCACCACGCCCCGGTCCTCCAGGCATGGGCCGAGCGCGCCGAGCGGCAGGTTCGGCACGGCGACCACCTGCTGCACCAGCGCCTGCGGCGGCTGCACCAGCAGGGTCGCCGTCCAGGTGCCCTCGTGCCAGGCGAGGCCCACCGGGCGCCGCTCGTGGTCGGTGCCCTGCGCCACCACGAGGTCCGGCACGGCGAGCCGCAGCAGCGCGACGCGAGTGTCCTCCGGGCCGGTCACCGCGGTACCGGACTCACTCGCCGGGCGCACCGTCGACGGGTCGACCGGGCGGGCGACGCGGGTGTGCGACCGCACCAGGTAGCGGGTGGTGAGCGCTATCCACTGGGTGAGCCAGCGCCCGCGCCAGCGGATCAGCGCCACCAGCAGCGCGATCGCGGTGATCGCGACCGACACCCAGAGCAGGTCGAGGTCGATCGCCAGCAGCAGCAGGCTCAGCGCCAGGCCGAGCTCCAGCACGACCAGGTTCGCCACCGGGAGCGCGCCCACGCTGGCGCCGAGCGGGCGCCGCCGGGCGCGGGGAACGGTGCGCACCACCGGCGCCGCGCCGCCGGCC
>DASWTI010000621.1:0-1538 GCA_036402215.1 Pseudonocardiaceae bacterium
TGCCGGCCGGCAACGACGGGTAGGCCCGCAGCGCCGCCAGGAACGTCTCGGACCAGGCGTCCTCGGCGTCCTGCGTTCCCACGACGGCCCGGCAGACCCGCAGCACCATCGGGCCGTACTCGGTGACGATCTCCTCGAACGGTCTCGCTGTCACACCACGAGGACGCCGCGGCGGCCTGCTTCGTGAGATCACGATCCGGTCGCGCCCACGGCATCCTCCCCGCGAGCGGCGGCCGCCGTCCCGGAGGCCCCGGCGCGGCGGCGCTCCCGGCGGCCGCGGGCCAGCTCGGTCTCCAGCGCGTCCAGGTGCTGCCGCCAGCCGCCGCGGAACCGGTCGAGCCAGGCGTCCACCTCGCGCAGCGGCCCGGTGTCCACCGCGTACAGCCGCCGGGTGCCCTCGGCGCGCACGGTCGCGAAGCCGCTCTCCCGGAGCACCCGCAGGTGCTGCGACACGGCCGGCTGCGAGATGCCGAACTCGCGGCGGATCACGTCGACGACCGCGCCGGAGGTCAGCTCGCCGTCAGCCAGCAGCTCCAGGATGCGGCGCCGCACGGGGTCACCGAGCACCTCGAACGCCTGCACGCCACCCACTATCCCGGCCTCCGCTTATACAACGCAAGCGGCCGGACGCGCCGCCCTCGACCGGCGCGCCGGCCACGGCCCGGTCACCACCAGCCGAGGCCCTCGGCCGGCCCGCCGTCCACCCGGGGCGACGGCACCCGCTCGCACGGCGTGCCGTCGACCGGGCAGCGCACCAGCCGCAGCTCACGCGCCGGGTCGGTGGCCGTCCGCACGTCCATCAGCAGCGTGCCGCCGTCCTCCCACCACAGGCTCCTCGCCCGCACGCCCTCCGGCAGGCCGAGCGGGGTCCAGGTCACCGTGCCGTCGCGGAGCGCCCGCTCGGTGTCCGCGGCCAGCGGGCGCGGCGGGGTCGTCCGCCGGTCCAGCACCACCAGGGCCTCCCCGCGCGCCGGCGCGGCGCCCACCACCAGCCTGGGGTCGATGCCGCACACGCTGCGGCGCTCCGCCAGGCCGTCGGCCGGGTCCAGCTCCACCAGGCACGCCTCACCGCCGTCCGGCCGGAGGCGGAAGGCCAGCAGGTCCGCCCGGTCGTCCGCCGGCCGGGTGGCCACGTTCCCCACCGGGACGTACCAGCCGCCGGCGGTCCGCTCCTCCCGGCCGGTCACCGGGTCCCAGGTCATCAGCCCGGCATGGTCGCCCTCGGGATCGGCGAACAGCACCACGTCGCCCGCCCACCCGGCCAGCTCGACGCCGCGGGCCGGTCGCGGCCGCTCGCCGACGACCGTCCCGGTCACGGTCACCACGACCACCCCGGAGGCGGTGCGGACGGCCACCCGCTCGCCCGCCTCGTCGACCGCCATCACCATGCCGTCGCCCGTGACCAGTGGCCGCGCCGCCCCCGACACGTCGACGTGCAGCACCGCCTCGTCGCCCGGCCGGGCGCCGTCGGCGTGCACCACCCAGCCCGCGGCGAGCTGCCGCGCGGCCATGATGTGCCGCCGCGGCCCGAGCGCGGC
>DASWTI010000622.1:0-8242 GCA_036402215.1 Pseudonocardiaceae bacterium
GGCCTCCACCCCGGTGTCGTGTGCGCTAAGTAGTGGGGTACGCCGGGATCTGGTGCGGCCTTCACCTGGTCGATTACGTTGCCCGGATGAAGCAGGTACTGCCCGTCATCGATTACTGGCGTGACCGTATCGAGGACCACCCGCTGCACACCTGGCTGGCGACGCCGTCCGAGGATGTGCGTCCGGAACAACGGCTGTGGTTCGCGCTCTACTTCACCAACTTCATCATGTACTTCCGTGAGCTGAACCTTTATCACATCTCCTACGGCGAGGAGCGGAAGCTCGACGCGCAGCGCGAGGCGATCTCGGCGCACGCCGACGAGGACATGACCCACTCCCGGATGTTCATGCGCGACCTGCGCACCCTCGGCTGGGACGACATGCTCGGCTGGCGGCCGTCGGAGCTCTACTACTGGCTGTTCCTCAGCGAGGTCAACGAGTCGCTGCGCCGCCGCGTCACCCAGATCACCAAGCTGGTCATCGAGGCCGAGGACCCGGTGGTCCGCTTCGCCGTCGTGGAGTCCATCGAGGCCTGCGGCAACGCCCTGTTCCGGCACACCGACAAGCTCGCCGCCGAGTACACCGCCGCCACCGGCAAGGAGCTCATCTACTGGGGCGCCTTCCACCTGGCCCGCGAGACCGGCCACGCGGTGGACGACGACGCCTTCGACGAGGCGGAGCTCACCGAGGACCAGCGCGAGGCCGCGCGCCGCCGCGCCACCCGCATCTTCGAGCTGATCGACGAGCAGAACAGCGACATGCTGCGCCTCGCCCAGGAGACCATCTCCCAGGGCGGCTTCGGCTACCGGCGGGCCATCCACGCGGCCCCGCCCAAGTGGCTGCCGACGATCCCCGGCCCCGAGGTCTTCGACTTCAACTTCTGGCCGGACACCGACGCGCACCCCACCCAGAAGGCCGTGCAGGACACCTGGCGCCGCTGCCGCAAGGCGCTGCGCGAGTCCGAGCACATGAACTTCTTCCGGGCCGACTCGCTGGAGGAGGCCAAGGCCAAGCTGCGCTTCGCGGTGCTCTACAGCGCCACCGACACCTGCGGCACGCCGACGGTCTACAAGTACATGCTGCCGTACCCGATTCCGGTCAACGCCCAGCAGCGCGCCATCAACCGGCTCAGCAAGCGCTTCGGCCGCCGCGCCGCGATGCTCTTCGTGGACTGGCAGTCGCTGGAGCTCGACGAGTGCCTGAACTGGCCGGTGAGCCGCACCCTGGACTTCATCTACCTGGACCGGGCCACCGACTCGCACCGCGACACCCGCGGCATCATCACCCACCACATCGACGTGACCTTCGAGCCGGTGCTGCGCTACTGGACCATCGCCACGCTCAAGGGCCTCACCGAGACCTACGCGAGCGCCACCGGCCACCTGGCCGACTGGGTCGCCGAGGAGACCGGCCTCGACCTGCCGTACATGACCCTGCGGCTGCGGCCGGACGCGGTGGAGCTGGAGGAGGACCCGGAGGCCGAGGACATCGAGTTCTGGCGGCTCCCGGTGACCGACGACATCGCCGCCCAGGGCGTCGAGCTGGTCACCGGCATCTACGAGCAGATCCTGGCGCGGCTGGACGCGATGGTCGCGTCCTGGGAGAACAAGGACTACCCGGAGGTCCTGCGGGTCCTCGACGGGGCGGGCCGGTGAAGGTCAGCGCGATCATCTTCGACGTCGGCGGGGTGCTGGCCCACCCCGCCGCCGGCCAGTTCGCCGACGACTTCTTCGGCGGGCAGCACGCGGACAGCGACCACCCCTGGCACCGCCTGGAACGCGGCGAGCTGACCATGGTGCAGGCCATGCCGCTGCTCCCCATGCCGCCCGGCCCGCCGCGCCCGCCCAAGCCGTACACCCTGGACGAGGACTACCTGGAGCTCGCCGAGCAGCTCGCCGAGGCGGGCTTCCGGCTGGCGCTGTGCACCAACACCCCCCGTGAGGCAGCCCCCCTCTGGCAGGCGCTCTACCCGTGGGCCGACGTGTTCGAGGTCGTCGTCCGCTCCTGCGACATCGGGGCCCGCAAGCCCGACCCACGCATGGTGGCCGCCGCGCTGGAGCAGCTCGGCACGCCGCCGGAGGAGACGCTGTTCGTCGACGACCTGCCGGCCAACCGGGAGTCCGCGCTGACCCTGGGCGTGGTGCCGGTGGCGGGCGGCGGCCCGGACGGCATCGCCCGGATCCGCGAGCTCACCGGCGTCGGGCCGGACGCCCCGCGGCGCGCGGTCGGGCATCGCGGTCCGCGCCGCCCGCCGGTGCGCAACCACGGCGACCGGCTGCTCGTGGACGTGCTGTTCGCGCCGGAGCACAACGACGACCCGTACCCGCTGCTGCGCGAGCTGCGGGAGACCTCGCCGATGCACCGCCTCGGCGGCAACCCGCTCTGGTACGCCACCCGGTACGAGGAGTGCCGCGACGTGCTGCGGCACCCGGAGTTCGTCAAGGTCACCGAGTACATGGGTCTGGACTTCGTGACGGGCGAGGCGGTGCCCCCGCCACCGTCCGGCATGGTGCTGCCGCTGGCCTTCATCGACCCGCCGGAGCACACCGAGGTGCGCCGCGTCATGAACGCCGGGTTCACCAAGCGGAGGCTGGACACCTGGCGGCCCTGGTTGCGCGACCTGGCCGGCGAGATCGTCGGCAAGGCGCTGGCCGAGGGCGGCCCGGTGGACGTCGTGGAGGCGATCTCCTTCCCGATGGCCCAGCGGGTGATCTGCGACCTGGTGGGCGTGCCGGCCGAGGCGCACGACGACTTCCGCACGCTCATGCGGGACGCGTCGGTGATCTTCGAGCCGAGCCTGCCGCCGGACCGCACCTACGATGCCATCACCGCGATCGTCGAGATGACCGAGGTGCTGACGGCCCTCGGCGACTCACGGGAAGGGCTGCTTCGCGACCTGATGCAACTGGCCAGGACCGACGGCGAGGTGTCCGACGAGGCGGTGGTCTCGAACGTCGTGTTCATGTTCTTCGCCGGTTTCGAGACGGTCGCGCACCTGCTGTCCATCGCGCTGCACCTGATGAGCGAGCACCCGGACCAGTTCGCGCTGCTCGCCGCCGACCCGCAGGGCCTCGCGCTGCCGGCGGCGATCGAGGTGAGCCGGTTCCACAGCCCGGTGCAGACGAACTCCCGGATCGCCTCGCGCGACCTGGAACTCGGCGGGGTCCCCGTGGCCGCCGGCGAGGTCGTGGTCACCATGCTCGGCGCCGCCAACCGCGACCCCGCGGCGTTCGAGGACCCGGACCGCTTCGACATCACCCGCCGGGCCGTGCCGCCGCTGGCCTTCGGCACCGGCATCCACTACTGCCTGGGTGCCCAGCTCGCCCCGCTGGAGGCGGCGATGATCCTGGAGGCCCTGGTCACCGCCGGCGTCCGCCGCATCACGCCGGTGAACGCCGAGTGGAAGCAGGCCATCGTGCTGCGCGGCTTCGACAAGCTGGAACTCGAGTTCGCCTGACCGGCCGGACGCAGCGAGCCCGGTGCCCTGATCCGGTACCGGCTGTCACCGGCGTCGGGCATCCTGGGCCGGTGTCGTCGTTGACGTTCCGCCGGCAGATCCGCGTGTCCCGGGGCACCGGGGAGCTCCGGTGGCTGGACCTCGTGGTCGACGGCCGGAGCCTGCACGCGGCGATCGGGTCGCCGGATCTGGTGTCGGTGCTGGTCGTCGGCGCGGCGGCCGGCGGGGTCGCGGTGCTCGACCTCTCGGACTTCGTCGACGAACTGTTGCTGCGCCGGCCGCCGTCGCTGCCCGGTGGGCGGTGCCGGCTGTTCGTCTGCCCCGAGTGCGCCGACCTCGGCTGCGGTGCGGTCGGCCTGACCGTCGAGGCCGACGGCGACCACGTGGTGTGGTGCGACCTGGGATACCAGAACGACTACGAGCCGCAGATCTGGTTCGAGGAGTACGCCCACGTCGGCCCGTTCCGCTTCCGGCGGACGGATTACCAGGCCGCGCTGACCGGCGCGATCGGTTGACCAGGTCCCGGCCGGCCGGTCAGGCGCCGCGGGCGGAGATCTGCTGGACGGCCCACGCGTTGCCGTCCGGGTCGGTGAAGTTGACGAAGCCGACGTTGTCCAGCGTGGTGCCGGTCTCGTCCTCGGTGGCCGGTCGCGGCCCCTGCGGCCCGTACACGACGACCTCGCCGCACTCGACGCCGCGCTCCCGCAGGTAGGCGTGCGCGGCCCGGATGTCCGCCACCACGAGCTGCACGCCGCGCTGCGTGCCGGGCGCCATGTCGGCCATGCCGCGGCTCAGCACGATGGAGCAGCCGGAGCCCGGCGGCGTCAGCTGGACGAACTCGGGGCCGCCGGGGATGCGCGTGTCGTGGTCGACCGGGAAGCCGAGCGTGCCCGCGTAGAACTCCTTGGCACGGTCGATGTCGGCCACCGGGAGCATCACGACCTCGAGCATCCACCGCATGGGCGAGATGCCTATAGGCCGGACGGCGCAGCTGTCAAGCACCGCCCGGACGACGGGGCGTCCCGGGCGCGTCGGCCGCGGGCAGCTCCGCGGTGGCGCCTAGACTGCGGCGTTCGGAGCCGCCGAGGGCAGGGGGACGGAACGTGACCAGCGAGGAGCCGGTCGGGCTGGTGGTCGGCACGGTGGCGGCGAGCCCGCTGGAGTTCTCCGTCGGCGTCGCCCCCGACCAGTACCTGCAGCTCGACGACGTCGTGGTGACCGAGCGGCTGCTGCCCGACAAGACCTCCGTCACCATCGCCGGGGTGGTCACCAACGTCGAGGCCGGTCACGAGGGCGCCCGCTTCGCCTCCGACGTCTTCCTCATCCGGCAGGGCGCGCTGCCCGCCGAGGTGAGCGAGGTCGCCGAGGTCACCGTGACCCGCGTCGAGCCCGAGGTCTACGTGCCGCCGCGTCCCGGCGAGCAGGTCCGCCGCGCCACCGGCGCCGAGCGCGACTCCGCCCTCTACTTCGACACCATGGCCGACGCCAAGGTCCCGATCGGCCTCGGCCGCGACGGGCAGCCGGTGTACCTGAACTTCGAGTTCGTGGACGGCACCCGCGGCGGCCACGTCTCGATCAGCGGCGTCTCCGGCATCGCCACCAAGACCTCGTTCGCCACCTTCATGCTGCACTCGATCTTCACCTCGGGCGTGCTCAAGGGCGAGGCGCACAACACCAAGGCGCTGATCTTCAGCGTCAAGGGCGAGGACCTGCTGTTCCTCGACTACGCCAACGCCCGGCTCACCCCGGAGCAGCGCGAGCGGTACGGCCTGCTCGGCCTGCCGGCCGCCCCGTTCGGCAACGTCCAGGTCTTCGCCCCGCCGCGGCCCGGCGACCCCAGTGGCACGCCCAACGTCACCGCGCGCGACAAGGCGGTGAGCCCGTTCTACTGGACGCTCGCCGAGTTCTGCGAGCAGGAACTCATGCCGTTCGTGTTCGCCGACGGCGAGGACGAGCGCAGCCAGTACACGATGCTCATCGGCCAGGTCGCGGCCCGCCTGCGGCAGCGGTACGTCAAGGTCGGCACCGACGGCGCCATCAAGCTCGACGGCGAGCACGGCCGCATCCTGCGCACCTTCGGCGACCTCGTGGAGGTCCTGGAGGCCGTGCTCGGCGACGAGGACGCGCGCCGCGACTGGGTGGCCGGCTCCACGTCCACCGGCAGCGTCAACGCCTTCCTGCGCCGGCTGCGCTCCGCGGTGACGCCGCTGTCGTCCATCGTGCGCGGCGACCTCTCGCACCGTGGCGACCGCTCGCTCACCACCGGCAAGGCGCAGGTCACGGTGATCGACCTGCACAACCTGCCGGACCGCGCGCAGCGCTTCGTGGTCGGTGTGTCGCTGCGCCAGGAGTTCCGCCGCAAGGAGCAGCAGGGCACCGCGCGGCCGCTCATGTTCGTGGTGCTGGACGAGCTCAACAAGTACGCCCCGCGCGACGGCGACAGCCCGATCAAGCAGATCCTGCTGGACGTGGCCGAGCGCGGCCGCTCGCTGGGCGTGATCCTGATCGGGGCCCAGCAGACCGCCAGCGAGGTGGAGCGGCGCATCGTGGCCAACTGCTCGATCCGGGTGGCCGGCCGGCTCGACGCCGCCGAGGCCTCCCGCCCCGAGTACGGCTACCTGCCGCCCGCGCAACGCCAGCGTGCCACGCTCGCCAAGCCCGGGACGATGTTCGTGTCCCAGCCGGACATCCCGGTGCCGCTCGCCGTCGAGTTCCCGTTCCCCGCCTGGGCCACCCGCCCCGGCGAGAAGGGCGCCTGGGCCGGCGTGGACGACGGACCGGCCGCCCCCGCCGACCCGTTCGCCGGGCTGCCCGGCGGCGGGCTCGACGACCCCGACGATGACCCGCCGCCGTTCTGAGGTGCCATGAAGATCCTGCACACGGCCGACTGGCATGTCGGGAAGGTCCTGAAGAACCAGCCCCGGCTGGACGAGCACAAGGCCGTGCTGGCGGACCTGGTGCGCCTGGCCGACGCCGAGGACGTCGACCTGGTGATCGTCGCCGGCGACCTGTTCGAGACCTCCACGCCCGGCCCGGAGGCGCAGGGCCTGGTGATGCGCACCCTGCTGCGGCTGCGCGCCGACGGCCGGCACGTCGTGGTGCTCGGCGGCAACCACGACAACCTGGGCCTGGTCGACCGGGTGTACCGGCCGGTGCTCGGTGAGCTCGGCGTGCACGTCGTGGGCCACCCCCGCCGCCCCGACCGGGGTGGCACCCTGGCGTTGCGCACCCGCGGCGGCGAGCCGGCCTCGGTGGCGGTGCTGCCGTTCCTGTCCTACCGGTTCGCGGTGCGCGCCGCCGAGGTGGTGCTGCACCAGAGTGCCCAGCACGCCACCGACTACTGGCGGCGCATCAAGCAGTTCGTGGACGTGCTCACCGCGGGCTTCGCCGACGACACGGTGAACGTGGTGACCACGCACGGCACGCTGCTCGGCGGGCGCCGCGGCGGCGGTGAGCGCGACGTGCAGACGCTGCTCGGCTACGAGCTGCCGGCCACGGTCTTCCCGTCGTCCGCGCACTACGTGGCGCTCGGGCACCTGCACCGCCACCAGGAGATCGACGGCCCGTGCCCCATCGCCTACTCCGGCTCGCCGATCGCGCTGGACTTCGGCGAGGAGGCCAACGAACCGGTGGCGCTCGTCGTCACGGCCACGCCCGGCACGCGCGCCTCGATCCGCCCGGTGCCGCTGCGCGGCGGCCGCCCGCTGCGCACCCTGCACGGCACCCTGGAGCAGGTGATCGCCGAGGGCGCCGAGGCCGGCGACGCGTTCCTGCGGGTGGTGCTGGCGCAGAAGGCCGCCGCCGGCCTCGCCGACCAGGTGCGCGCCGCGCTGCCCAACGTGCTGGAGGTGCAGCTGGACCCCGAGTTCCGGCCCCGGCCGGAGGGCACCGCCGGGCCGCGCCGCGCCGGGCGCACGCCCACCGAGCTGTTCGACGCCTACCTCGCAGAGCAGAACGTCGACGACCCGCGGGTGGCCGCGCTGTTCGCGGAGCTGCTGGAAGGGGCCGGTTCCTGATGCGCGCGCTGCGCCTGCTGCTCGACGGCTTCGGCAGCTACCGCGAGGCCGCCGAGGTCGACCTCACCGACGTGACGTTCTTCGTGCTGACCGGGCCCACCGGCTCCGGCAAGAGCACCGTGATCGACGCCCTGTGCTTCGCCCTGTACGGCACGGTTCCGCGCTGGGGCAAGGGAAACGTGATCCGCAACGCGCTCGCGCCGTCCACCACGGAGTGCCGGGTGTGCCTGGTGTTCGAGGCCGCCGGGGCCCGCTACGCGGCGGTGCGCCTGCTGCGCCGCGACGCCCGCGGCAACGTGCACACCAAGGAGGCGCGGCTCGACCGGCTGGCCGACGACGTGCCGGCGGACGCCGACCTGGTGAAGCTGCTGGAGACCGGCGCCTCGCTCGCCGAGGGCCCGGACCAGGTGACCGCCGCGGTGTCCGAGCTGCTCGGCATCGGCTACGAGCACTTCACCCAGTGCGTGCTGCTGCCGCAGGGCCAGTTCGCCGAGTTCCTGCACGCCAAGCCGGCCGACCGGCAGGACCTGCTGATCCGGCTGCTCGCCTTCTCGGTGTACGAGCAGGTCGGCCAGCAGGCCAGGGAGCGCGGCAAGCAGGCCGCCGTGAAGCTCCAGCTCGCCACGGACCGCCTGGACGCGCTGGGCCCGGTGTCCGCGGGGGACGTCGAGGCGCTCGCCGCGCGGGTGGCCGGCCTGGACGCCCTGGTGCCGCGCGTGGAGGCCGCGGTCGCCGCCATGGCCGGGCTGCGGGAGCGCTGGACGGCGGC
>DASWTI010000623.1:0-8486 GCA_036402215.1 Pseudonocardiaceae bacterium
CCCACGGCCGCACCCCGGCGCCGCTCGTGCCCGCCGAGCCATCGCCGCCCGCGTCCGCGTCGCCGATCAACCCGGCGCCGTTGTCACCCGCGTCCGCGTCGTCGCCGTCCGCAAGGAGGAACGGGGCGTAGAGGCGGCGCACCGTCGCGGCGGCCGCGGGGCCGGGGGCGCGCACGGCGAGCCGGGTGTCCAGGACCCGCAGCTCCACGACCTCAGGACGGGAGGAAGCCATGCTCGGTCAGCTCGGCGACCACCCGCCGCACGTCCTCGCGGATGGCGGCGGGGTCCGCGTCGTACGCGGCCGCCAGCAGCCGCACCACGTGCTCCTCGTCCAGCGTCCCGTCCAGCAGCCGCCAGATGTCGCTCGCGGTGCCGTTCAGCACGAGCGCCCGCCCGGTGTCCGGGTGGTAGAGGCTGAGGTCGTCGTCGAGTTCCATGACTCGCACGCCGGTGACCGGCGGCCCGATGGGAGCATTCGTTCCGCTGCGCACAACTCGCAGCGTACGGGGGGTGCGTGGTCAACATCGCCCGATCGGCTAACACCTGTGTGGTACCCCAGTTGGACTAATGGGTGCTACTGTCAGTCACCTAGTTGGCCCACAGTGGGCGAGTGCGGAGGGGGGACGTGACCATGGCGTCCAAGGGAACGGGTACACCGGCGGCGACCGGGGGATCGGCCATCAACCGGCGCGACATGCTGCGGCGTGGCGCGCTCGTCGGCGGCGCCCTGGTCTGGACCGTGCCGGTCGTGCAGTCGCTCTCGCTCACCCCGGCCCACGCGGAGAGCCCCAGCGCGCCGGGCAACCCGGGCAACCCCGGGAACCCGAACGTGCCCGCCGGCCCGGGCAACCCGCCGCAGGCCGGCGCCCCGCAGGCCGGCTCACCCCAGGGCAGCGCCGCCCAGGCCACGGCCGGTGGCCTGGCCGAGACCGGCGCCGGGGTCCCCGTGCTCGGCGCGGTGGCCATCGGTGCCGCCGCCGTCGCGGCCGGTGCCGCCGCGATCGCCATCACCCGCCGTCCCGCCGAGGACGACACGGACTGACCCGGCCCTGGCCGTTTGCCCCACCATGCGAGGCCTGTGGTCCATCCGCCCCACGGGCGCGGGCGGTCGCCGTCAGGACCGCGGGCCGATGCGCAGCACCTTGTCGTCGTCGCCGTTGGACGTAGTGACGTACAGGTCACCGTCCGGGCCCAGGCGGGCGGCGCGCAGCCGGCCGTACGACCCGTCGAGCTCGGCGGGCACCGACACGGTGGTCACCGCGGCGTCCGGGCCGAGCGTCATGAGCAGCAGCTTCGACGCCTTGAGCGTGGTCACGGCGAGCACGCCGTCCAGCGGGCCCCACTGCGAGCCGGACAGGAACACCGCCGCGCAGATCGCCTCGGTGGACCCGCCGGAGCTCCACACCGCCTCGATGGCGTCCGGGAACCGCTCGGTGTCGGTCATCGGCACGCTCTCGTCGTACGCCGACACGGTGCCGCCCTGCGACGGGTCCCAGCCGTAGTTGCCGGCGGCCTGGAGCAGGTTCACCTCGTCGTCGCGGCTCGGCCCGTGCTCGGTGGAGAACGCCTGCCCGGTGTCCGGCCGGATGGCCACGCCCTGCACGTTGCGGTGGCCGTACGTCCACACCAGGCGCTCGCGGCCGTCGGCCGAGGTCTCGTACGGGTTGCCCGGTGCCGGCCCGCCGGTCGCCAGGTCGATGCGCAGCACCTTGCCGCCGAGCGAGGTGCGGTCCTGCGGCACCGCGGCGCGCGCCGTGTCGCCGGTGCCCACCAGCACCGAGCCGTCCGGCGCCAGCGTCGGCCGGCAGCCCGAGTGCCGGCCGCTGGACGCCACCGGCAGCCCGCCGACCAGCGGGTCCCGCACCCGGCGCGCGCTCGCCCGGTCCGCGGACAGCTCCCAGGTCACCAGCCGCACGTCCACCAGCCGGTCGTTCTCGGCGTGCGTCTGGCACGTGGTGAACCGCCGGCTGGACGCGAAGTCCGGGTGCACCAGCAGCCCCATCAGCCCGCCCTCGCCGCGGGCGCCGACGTCCGCCAGGTCCGCCTCCACGACGGTGCGGGTGGCGCCCGGATCGGTGCCGGACACCAGCGACAGCCGCCCCGGGCGCTCGGTCACCAGCAGCGCCCCGTCCGGCAGGAAGCCGATGTCCCAGGCGTGCTCCAGGCCCGCCACCACCTCGCTCACCGCCAGCGTCGGCGCGGTGGCCGTGCTCGGCACCGAGCCGCCCGGAACGGTGCCCGGCCCGCCGGTCGAGCCGGACCCCACGGTGCACGCCGTCAGCGCCATCCCGGCCACCGTGATGGCCGCCACCAGGGCCGGACGCCGCCTCATGCGCGGCATCGTGCCGCACCGCCGGTCCGCTCCGTGTGAGGGCCCGCCCGGGTGGTCGCGCCGTGTTCCCTCCGCGTGTTCCCGCGGCGTGTTCCCCCGAAGGTCGGACGCCCTGAGCCGGTTGTTGTAGAGACAAACGGCGGGTCGCGGTGCGACACTGGAAGGACGGCGCGTAGCGTCGATCCCCCGCCGCGAAACCTCCCCCCTCAGCGGCGGGATCTGCCGGAGCCCCCGTCGACCCCCAGGGCGGGGGCTCCGGCCTTTTTCGGTGGTCCCCACGGTCTAGGCTGGTCGGGAGACCCGCGTCCGTCGTCCGCGAAGGTGCTCCCGTGTCCACTCCCGCCCCGCTCGCCGGGTTGTTCGCCGCGCTCACCGCCGATCCCTCGCTCCGCGACCTCGTGGCCGCGGCCGGCAGCCGCGCCGAGCTGGAGCTGGAGGGCCCGCCGTCGAGCCGCCCGCTGGTGGTGGCCGCGCTCGCCGCGACGGCCGGGCACCCGGTGCTCGCCGTCACGGCCACCGGCCGGGAGGCCGACGCGCTGGCCGCCGCGGTCGGCGACCTCATCGGCCACCAGGGCATCGCCGTGTTCCCCTCCTGGGAGACGCTGCCGCACGAGCGCCTCTCGCCGCGCTCGGACACCGTGGGACGCCGGCTGTCGGTGCTGCGCCGCCTCGCGCACCCGGAGGAGGACGGCCCGCTGCGCGTGGTGGTCGCCACCGTGCGCAGCCTGGTGCAGCCGATGGCCCCCGGGCTCGGCGAGCTGGAGCCGGTGCGGCTGCGGGTCGGCGACGAGCAGGACTTCGAGGGCGTGCTGGAGCGGCTGGCCGGCCTGGCCTACGCCCGGGTCGACATGGTGGAGAGCCGCGGCGAGTTCGCCGTGCGCGGCGGCATCGTCGACGTCTTCCCGCCGACCGCGGAGCACCCGCTGCGCGTCGAGTTCTGGGGCGACGAGGTGAGCGAGATCCGCACGTTCGCCGTCGCCGACCAGCGCACCCTGGAGCAGGCGCCGCAGCTGCACGCCCCGCCGTGCCGCGAGTTGCTGCTCACCGAGGCCGTCCGGGCCCGCGCCGCCGACCTGGCGCGCAACCACGCCGCCGACGCCCGGCTCGCCGAGATGCTGGAGAAGCTGGCCGCCGGCGTGCCGTGCGAGGGCATGGAGGCGCTCATCCCGGCGCTGCTCGACGGCGCCGAGATGCCGCTGCTCACCGACGTCATGCCGCCCGGCACGCACGTGCTGATCGCCGACCCGGAGCGCGTCCGGGCCCGCGCCGCCGACCTGGTGCGCACCGGGCAGGAGTTCCTGGAGGCGTCCTGGTCGGTCGCCGGCGAGGGCGGGCAGGCGCCGATCGACCTCGGCGCCTCGGCGTACCGGTCGATCACCGACGTGGCCCGGCACGCGCGGGACACCGGCGTGCCGTGGTGGACGCTCGGCCCGTTCGCCACCGACGGCGCGGACGAGGGGAACGGCGCCCGCCGCCTCGGCCTGCGCGCCGCCGAGACCTACCGCGGTGAGGTCCCCCGGGCGTTCGCCGACCTGCGCGCGCACACCGCCACCGGCGGCGCCGCGCTGCTCGTGGTGCCGGCCGCCGGTACCGCGCAGCGCGCCGTCGAGCAGCTCCGTGAGGCCGACGTGCCGGCGCGGGCCGCCGAGGACGCCACGCCCGAGCCGGGCACCGTGCTCGTGGTCCGGGCCACCCTGGAGGACGGCTTCACCGCCCCCGCGCTGGGCCTCGCGGTGCTCACCGAGACCGACCTCACCGGCACCCGCGGCGCCACGACGGCCACCAAGATGCCTTCGCGGCGGCGCAACGCCGTCGACCCGCTGGCCCTGCGGCCCGGCGACTTCGTGGTGCACGAGCAGCACGGCATCGGCCGCTACCACGAGATGATCGAGCGCACGGTCAGCGGCGCCACCCGCGAGTACCTGGTGATCGAGTACGCGCCGAGCAAACGCGGCCAGCCCGGCGACCGGCTGTTCGTGCCGACCGACCAGCTCGACCAGATCAGCCGCTACGTCGGCGGCGAGCTGCCCTCGCTCAACCGCCTCGGCGGCGCCGACTGGCAGCGCACCAAGGGCAAGGCCCGCAAGGCCGTCCGCGAGATCGCCGCCGAGCTGGTGCAGCTCTACGCGGCCCGCCAGTCCGCCCCCGGGTTCGCGTTCGGCGCGGACACCCCGTGGCAACGCGAGTTGGAGGACGCCTTCCCGTACACCGAGACGGTGGACCAGCTCGCCGCCATCGACGAGGTGAAGGCCGACATGCGGCGCCCGGTGCCCATGGACCGGGTGATCTGCGGCGACGTCGGCTACGGCAAGACCGAGATCGCGGTGCGCGCCGCGTTCAAGGCCGTGCAGGACGGCAAGCAGGTCGTGGTCCTGGTGCCCACCACGCTGCTCGCCCAGCAGCACCTGGACACCTTCCACAGCCGCATGCACTCGTTCCCGGTGGTCATCAAGGGCCTGTCCCGGTTCACCGACCGGATGGAGGTGGACGGCATCCTGGCCGGGCTGGCGGACGGTGACGTGGACATCGTCATCGGCACCCACCGGCTGTTGCAGACCGGCATCCGCTACAAGGACCTCGGCCTGGTGATCGTCGACGAGGAGCAGCGCTTCGGCGTCGAGCACAAGGAGCACATCAAGGCGCTGCGCACGCACGTCGACGTGCTCACCATGTCGGCCACGCCGATCCCGCGCACCCTGGAGATGTCGCTCGCCGGCATCCGCGAGATGTCCACCATCCTCACCCCGCCCGAG
The DNA here is from genome assembly GCA_036402215.1 of Pseudonocardiaceae bacterium. Lineage (GTDB taxonomy): Bacteria > Actinomycetota > Actinomycetes > Mycobacteriales > Pseudonocardiaceae > DASXTS01. The sequence continues at coordinate 5,086 of DASWTI010000623.1, forward strand.
GAGCGGCACCCGATCCTCACCTACGTCGGCGGCTACTCCGACAAGCAGGTGGCCGCGGCCATCCGCCGCGAGCTGCTGCGCGACGGCCAGGTCTTCTACGTGCACAACCGGGTGTCCACGATCGACCGCGCGGCCAAGCGGATCCGCGACCTGGTCCCCGAGGCCCGCGTCGCGGTGGCCCACGGCCAGATGAACGAGGACGTGCTGGAGCGCACCGTCGCCGGCTTCTGGCACAACGAGTTCGACGTCCTGGTGTGCACCACCATCGTGGAGACCGGCCTGGACATCTCCAACGCGAACACGCTCATCGTGGAGCGCTCCGACCTGCTCGGCCTCTCCCAGCTGCACCAGCTGCGCGGCCGGGTCGGGCGGTCCAGGGAGCGCGGCTACGCGTACTTCCTGTACCCGCCGGAGACGCCGCTCACCGAGACCGCGCACGACCGGCTGGCCACCATCGCGCAGAACACCGAGCTGGGCTCGGGCATGGCCGTGGCCATGAAGGACCTGGAGATCCGCGGCGCCGGCAACATCCTCGGCGCCGAGCAGTCCGGCCACATCGCGGGCGTCGGCTTCGACCTCTACATCCGGCTGGTGGGTGAGGCCGTCGAGGCGTTCCGCAAGCACGCCGGCGCGCCCGGCGCCCCCGAGGAGGAGGAACTGCCCGTGGTGCGGGTGGACCTGCCGGTGGACGCGCACATCCCGCACGACTACGTGCCGGGGGAGCGGCTGCGCCTGGAGGCCTACCGCAAGCTCGCCGAGGCGGCGGACGCCGACGCGCTGGCCCGGGTCCGCGAGGAGCTGGTGGACCGCTACGGCACCCCGCCGCCCCCGGTGGAGAACCTGCTCGCGGTCGCCGCGTTCCGGCAGCTGTGCCGCGAGCACGGCGTCACCGAGGTGACCACGCAGGGCTCGTCCATCCGGTTCGCCCCGGTGCGGCTGCTGGACTCCCAGGCGGTGCGGCTCAACCGGCTGTACCCGCGGGCCACGCACAAGGCGGCAGCGCAGGTGCTGTCCGTGCCCCGTCCCACGGAGGGGGCGGCCGGCGGCCGGATCGGTGCCCCGCCGCTCACCGGCACCGCGCTGCTCGCCTGGTGCGGCCGCCTGCTGGAGGACCTGGCCGGGCGCCCCGCGCTGGCCGGCACGTCCTCCTGACGGACCCCGTCCCGATCTGATGAACGCGCGTGAGAGGGTAGGGCCGTGAGGAGTGCTGTCGCCGCCGTCGCCGCAGTGTTGTCCGCGGTACTGCTCGCCGGGTGCGGAGCGGGCCCGAGCCAGGTGAGTGCCGCCGCGATCGTCGGCGACACCACCATTCCCATCGAGTACGTGCAGGACTGGTGGGACCGCGTCCTGGAGAACCCCGAGCTGCGCGAGCAGCTCCGGGAGCAGAGCGCGTTCGACGACCTGGGCCGGGTGATCGTCACCGAGGCCGTGCGGCACGAGCTGCTGCGTGAGGTGGCGCGCCGCGAGGGCATCTCGTTCGACGAGGCGCAGGTGAGCGAGCTCATCGAGGAGCTCGGCGGCGAGCAGGGCGCCATCGAGGCGATCCGCCCGACCATCTACGACAGCACCACGGTGCGCGAGCGCGCCCGCGACCAGCTCCTGACCGTCGAGCTGGGCCGCAAGTACTACGACCGCACCTCGGTGACCTACGACTTCGTGCTGGTGGACAGCCGCGACGAGGCCGTCGCCAAGGCCGGGGAGCTGGCCAAGGACCCGGACAAGGCACGCGACGTCATCGAGGCGGCGGCCCAGGAGGGCGCCAGCACCGGCGTCGGCCGCGAGCAGCACATGGCCGACAACATCGATCTGGTGCTCAGCACCCCGCTGTTCAGCGTGCCGGCCGGCCACGTCGTGGCGTTCGCCGAGCAGGGCGGCGGCGAGGGCGCGCCCGGCCAGTGGATCGTCGCGGTCATCACCGACCGCAGCACCGACGCCGAGCCGGACGACCGGGACGGCGCCACCTCGGCCGACGACCTGGGCGACAGCCGCCTGGAGGGCGTGGGCCTGCGGCTGCTCGCCCTGATGGGCCGTGACGTGGAGGTGCGGGTCAGCCCGCGCTACGGCACCTGGAGCCAGGTGTTCATCCAGTCCATCGAGACCGAGGGCGAGATCCCCGCGGTGGTCGTGCCGTTCGCCCGGCCCGCCGCGAGCTGATGCCCGGCGACCCCACGGCCACCGACACGCCGGCCACCGGGAGCGCGGTCACCGGCGGCGCGGCCACGGCGAGTGCGGTCACCGGCCCGGCCACCGGGAGCGCGGCCACCGAGGCCGGGGCCGAGGCGCTGCGCAGGGCGGTCGCGGTGATGGACCGGCTGCGCTCGCCGGGCGGCTGCCCCTGGGACGCCGAGCAGACCCACGAGTCGCTGCGCCAGTACCTCATCGAGGAGACCTACGAGCTCCTGGAGGCCATCGAACTCGGCGACCGCGCGGCGCTGCGCGAGGAGCTCGGCGACGTGCTGCTCCAGGTGCTCTTCCACGCCCGCATCGCCGCCGAGCACCCGGCCGAGCCGTTCGACCTGGCCGACGTCGCCGGTGACCTGGCCGACAAGCTCGTCGGCCGGCACCCGCACGTCTTCGCGCGCACCGAGCGGCTGGATACCGCCGCCGAGCAGGAGCACCGCTGGGAGCAGCTCAAGCGCGCCGAGAAGCGCCGCACGTCCGCGGTGGACGGGGTGGCCACCGGCCAGCCGGCCGTCGCGCTCGCCGCCAAGCTGGTGGCCCGCGCCGCCCGCGCCGGCTTCCCGGTGGACCTGCTGCCGGACGGCGACGGCACCGGCGACACGCTGTTCGCCGTGGCCGCGCTGGCCCGGCTGGCCGGGGAGGACCCGGAGGCCGAGCTGCGGGCCACCGCGCTGCGCTTCGCCGAGGACCTGCGGGCCGCCGAGGACTCCGCCCGCTCCGCCGGACTGGACCCGGCGGCGCTCACGGCCGACGAGTGGCGCGCGCACGCCCGGCGTCACTGATCACCGCGCGGCCCCTCACGGACCGGACCCGGCCGCTCGTCCACGGACAACCTCGGCGTACCCCGGCGCGTCCCACGACCTGGTAAACCTGGAGCGGTGCCCAGCAGGCACGCATCCGGGAACCCGGCTCGCGCGTTGTACCGGGTGACGCCCGGCACGCCTCACGGAACGGACGTGGCCTGACACAGTGACGACGCCCCCAGCGCCGCCCACCGAGCCCGTGCCGCCGTCCGCCTCGCCGGAGCCGGACGGCCCGGGCCCGGTGGACGGTCACCCCTACCGCGGCGGGCCCTCGGCGCTCGCCGTGGTCGGCCGGCTCGCGGTGGCGCTCGTGCTACTCGCCGCCGTGGCCGGTGGCCTGTGGGGGCTCTCGCACGTCGGCCGCGACGAAGACCCGCGGCGCAGCCAGGTGCCGGCGCCCGCCATCACGCCCGCCGC
>DASWTI010000624.1:0-1791 GCA_036402215.1 Pseudonocardiaceae bacterium
CCGCGACGCCGTGACCAGGTCTTATGCTCATCGCCGAATCTCGAACCTAGCTGAGAGCGCTCTCTGGACTGCTGAGGGTGACAGCAGGGACAGTTGCTGCCGTCGGCCTTTACCTGAGAGGTCTCCGAATGAGCCCATCAACGACGACGACACTCACCGGAAAACGCTCTCCGACCTGGCGGATCGGCCTCATCCTGCTCAGCGCGGTCACGCTCGTGGTCGCGGCCATCACCGCGGGCACTGCCGCGGTGCCTCCCGCGCCCAGCGGCTGGACCCTGGTGTGGAGCGACGACTTCAACGGCTCGGCGGGTTCCCTGCCCTCGTCGGGCAACTGGATCATCGACACCGGGCACGGCTATCCCGGCGGCCCCCCGAACTGGGGGACCGGTGAGATCCAGAACTACACCAACAGCCCGAGCAACGTGAGCCACGACGGCGCCGGCAACCTGCGCATCACGCCGCTGCGCGACGGCGCCGGCAACTGGACGTCCTCGCGCATCGAGACCCAGCGCGCCGACTTCAAGCCGGCCGACGGTCGCATCCTGCGCATCGAGGGCCGCATCCAGATGCCCAACGTCACCGGCGAGGCCGCGCTCGGCTACTGGCCCGCGTTCTGGGCGCTCGGCTCGCCCTACCGCGGCAACTGGTGGAACTGGCCGGGCATCGGCGAGTACGACATCATGGAGAACGTCAACGGCATCAACTCGGTGTGGGCCGTGCTGCACTGCGGCGTCGCACCCGGCGGGCCGTGCAACGAGAACAACGGCATCGGCGCCAGCCGCGCCTGCCCGGGCTCCACCTGCCAGTCGGCGTTCCACACGTACCGCTTCGAGTGGGACCGCAGCATCACGCCCAACCAGTTCCGCTGGTACGTGGACGGCATCCAGTACCACAGCGTGAGCCAGGCCCAGCTCCCCGCGGACACGTGGAACAACATGACCAGCCACGCCGGCTACTTCATCCTGCTGAACGTCGCCATGGGTGGCGCCTTCCCGGACGGCGTGGCCGGCCGCGTCACGCCGGTCCCGGCGACCGTGCCCGGGCGGCCGATGCTGGTCGACTACGTCGCGGTCTACCAGAGCGGCACCGGCACCCCGCCGCCCACCACGACGACGCCCCCGCCGGGCAACGGCTGGGACGCCCGCAGCACGATCCAGGCCGAGGCGCGCAACGCCGAGAGCGGCACGATCATCGAGAACACCACCGACGTCGGTGGCGGGCAGAACGTCGGTGCCATCAACAACGGCAACTGGCTGCGCTACGACAACGTCCGCTTCGGCACGACGGCGGCCCACCAGTTCAAGGCACGGGTGGCCTCCGGTGCGGCCGGCGGGGTCAGCGGCCTCGTCCAGGTGCGTCTCGGCAGCCCGACCGGTGCGGTGATCGGCGACTTCGCGGTCGGCAACACCGGTGGCTGGCAGAGCTGGCGGACGATACCGGCGAACATCGCGCCGACCACCGGCACGCACACGGTGTACCTGACGTTCAGCAGCGGCCAGCCGGCCGACTTCGTGAACGTCAACTGGTTCACCTTCTCCACGACCTGACCGGCCCGGTGGGGCGGCGGCCGGCACCGGCGCCGCCCCACCGGCCCCTGCACGCGGAGGAACACCGTGGTCCCCGGGTCGTTCACGCTCGTCCTCGTCGCGGTCCTCGGCTGGGCCGCGCTCACCAAGCTCCGCGACCTGCCGGCGTTCGCCAGGGACCTGGGCGGCTACCGGCTGGGCGTGCCCTCGGCCACGCTGCCCTGGCTGGCGCGCGCCGTGACCGCGGCGGAGCTGCTCGCCGCCG
>DASWTI010000625.1:0-5737 GCA_036402215.1 Pseudonocardiaceae bacterium
GGTGCCGCTCACCCTGCACCCCCCGGCGCGCGCCGTGCCCTGCCCGCTGTGCGGCTCGCCGGACACCGAGCTGACCTCGGAGTTCGGCGCCACCGCCTGCCGTGACCTGCGGCGCTGCCGGGCCTGCCGCGAGCCCTTCGAGCACGTCAAGGAGATCTGAGCGATGACCGTGCTGACCCCGGCGGCGCAGCGGCGCGGGACCTTCCACGCGCTGCGGGTGGCCCGCGTGGACCGGCTCTGCGAGGACGCCGTGGCGGTGACCTTCGACGTGCCGCCGGAGCTGGCCGCCGAGTACGCCTTCCGGCCCGGCCAGTCGCTCACCGTGCGGCGGCTGGTGGACGGCCGCGACGAGCGCCGCTCGTACTCCATCTGCGCGCCGGCCGGGGCGCCGCCGCGGATCGGCGTGCGCGAGGTGCCGGACGGGCTGTTCTCCCGCTGGCTGGTGCGCGACGTGCGGCCGGGCGACGAGATCGAGGTGCTGCCGCCGAGCGGCGCGTTCACCCCGGACCCGGAGGAGCCCGGCCACCACGTGCTGATCGCCGCCGGCTCCGGCATCACGCCCGTGCTGTCCATCGTGTCGTCCGTGCTGGACGGGCACCCGGACAGCCGGGCCACGGTGCTCTACGGCAACCGCCGCACCGACACCGTGATGTTCGCCGACGAACTGGCCGACCTGAAGGACGCCCACCCGCCGCGGCTGGAGCTCGCGCACGTGCTGTCCCGGGAGCCGCGCGAGGCCGAGCTGCTCAGCGGACGGCTCGACGCCGGCCGGCTGCGCCGGCTGTTGCCGCTGCTGCTGGACCCGGCGGCCGTGGACCACTGGTGGCTGTGCGGCCCGTACGGCATGGTCACCGACGCCCAGGCCGTGCTCGCCGAGCTGGGCGTCAAGCCCGACCGGGTGCACCAGGAGCTGTTCTACGTCGAGGACGAGCCACCGCCGCTCGCGCGGCACGTGGACGCCGTGGTCTCCGGCCCCAGCAGCGAGGTGACGGTCATCCTGGACGGCCGGGCCACCACCATGACGCTGCCGCGGGACACCACGGTCCTGGAGGGCGCCCAGCGGGTGCGGCCGGACCTGCCGTTCGCCTGCAAGGGCGGCGTGTGCGGCACCTGCCGGGCCAAGCTGGTGGACGGCGAGGTGCGGATGCGCCGCAACTTCGCGCTGGAGGCCGCCGAGCTGGACGCCGGGTTCGTGCTCACCTGCCAGTCGCTGCCGGTGAGCCCCACGGCGACGGTGGACTACGACTCGTAGTCCAGCCCGCCCCGGCGCACCAGCCGCTCCGCGATCACCTGCCGCTGGATCTCGTTGGTGCCCTCGCCGACGATCATCAGCGGCGCGTCCCGGAAGTAGCGCTCCACGTCGAACTCGGTGGAGTAGCCGTGGCCGCCGTGGATGCGCATCGCGGTGAGGGCCAGCTCCATCGCGGTCTCGGAGGCGAAGAGCTTGGCCATGCCGGCCTCCAGGTCCGCGCGGCCCTCGTCGCCGGCGGCGTCCAGGCGGCGGGCGGCGTACAGCACGAGCTGCCGGGCCGCGGTGAGCCGGGTGGCCATGTCCGCCAGGTGGTTGCCGACGGACTGGTGGCGCCAGATGGGCACCCCGAAGCTCTCCCGCTGCCGGGCGTAGCGCAGCGCGTCGTCCAGCGCGGCCCGGCCGACGCCGAGCGCGCGGGCCGCGCCCTGGAGCCGGCCGGTCTCCAGGCCGCGCATCATCTGCGCGAAGCCGCGGCCCGGCACGCCGCCGAGCAGCGCGTCCGCCGGCACCGGGTGCCGGGTGAAGGTCAGCTCGCAGCTCTCCACGCCCTTGTAGCCGAGCTTCGGCAGGTCGCGCGACACGTGCAGCCCGGGCCCGTGACCGGCCAGCAGGATGCTCATGCCGCGGTGCCGGGGCTCGGCCGCCGGGTCGGTGCGGCAGAGCACGGCGATCAGCCCCGCCCGGCGGGAGTTGGTGATCCAGGTCTTGGTGCCGTCGATCAGCCAGCGGTCGCCGTCCCGGCGGGCCACCGTCGTCATGGCCTGCAGGTCGGAGCCACCGCCGGGCTCGGTGAGCGCCATGGCCGCGCGCAGCTCGCCGGTGGCCATCCGGGGCAACAGCGCGGCCCGCTGCCCCGCCGTGCCGTGACGGCGGATCATGCCGGCCACCACGGTGTGGCCGCCGACCGCGCCGGCCAGGCTCATCCAGCCGCGCGCCAGCTCCTCGGTGACCAGCACGTAGCAGGCCATGGACACCGGCGTGCCGCCGTACTCCGCCGGCACCGTGAGGCCGAAGACGCCGAGCCGTTTCATGTGCTCGACGAGCGCCTCGGGGTAGGTGTTCGCGTGCTCCAGCTCGCGGGCCACCGGCCGCACCTCGCGGTCCACGAAGTCACGCACAGTGGCGACAATGGCCCGCTCGTCCTCGTCCAGCTCGGGGAACGGCACGCGCCTGACCTCTCGTTTCTTACCGGAGAGTGAACCCCTCCTGACCGGCGGGGGTGACCAGGGTCGCATGACCGTTGACAGTGCGCGCCGGTCGTTGAATATTACTTCGAGTAACTTCGCCGTCGGGGTGTCGTTGTCCTGAGTGGCGCGCGAGTCCGGCTCGAGCGGGACCCGTGAGCCTGCTCGCCACGCCGCGCCGCCGGCCCGGTGGGTGACGCGTAGGGGACGGGGCACCGACGAGCTGAGGAGCGGCCGATGGCCGAAGAGCACGAGGAGGGCTTCGAGGGCCCCGCGACGCTCGTGGTGGACGGCACCGAGTTCGCGGTGACCGTCAGGTTGCGCGGCATCTTCCAGCCCATCGACGGCTACTACCACTGGTACGGCCGGGTGGCGGTCTCCCCGGAGCTCACCGCCCACCTGCGCGGCGGCAACGCCCCCGTCCTGGTCCGCACCGCCTTCGGCGAGGCCGAGGGTGAGCTGTGCGACCCGGACCCCTGGGGCCGCTACCGCGTCGACGGCGTGAGCGTGCCGCCGTTCGCCATGGTCACCAGCCTCGCCGACCTGTAACTCGCCCGTCCGCGCACCGGTGTGTCCGTCGCCGCCTGTGCGGCCGGCCCGGCTCGCGCTGCCGGTGTGTCCGTCGCCCCCGGCGTGATGGGGTGCCCGAGGAGTCGGTCGGCGTGAGGTCGTGGGCTCAGGTGAGGTCGGCGGAGAGCTGGCGGGGGCCGCCGCCGGGGTTCTCGGCCAGGTTGACGGCGGCCGTGGCGTGCCGGAAGGCGGCGATGGCCGCGGTGGCGTCGCCGGTGGCGGCGAGCACGTTGCCCAGCTCCACCCAGGCGCGGGCCGCCTGCCGAGTCGCCTTGAGTGAGTTCAGCGTGTCGGCGGCCAGCCCGAAGATGCGCCTGGCCTCGTCGTTGTCGCCGCTGCGGGCGAGCGCCGCGGCGAGCGCGGTCTGGGCCCTGGCCCGCTCCAGCACCGCCTCCGGGCCGAGCTGGTCCATCGACTCGCGGGCCGCCGCCACTGCCTGCCGCACCTCGCCGAGCATCAGGTGCGCGCGGGACAGCTCGGTCAGCACGTAGCCCCGGTCGTAGCCGCGGCCGGTGTCGGCCAGGTCCCGCAGCGCCTCCTCCAGCACCTCGCGGGCCTCCTCGGGCCGCGGCGGCTCCTGCCGCAGCAGCAGGAACCCGTACGTGCCGAGCAGCCGGGCCGCCGCCCGCCGGTCGCTGCCGTGCTTGAAGTAGGCGAGGGCCTCCTCGGCCAGCTCCAGCGCCTCGCGGTGCCGGCCGCGCTCGCTGGCGATGTGGCTCGCGTTCCACAGCACGGCGGCCCTGGCCCGCGGTGAGCCGAGCTGCTCGGCCTTGGTGCGGCCCTCCTCCAGCAACCGCTGCGCCTGCCCGACGTCGCCCAGCTCGAAGAACGCGGCGGCCACGGTGGCCAGCAGCTCGATCGCGGTGTCCGACTGCCAGGCCTTGAGCTTGTCCAGCCGCTCCAGCGCGGCGATCCCGACCTCGGTGACGCGCCGCAGCTCGCCCATCTCGTACAGGCAGCCGCACCAGCTGATCACGACGCTCAGCGAGGCGATGTAGCTCGGGGCGTCGATCGCCTGCTGCACCAGGGCCTCGTACACCTGGGCGGCCGCGTCGAGCTGGCCCTGCGCCTCCAGCGCCCTGGCCCGGCCGATGAGCGCCTCGGTGCTCAGCAACGGGTCCAGGTCGTGCGCGGCCAGCGCGGCCTCGAAGAATTCCTGGGCCTTGGGGCCGTCGCCGTCCTCCAGCGCGAGCTGGCCGAACCGGACGTTGAGCGCGGTCGGCCGGCTGGCCGCCGAGCCCACCTCGCCGGTCAGCTCCTCGGTGGTGACCCGCAGGGCCGCCGCCAGGGTGCGCAGGGTCTCCGGCGTCGGGGTGCGGCGGCCGGACTCCAGCAAGGACACGTAGCTCACCGACAGCGCGTCCCCGGCGAGCTGTCGCTGGGTCAGTCCGCGCGCCGCCCGCAGGGCCCGTAGCCGGCGGGCGAAGTCCTGTTGGCCTGCTTGACTCACCAGCCGCTCCTGCCTCGTAGCCCACTCAGAGTAACAGGATAAAGATCTGTTGCCCAGGGTAGTTAACCGGGTGCCACTCGTAACATTTTGTGACGATTCATGTGAAGAAGTTGACTCAATGTGATCATCTTCGTTTACTGGGTTGGGTCACCGTTCCCCAGTTGGGCGAAAGGGGGCCCGAGATGGTCACGGTCCGTGCCGTTCTTGCCGCTGCCATGATCACCGCCGGCATTGTTCTGGCTGGTTGCCAGGCCGAACCGGCGAGGTCGTCGGACGTCCCGGGCGGGGAGCCCGAAACGCCGACGAGTGCGCAGCCTACTACCACTGTGAATGATGGTGGGCCCATGTGCTGCCACGGCTGACGCATTCCCGGTCGGCGGATTGACACCGTTGAGTAAAGCTTGTAAACATCTCCCCTACGACATGACCAGGACGGTCGTGGCCAGGGGAGGGGTGAGACGGAGCCGGTCGGCCAGGGCGTAGGGTGCGCGGCCTGCCCCCGCCTTCGGAGACCGGCCTACCGGGGCGACGCCAGCAGCCGTCGTGAGCGGGAGACCGCGCACGAGCGGCCGAGTGGAAAGGGAGCCCAGTTCGGCCGGGGCAGCGGGGTGCGCGCTGCCCGCACGGTCTGCTGGCGTCCGTCCCGTAACCCCGCGCCTGAACGGAGCACGTATGCAGCAGCCACGCCACCTGTGGATTCGTGGCCGCACCCGGGCCGACCGCATCCGCCTGCTGGCCGGCCTGGACGTTCCCCCGTTGCTCGCGGTGGTCGACGGCCACCGCCGGCTGCACGGCCCCTACACGGTCGCGGGCGGCCTGCTGCACCGCCTGGTGCCGCCCGCGCTGCTCGCCACCGACAACGGCGGCGTGCCCGAGCTGGTCGCCCGGCACCACGTGGAGATCGGCTGCGCCGCACCCGACCTCGCCGGCCTGCTGCCCGCCGGCGCCGCCAGCACCCCGCACCCCGGGCGGCTGCACCCGCCGGACCGCACGCTGCGCCTGGCCCACGGCATCGCCACGCTGGTGACCGGACTGGCCGGCGCCCAGGGCGGCCCGGTCACCGTGCTGCTGGACAACCTGCAGCACGCCGACGCCACCGACCAGGAGCTGGTCTCCGTGCTGCTGCGCCGGCTCGACCCGGCGCGGATCACCGTGGTGGCCGGCACCCGGGAGAGCCGGCCGCCGCTGCGCCTGGCCGGGGCCCTGGAGGTGTACTGCGCGAGCCTGTACGCCGCGGCCGCACCGGCCCCACGCCGCGTCCCGGACCTGGCGGCGGCCTTC
>DASWTI010000626.1:0-4440 GCA_036402215.1 Pseudonocardiaceae bacterium
GGCGGCGAGCCCGGTGGCCTCGGCGGCGTGCCCGTGCGCGGCGGCCTGCGTGGCGGCGGCGATGAGCACCGGGCGCTCGGCCTCGAGCCAGGCGCGCGCCGCCTTCGGGCCGTCCGGGCGCCAGGCCACGCGGGTGCGGTACTCCACCGGCGGTGAGCCGAGAAACCAGTGGCGGTACATCAGGAACGTGCCCATGGCACGCTCGGTCAGCGTCCGCGCGGTGGCGGCGAAGCGCAGCACGGCGGCGCCGGTGTCCTCGTCGGCGGCCTGCTCCCTGGCGTACAGCCGCACCAGGTCGTGCAGCCGGTAGCCGTCGGGGTCGCCGGCCCGCACGGCCTGCACGAGCTGCGCGTCGACGAGCTGCTCGACGACCTCGGTGCCGGTGTCCAGGTCGGCGTCCAGCAGCGCCGCGACCGCCCACGCGGAGAACCAGGGCACGTCCAGCAGGCTCACCAGGCGCAGCGCGCGCTGCTGCTCGGCGCTGCACAGCCGGTGGCTCAGCTCGATCGAGGAGCGCACCGCGAGGTCGTCGGCGGTCAGCCGGTCCAGGCGGCGGCGCTCGTCGGCGAGCTGGTCGGCCACCCGCTCCATGGACCAGGACGGCCGGGCGGCGAGCCGCGCGCCCACCACGCGCAGCGCGAGCGGCAGCCGCCCGCAGTAGCGCACGACGCGCGCCGTGGCCTCGGGTGCGGCCAGCACCCGCTCGGCGCCGGCCAGGTTGGCCAGCACGGCCGCGCTCTCGTCGTCGTCCAGCACGTCGAGCGCGGTCCAGCGGGCGCCGTCCACCCCGGTGAGCGCCGACCGTGAGGTGACCAGCACGGCGGAGCCGGCGGAGCCGGGCAGCAGCGGCCGCACCTGGGCGGCACTGGCCGCGTCGTCCAGCACGATGAGCATGCGACGGCCGCCGGTGCGGGCGCGGAACAGTTCGGCGCGGGCCTCCTCGGACGCCGGCACACCCGTGTCGTCCAGGCCGAGCAGCCGCAGGAAGCGCAGCAGCACCTCGGCGGCGGGCACCGGCGCCTGCCGGCCGGCGCCGAGGTCGGCGTAGAGCTGGCCGTCGGGGAAGTGCTCGCGCAGCTCGTGCGCCACGTGCAGCGCGAGCGCGGACTTGCCGACGCCGGCCATGCCGGAGACGCCGTGCACGGCGGCGCCCCGCTCGGCGCCCACCACCAGGCTGCGGCAGAGCCCGGCGGCCAGCGCCTCGCGGCCGAGGAAACCGGTGAGCCGCATGGGCAGCGCGGCCGGCTTGGGCTGTCCGCGCACCGTGGCCTCGTCCTGGCCGCGCAGGATGTCGTGCTGCAGGGCACGTAGTTCGTCGCCGGGTTCCAGGCCCAGCTCGTCCACCGCGTACCGGTAGGCGTCGTCGTAGGCGGCGAGCGCCTCGGCGCGACGGCCGGAGCGGTAGAGGGCACGCATCAGCAGCAGCCGCAGGCGTTCCCGGCCCGGGTACTCGGCGACGAACCGCCGGGCCACGGCGATGGCCCGCTCCTCGTGGCCGGCGGCCAGCTCGGCGGCGGCCAGCCGCTCGGCCGTGGTGACCCGGGCCTGCACCAGCCGGGCGGCCGGCGAGCGCTCGTCCCACTCGCCGTCGGCGATGCCCAGCACGGGGCCGCGCCAGAGGGCCAGCGCCTCGTCCAGCAGCCGCGCCTCGGTGGCGCGGTCGCCGCGGTCGCGGGCGGTGTCCGCACGCCCCACCAGGTGCTCGAAGTGCCGGGCGTCGCAGCGATCCTGGTGCAGCTCCAGGCAGTAGGCGCCGGGCGTGGACTCGATGCGCGCCGTGCAGCCGTGGTCGGCGAGCGCGCGGCGCAGGCGCAGCACCAGCAGTTGCACGGCGGTGCGCGGGCGGCTCGGCAGGTGCGGCCCCCACAGCACCTCGACCAGGTCGTCCACCGGCACCGGCCGCGAGGCGTGCAACAGGAGCTGCCCGAGCAGGACGCGCTGGCGCGGCGCTCCGAGCACCAGAGTCCTGCCCCCGTCACGGATCTCCAGTGGCCCCAGGAGACGGAACTCCATCAGTGGTCGTCTTTCCCTACCGGCGGGAGCGGACTCGACCGCATGAGCCTATCGGCTGAAACTGACGGGGCTGCCCGGCAGCCGGGTGACGACGCCGTCCGGCCGCTGCGCTCCGTAGTGCCCGCACGGCCTGGACCAGCCACATTGGCCGCCGCGGCGACAGTAGTCCGTCGTCGCGCGGCAAAAGCACGGCCCCTTTCGTTGTGGCACGGCAAAAGCGCGGCACCTTTCCGTCTTTGTCCGGAAAGGGCGGGCCGGTGCCCCCGGACGGCAGCGGCGCGGCCCTTCCGTCGTCGCACGGCCCGAACAGCGACCCCCCTCGTCGCACGGCCCGACAGCGACCCCCGTCGTTGCACGGCTCGAACAGCGACCCTCCGTCGTCGCACAGCGCGGAGGGACCCGCCGGCGCGAGGACGGGCGCGGTGCGCCGTGGCCGGGCCCGCGCTCGCCGTCCCGGGCACCGGCAGCCGGCAGCCGCGACCGGACCGGTGGCACGAGGGCAAGCTCGCGCCATCGGCCGGCCGGGGCCGCCGGCTCTCCGGTCGCGGCGGGCCGGCGCCGGGCGCACACCCGGCACGGGCCACCGCGGCGGGAGGACGGCATCGGCCCGAGATCGCGATGCCACCACCCCCCACCCTCGGTATCAACCGACCGGCGGGGCCCCAGGTTGCGGTTCCTCCCCACGCGCGACGCAGCACGGCCGCGAGCTCGGGCGGCCGGGCATGGTCACGACGTGGGCCTGCTCCGGTATCACCGCGCCCCACGGGAACGGCCGGCGAGCCGCGGCGGTCGGTTGCGATACCGGTTGGGCTCCCGGTTTAGCAGCCCGGCCCGGCGCCGGGCAACAGTACCGGCGTACTGCTACCCGTACGGAGCAGCATCGGCACCGAGAGTAATAACCCCTGGTAGGAGCTTTGGAGCGGCCGCCCGGTTAGGGTGATCGGACGTGCCCGGCACGCCGGACGACCCGCCGGCGGCGTCCGGCCGGACCATCGGAACGGGGCCTCAGACCGGTGGCCAGGACGGGGGTGACGGGGCCACCCGCACGCCGCGGCGCCAGACCGCGGCGGTGAGCGGGACCCCGGGTCGGTAGGCCAGGTGGGCGGCGGACGGGGCGTCCAGCACGTGCACGTCGGCCCGCGCGCCCGGCGTCAGCACCCCGACGTCGGTGCGGCGCAGCGCCCGGGCCCCGCCGAGGGTGGCCGCACGCACCGCCTCGGCCACGCTCATCCGCAGCTGCAGCACCGCCGTCGCCACGCAGAACGCCATCGACGTGGTGTACGAGGAGCCGGGGTTGCAGTTGCTGGCCAGCGCCACCGTGGCCCCGGCGTCGAGCAGCTCGCGGGCCGGGGGCAGCGGACCGCGGGTGGACAGGTCGCAGGCCGGCAGCAGGGTGGCCACCGTGTCGCCGCCGGCCAGCGCGTCCACGTCGGCCGGCTCCAGGTACGAGCAGTGGTCGACGCTCGCCGCGCCCAGCTCGACGGCCAGCCGCACGCCGGGGCCGGGGCCGAGCTGGTTGCCGTGCACCCGCAGGCCGAGCCCGCGCTCCCGCCCGGCGAGCAGCACCGCGCGGGACCGGTCCTCGTCGAACGCCCCACGCTCGCAGAACACGTCCACCCAGCGCACGTGCGGCGCCACCGCGTCCAGCATGGGCCCGCACACCAGCCGGGTGTACTCGTCGGCGTCCGCCCCGGGCGGCACCAGGTGCGCGCCGAGGAAGGTCACCTCGTCCACCACCTCGCCGGCGGCGCGCGCCGAGCGCAGCTCGTCGTCCACGGTGAGGCCGTAGCCGGTCTTGGTCTCCAGGCACGTGGTGCCCTGCCGCGCGGCCTCGGCGGCGAGCCGCCGGACGGTGGCCGCCAGCTCGGCGTCGGAGGCGGCCCGGGTGGCGCCGACGGTCACCGCGATGCCGCCCGCCCGGTAGGGCTCGCCGGCCATCCGCGCGGCGAACTCGGCCCCGCGGTCCCCGGCGAACACCAGGTGCGAGTGCGAGTCCACCCAGCCGGGCAGCACGGCGCGACCGGCGACGTCCACCCGCTCGTCGGCGTCCGGCGCGGCCACGGCCGGGCCCACCCAGGCCACCCGGTCGCCGTCCAGGACGAGCGCCGCGCCGGTGAGCGTGCCGAGCGCGTCGTCGTTGGTGGTGAGCTCGCCGATGCCGGTGAGCAGCGTCGTCGTCACGCCCACACCCTTCCGATCTCGTGGTGCAGCAACGCTCCCACGTCGCCGAGCGCGTGGTGCCCGGCGTCGCGCACCACGACCTCGCCGCCGGCCACCACGGTGTGCACGTCGGCGGCGGACGCGGTGAGCACGGCCTGCGCGGGGTCACTGCCGGCGGTGCGCGGCGAGTCCAGGCGGACCGCCACCAGGTCGGCGCGCAGGCCCGCGGCGATCCGGCCGGCGTCCGGCCAGCCGAGCGCCTCGTGC
>DASWTI010000627.1:0-11637 GCA_036402215.1 Pseudonocardiaceae bacterium
GACGCGATCGACGCGGCGGGATCAGAAGAAGGTGCCGGACCAGGGCACCACGCCGGTGGCGAACAGGCGGTCGGCGGTCGGCAGCACGGCGGGGTCGCGCGCGGTGAGCCAGCCGGTGTGCGCGAGGGCCGAGGGGGTCACGTCGCCCAGGTAGAGCCGCGCGAGCACCGACACGTCACAGGTCAGCGCCGGCTCGTCGTCGGTGCGGCCGACGCCGTCCGGGGAGACGCGGTACGTCCCGGCGTTGGCCGGCAGCAGCTCGTCGCGCACGGCGACCGTCACGGCCTCGGAGCCGGCCCAGGAACGCGCCGTGAGCGCCGCCGGCACGTCCACCAGCCGCAGCCAGGCCTCGTCGCCCACGGAGCGGCGCGCGACCACCCGCGGGTCGGCCAGCAGCAGGTCCACCGGTTCGTCCAGCGGCCGCAGCATGGCGCCCACCAGGTTCGTCATGTCCACGCCCAGCAGGTACCGCCAGAGCGCGGCGAGCGCCGCCGGGTTCGCCGCGTGCAGGTCGGCCACCCGCAGCGCGGTGCCCCACGGGTCGTCCTCGGTGTGGTTCTCCTCGGGGCGGTAGTAGACGTAGCCGTCGTCGCCGCCCGGGCCGGTGTGCACGGCGGCCACGGCGTGCCCCGTGTCGCCCGGGCGGTCCAGGTTCACGGCCCACCAGTCCGAGGTGCGCTCCAGCATGCCGGGGCGGTGCACGCCGATCCGGTCGTACACGCCCGGCAGCACGGCGGACAGCTCGGCCTTCGGCACCAGCCGCAGGTCACCGCGCGGCGGCGCGCCCGGGTGCGGCCGGGCCCGCCGCGGGTCCACCGTGAGGTCCATGCCGCGGGTCGCCACGCCGTAGCCGAACCGGCCGTAGATCGGGTACTGGGAGGCGCGCAACGAGGCCAGCGGCTCACCGTCCGCCGCGATCGCCGTGAGCTGCTCGCGCATCAGCGCGGTGAGCACACCCCGCCGGGTGAAGTCCGCGCGCACGCCCACCCGGGTGACCGCCGCCGAGGGCAGCAGCGCGCCACCGGGCACGGCCATCCGCATGGGGAACGACATGGTGCAGCCGGCCAGCGTGCCGCCGAGGTAGCCGCCGAAGGTGCGGCCGGGCAGGAACCCGCCGCGGACATGGGCCCAGCCCGCGTCGTCGGCCGGAGGCGCGTGCAGGGCGCCCCGGAACAGGGAGTGGGTGGCCCGCAGCTCGTCGTCGTCCGCGACGGTCTTGACATCGATCACGGGCCCATCCTGCTCGCCGCCCGGTGCCGGCTGCGACCCGATTTCGGCGGGTGCCGGCCGCCGGTCGGCGGGTTGCGCCGGCCTCCCCACCCTGGCTGGGCGAACGGACCGTCCGGCCCCGAGGCGTCGAGCGCACGCCCCAGGGGCCTGGTGAGGCGGGCGGGGACGCCTAGCGGGGCTGGCCGACCTCGTACTCGCCGTCGTCGGACTTCACCGTGACGGTGACCTTGCGGTCCTGGTCGTCGACCTTCACGGTGCAGTCGAACGTGGCGCCGGTCTTGACCTCCTGGCCGGCCGGGCAGGTCACCGCGCCGACGTTGGGGATCTCGTACTCCTCGGTGAGGATCTTCTTCACGCCGTCCTGGACGGCCGCGTTGTCGAAGGTGGTGCGGCCGAGCAGGCCGGTGGCGGCGAGCACCGCGACGACCACCGCGGCCACCACGACGACGCCGACGACGAGCAGGATCCAGGGCAGCGCGGACTTCTTCTTCGGCTGCGCGCCCGGCTGCTGGCCGTAGCCCTGCTGCGGGTACTGCCACTGCTGGCCCGGCTGGCCGTACGGCTGCTGGCCGTACTGGGGCTGGCCGTAGGGCTGCCCGTACGGGGGCTGCTGGCCGTACGGCTGGCCCTGGTCCGGCTGGCCGTACGGGGACTGGCCGGGCGGGGACTGCCCGTAACCCGGCTGCTGCGCGGGCTGCCCGTGGGGCGGCGACGCCGGCTGGCCGTACTGCGGCTGGCCCCCGTACTGCTGGCCGCCCTGCTGCCGGTACGGGTCGTTGCCGTACGAGCCGCCGTACTGCGGCTGGGACGGCCCGCCCTGCTGACCCCACTGGGGGTCGCCACCGCTCGGACCGTACGGGCTGGACATGACAGGCCTCCGGGACACCGGTTGAGGGCGTGGGTTCGGGCGCGATCAAACCACAGCGTGGCCTAGGTGCCCAGCGCGACCACGCCGCGCCGCAGCGCGGTGATCGCCCCGTTGGCCGCTCCGCCCACCGGCGTCGACGGGCCGGCCACGGCGCGCACCTGGTCCAGCAGGTCGATGACCTGGCGGCACCAGCGCACGAAGTCGCCGGCGGACAGCTCCTGGCCGTTCTGCTCCGCGGCGGTGAGCACCGCGGTCAGGGTCTCGCCGCGCGCCCACCGGTACACCGGCCAGGCGAAGCCCAGGTCGGGCTCGCGGGTGCGCTCCAGGCGGTGCCGCCGTTCGTCGCCCTCGAGCTCCTGCCACAGCCGCACGGTGGCGTCCAGCGCGTCGGCCACGCCACCGCCGGGCACCCGCGGCGTGCCGGCCAGCTCACGCCGGGACTCGAACACCAGCGCGGACACCACCGACGCCAGCTCGGCCGGCCCGAGGCCACGCCAGACACCCTGGCGCAGGCACTCCGCGGCCAGCAGGTCCGACTCGCTGTACAGCTTGGCGAGCACCCGGCCGTCCTCGGTCACCGTGTCGTCGCGGCCCAGGAAGCCACGCTCGGCGAGCAGCGCGCGGATCCGGTCGAACGCCCGGGCCAGCGAGTGCGTGGTGGCCGCGACCTTCTGCCGCAGCTGCTCGGTCTCGCGCTCCAGCCGGGCGTGCCGCTCGGCCCAGCGGGCGTGGTCCTCGCGCTCGTCGCAGCCGTGGCACGGGTGTGCCCGCAGCGCCCGGCGCATGGCGGCCAGCTCGGCGTCGTCGGACGCGGCCGAGCGCCGCCGTGAACCCCGGCCGGGGGGCGTGATGCCGGTGTTGCGCAGCGAGGACGCGAGGTCGCGGCGGACCCGGGCCACACGGTGCTCGACGTGCCGCGGCAGCTTCATGCGGCCGAGGACCTGCACCGGCGTGGCGAAGTCCGACACCGAGAGCCGGCCGGCCCAGTGGTCCTCGGTGAGCACCAGCGGGCGGGCCTCGCCGTCCGGGTCCACGCCGGGGTCCAGGACCACCGCGAGCCCGGAGCGGCGGCCGGACGGCACGGCGATCACGTCGCCGCGGTGCAGTTCCGCGAGCGCTGCCGCGGACTCGGCGCGGCGGGCGGAGCTGTTCTGCCGGGCCAGCGCACGTTCCCGGTCGGCGAGCGCGCGGCGCAGGCCGGCGTACTCGGTGAAGTCGCCGAGGTGGCAGGTCATCGAGCGGGCGTAGCCGGTGAGCGCCTCGTCGTTGCGCTCGATGCGCCGGGCCAGGCCGACCACCGAGCGGTCCGCCTGGAACTGGGCGAACGACTGCTCCAGCAGCTGACGGGCCTCGGTGGCGCCGACCCGGGCGACCAGGTTGACCGCCATGTTGTAGCCGGGACGGAACGACGACCGCAGCGGGTAGGTGCGGGTGGAGGCGAGGCCGGCGACCTGCTTGGGGTCCATGCCGGGCTGCCAGAGCACGACCGCGTGACCTTCGATGTCGATGCCGCGGCGCCCGGCCCGGCCGGTGAGCTGCGTGTACTCGCCTGGGGTCAGCTCGACGTGCGCCTCGCCGTTGTACTTGACGAGCCGCTCCAGCACGACGGTGCGGGCCGGCATGTTGATGCCGAGGGCGAGGGTCTCGGTGGCGAACACGATCTTGACCAGGCCGCGGACGAACAGCTCCTCCACGGTCTGCTTGAAGGCGGGCAGCAGGCCGGCGTGGTGCGCCGCGATGCCGCGCTCCAGGGCCTCGCGCCACTCCCAGTAGCCGAGCACCGCGAGGTCGGCGTCCGGCAGGTCGGCGGTGCGGGTCTGGACGACGCGGCGGATCTCCTCGGTCTCCTCGGGACCGGTGAGCCGGACGCCGGCGCGCACGCACTGGGTCACCGCCGCGTCGCAGCCGGCCCGGGAGAAGATGAAGTCGATGGCCGGGAGCAGCGCCGCCCGGTCCAGCCGCTCGATGACGTCGATCCGCGACGGCGGCCGGAAGCCCTTCACCGTGGTGCCGCCGCCGCGGCGGTTGCGCTGCCAGGGCGCGATGCGGCGTTCCAGCTCCTCGGTGTACCGCAGCAGCGTCGGGTCGATGCGGGCCTCCCCGCCGGTGTCCACCCCGCCGAACAGGTCGAACATGCGGCCGCCGACCAGCATGTGCTGCCAGAGCGGCACCGGCCGGTGCTCGTCCACGACGACCGTGGTGTCCCCGCGGACGGCGACCAGCCACTCGCCGAACTCCTCGGCGTTGCTCACCGTGGCGGAGAGGCCGACCACCCGGACGTACTCCGGGAGGTGCAGGATCACCTCCTCCCACACCGCGCCGCGGAACTTGTCGGCCAGGTAGTGGATCTCGTCCATCACCACGTACCCGAGGCCGTCCAGCGTGCCCGAACCCGCGTACAGCATGTTGCGCAGCACCTCGGTGGTCATCACCACCACCTGGGCGTTGCCGTTGACCGAGGTGTCCCCCGTCAGCAGCCCCACCGCGTCGGCGCCGTGCACGGCCACCAGGTCGGCGTACTTCTGGTTGGAGAGCGCCTTGATGGGCGTGGTGTAGAAGCACTTGCGCCCCGCCGCCAGGGCCAGGTGGACGGCGAACTCCCCCACCACCGTCTTGCCCGCCCCGGTCGGCGCGCACACGAGTACGCCGTGCCCGTCCTCGAGCGCCCCGCACGCCCTCCCCTGGAAGTCGTCGAGCTCGAACCCCAGTCCTGCCGCGAACCTGGTCAGCTCCGGATACTTCGCTCGACTACGCGCGGCCGCGTAGGCCTGCGATGGCGTGCCCACCCCACCAGGCTGTCACACCCGGGCCACTCCCCCCGCGCAGCCCGCCGTGACCTGGGCGGTCGCCGAGCACCGCCGTGTCGCCTCGGCTGTGGTGATGTCCGTGGTGGTAGAGGTGTGACCGTACGTGGCTGTGCCGGGGGCCCGCGCGGCGTCGATGGCCACCGGTCCGTTGCCGGCCGCGAGGTCCGCCGCCACCGCGGCCAGGCCTCGGGCCTCGGACACCACCGGCGGCACGCCGTCGGCCGGTGGCTGTGGTCGGTGCAGCCGTTGGGTGGGTTCCCTTCTCAACCTTCCCCGACCCCGCTCAGGGCCTGTGTCTGTGCCTGGGGCTCCCCCCCCCTTTAGCTTCCCGCAGAAGTACCGATTGGAAAGCTGACCGGGACGGCTAACAGTGCCGGACGGCGAGAACGGCGACCGCGGCCGGGGATCAGGGCGGCTGCGGCCGGGGATCAGGGCGTCACGACGTGGGCGGGGCCGATGACCTGGATGGCGGCCGGCACGCAGGTCACGGTGAGCGGCAGTGGACCCTGGGGGTCACCGTCCGCGTAGGCGACCCAGTCGTTCGTGCCGCCGACGCGGACCGAGCGGGCGCGGAAGGTCTGCACCTCGGGTTCGTCGACGTGGGCGCCGGTACGCAGGCGCGGGAACACCTGCACCAGGCGGCGCCGGGTGATGGGGCCGACGATGGTGATGTCGAACAGCCCGTCGCCCAGGTCCGCGCCCGGGCAGATGCGCAGGCCGCCCCCGTAACTCGGGGTGTTGCCGACGGACACCATGGTGGCGTCCAACTCCCGCGTGCCGTCCTCGGTCTCCACGACCAGCGGGTACGGCCGCAGCCGCGCCAGCTCACCGAGGATCGCCAGGTCGTACCGCCGCGGCCCGCTCGGCCAGCGCATCCGGTTGGCGCGCTCGTTGACCTTGGAGTCGAACCCGGCGCACAGCACGGTGCTGAACAACCCGCCGCCCTCGACGCGGCCGAGGTCGAGGGGACGCAGCGCACCGGCGGCCAGCCCGGAGGCGACGGCGGACGCGGCGGCCAGCGGGGCGGCCGGCAGCCCCAGCGCCGCCGCCAGGTCGTTGCCGGTGCCGGCCGGGATGACCGCCAGCGCGGTGTCCGAGCCGGCGCAGGCCTCCAGGGTGAGCATGACGGTGCCGTCGCCGCCGAGCACGGCGAGCACCGCGTACCCCTCGGCGACCGCGCGCCGGGCCATCGCCGCGGTGTCCTCGGCCGAGGTGGCGACGTGCAGGTCGAGGGTGTCCGTCACGGACCGCAGGGTCGCCGCCACCGCGTTCGCGGCACGGCCACCGGCGCCGCGGCCGGACGCCGGGTTCACCACCAGGAGGGTTCGCACCGGAGCAGGTTAGGGCCACCCGCGGTGGTTACGGTGAGGCGTGCGCATCGTGGTGACCTTCGTGGGCGGCAGCGGCCATCTGAACCCCATGGTGCCGCTGGTCAGGGCGGCCGCCGCTGCGGGGCACGACGTGCGGTTCGCCGTCATGCCGTCGATGGTCCGCGCGGTGCGGGCGCTCGGCTTCCCGGTGTTCCCGCTGGACGACGGTCCGCCGCGGCCGCCGCGCCGGCTGCCCGGGCGGGACCCGGACGACGCGTACGAGCGCAAGGTGTTCCGCGACGAGTTCGTGCTGGCCGGCACGCGGCTGCTGCTGCCGCGCGTCGAGGCGGTGTGCGGGCGGTGGCGGCCGGACCTGATCATGGTGGACGACACCAACATCGGCGGCATGCTGGCGGCGGAGCGGCTGGGCATCCCGCACGTGACGGTGCAGGTGCTGGCCCCGGACTCGTTCGTCCGGCCCACGGTTATAGGTGACGTGGTGGCCGAGGTGCGCGCGGAGTTCGGGCTGCCGCCGGACCCGGACCTGGAGTTCGTGGCGCGGCACCTGATGCCGACGCCGTTCCCGCCGTCCTACGCCACGCGGCGCCCGGCGACCGCGCGCCCGTTCCGCGGGGACGCGCCGCTCCCCCGGCGCGGCGCCCGGCCGCCCTGGGCGGGCACCCGGACCGTCTACTTCACGCTCGGCACGATCTACAACATGGAGTGCGGCGACCTGTTCGCCCGCGTGCTGGGCGGGCTGGCGCAGGTGCCGGCGCACTCGGTGGTGACCGTGGGCGAGCACATCGACCCCGCCGAGTTCGGCCGCCGGCCGGCGCACGTGCACCTGGAGCGGTTCGTCCCGCAGGCCACGCTGCTGCCCTGGTGCGACCTGGTCGTCTCCCACGGCGGCAGCGGCAGCGTGGTCGGCACGCTCACCCACGGCCTGCCGTCGGTGCTGCTGCCGCTGGGCGCCGACCAGCCGTACAACGCGGCGCGGCTCACCGCCCTGGGCGCCGCCGTCACGCTGGACCCGGTGACGCTGACGCCGGACTCGCTGGCGGCGGCGGTGCACCGGGCGCTGGAGGACCCGGGCCCGCGCGAGGCCGCCGGGCGGCTGGCCGCGGAGATCGCCGCGCAGCCCACCGCGGCCGAGCTGGTGCCGCTGCTGGAGGCGGTCGCGCACTCCCCCGCCCTGCCGTGACCCACCACGGCAGGGGCCGGCGTCAGGTGGCGTCGTCGTACGAGCGGCGGACCGGCTCGGGTTCCTCGACGGGCTCGGCCTGGTAGTCGTCCATCGGGGTGGCCTCGTCGTCGGACAGGCCGTCCCAGCCGTCGGCGAGCCGTGCCCTGGCGACGGCCCGGTCGTGGAAGCGGGCGATGACCAGGGCGATCAGGAACAGCACGGTGAGCGCGCCAGCCAGCGCGATCATGGAGATCGGGTCCTGGCTGGGCGTGGCCACGGCGGCGAACACGAACAGGCCCATGACGATGCCACGCAGCCATTTGCGCAGCTTCTCGTAGGTGAGCACGCCGGCCCGGTTGAGCATCACCACGAGCACCGGCAGCTCGAACGAGACGCCGAAGATCAGCAGCATGGTGAGGATGAAGCTGAAGTACCGGTCACCGGTGAGGGCCGTGATCACCTGGCCGCCACCGAAGTTGAGCAGGACCTCCAGACCCTTCGCCACCACCAGGTAGGCGAGCATCGCGCCGGCCACGAACAGCACGGCGGCGATGGCCACGAAGCTCAGCGCGTACTTGCGCTCCTTCGCGTACAGCCCCGGGGTGATGAAGCCCCACAGCTGGTACAGCCAGATCGGGGAGGCCAGCACGACGCCGGCCGTCAGGCCGACCTTGAACTGCAGCATGAACGCCTCGAACGGCGCCGTCGCCAGGAGCTGGCAGGAGTCGTCGATGCTGATGTCGGCGCGCAGCGTGGACGGCAGCGAGCAGTAGGGGTCGGTGAGCAGGGTGCCCAGCGTGGGCAGCCCGAACACCGGGAACTGGAACCAGATGAAGCCGAACACCCCGCCCAGCAGCACGGCCAGGATGGCGATCGTGAGCCGGTGCCGCAGTTCGTAGAGGTGCTCGATCAGGGTCATCGTGCCGTCGGGATTGTGGCGACGGCCGAATCGCCGCCCCGTCCGTCGGCGGAACGGGAATACCACTCACGTACCTCGCGTCAGCGCAGGGTCGGGCGCAGCTCGGGCCTACTCGGGTCTACGACGGTCGCCGTCAGGCGCTGTCGCGGCGGGCGTCCTGCTGCTCCTTGGCGACCGGGGTGGAGGTCGGCGGGGCGACCGGAGGAGGCGTCGGGAGCGCGGCCGGCGGGGCCACGGGGGGCGCCGGGTCGCGCGCGTCGTCGTCATCGCGCAGGCCCTTGGTCTCGGCCTTGAAGATGCGCAGCGAGCGGCCGATCCCGCGGGCGGCGTCAGGCAGCTTGCGCGCGCCGAACAGCAGCACGATCACCAGCGCGATGATGATGATCTCGGTTGGTCCCAGTCCCGCCATCATGATCCTCCGTAGGGTTCCCCCGCTACCGCATGGTACGCGGAGCGGTGGTCGGTGCACGCCCGCGACGGCGCGCCAACTCGGCCAGCAGGTCGTCGCCCCGCTCGCGCAACCCGGCGGACCGGGCAGCCAGATGTCTCCGGTACGCCGCCGCCAGCACGCGGGCCCGGCGCACCAGCACCACGGCCCGCACGACCAGCAGGATCAGGGCGGCGAACGCCGCACCGGCGACCACCGCCGCCGACCAGTACCAGGACACGAGCGCAAACCTACCGGTCGCCGGGCCCGTCGTGCAGGTGCCCGGCGCGGGCCAGCGCGGCGGCCGCGCGGCGGCGCAGCGCCCCGGCCAGGTCCGCCGGCTCCTCGACCACGACGTCCGGGCCGAGCCCGAGCAGCAGGCGCACCATCCAGGCCTGGTCGGCGTAGCGCATGTGCACGCGGATGCGGCCGTCGCCGAGGTCCACCACCTCGTCCACCGGGTAGTACTCGGCGACCCAGGCCGCCTCCTGGGACAGCACGAGCACCGCGACCTGCTGGTCCGGCGCGGGCCGGAAGAGGCCGGCCGACACGTCGGTGGGCCGCGCGTGCGGGGGCGGCGCGGCCGTCTCGTCCAGCACGGCGACGTCCTCGATACGGTCGAGCCGGAACAGGCGCACGCTCTCCGCGTGGCGGCACCAGGCCTCCAGGTAGCTGCGGCCCTCCAGGAGCAGCAGCCGCATCGGGTCCACCACGCGCTCGCTCACCGCGTCCCGGGAGGCCGTGTAGTACCTCAGGTGCAGGGCGCGGCGGCGGTCCAGGGCCGCGCGGACCGAGGCGGTGGCGGCCTCCTCGCGGGTGGCGAGGCCGACGACCATGGGCGTGCGGGCGGCGCTGCCGGCCGCGGACTCGATCTTGGCGAGGGCCCGCTGCGCGGCGTCGCCGTCCACGCCGGGGGTGTCGACCAGGGCGCGCAGGGCGACGACGAGCGCGGTGGCCTCGGCGGCGGCGAGGCGCAGCGGCCGGTTCATCCCGGCGTCGAAGGTGACGGTCACGGAGTCGCTGTCGAAGGACAGGTCGATGAGGTCGCCCGGGCCGTAGCCGGGCAGGCCGCACATCCACAGCAGCTCCAGGTCCCGGCGGAGCTGGGCGACGGTGACGCCGAGCTCGGCGGCGGCCTCGTCGATCAGGATGCCGGGGCGCGCCAGGAAGTACGGGACCAGGGCCAGCAGCCGGGGCAGGCGGTCGGACACCGCCGCGCTCACCGGGCGCTCCCCGGGGCGCCGACCGCGGTGTTCAGCTCGTCGCCGCGCGCGACGCCCGGCCCGGCGGGCGTGTCCCCGGCAGCGGAGGCGGCGCCGGAGCCGGCTCCGGCCACGGCGGACAGGCGGGCGAGCACCAGGTCGCGCAGCCAGTCCGGCTCCACGACCACGGCGTCCGGGCCGTGACCGGCGATCCAGCGCGCGGCCGTGTCCGGCCAGTGCAGCGTGATCTCCACCAGGTCGCCGGGCGCGCCGTCCAGCACGCGGGTGCCGACCGGGCGGGCGCGGCGGCGCAGCCCCTGGGCCCGCCCGGCGGCGAGCCAGAGGGTGGCCGTGTTCTGCCGCTCGTCGTCGCCGTGCGCCCGGTCCTGGTGGTGATGGTGCGAGGCGCCGACCATGGAGAGCAGGTCGACGCCCTCGGGCCGCTGCACGTCGCCGCGGCGGCCGGTCGGCGTGACGTCGCCGACGATGCGGCTGAGCCGGAAGCAGCGCGGCGCGTCCCGGCCGCGGTCGTGACCGGCGACGTACCAGCGGCCGCGCCAGGACACCACGCCCCAGGGTTCGAGGATGCGCCGCTGCAGGGGCTCGCCGGGGTGGCGGCGGTAGTCGAAGGTGACCGCGCGGCCGTCCTGCACGGCGGCCAGCAGCCCGCCGAACGCCGGCCCGGCGGCGCGCACCCTGGGCTGCACCAGCGCGTCCTCGTCGTGCACGTCCACCCCGGCGGCGCGCAGCTTGAGCAGCGCCCCGCGCGCGGCCCCGGCCAGGTCCGGCGAGTCCCACATGCGCGCCGCCAGCGCCACCGCGGCCGCCTCGTCCGGCTCCAGCTCGATGTCCGGCAGCTCGTAGTCCCGCCGCGCGATGCGGTAGCCGTCCACGGTGTCGAACGCGGAGTTACGGCCGGTCTCCAGCGGCACGCCGAGGTCGCGCAGCTCCGACTTGTCCCGCTCGAACATGCGGAAGAAGGCCTCGTCGCTCGCCGTGTCGGCGTAGCCCGGGACGATCGAGCGGATGCGCTCGGCGGAGAGGTACTGCTTGCTCGACAGCAGGCACAGCACCAGGTTCACCAACCGCTCGGCGCGTGCTGTGGACACGAGCCGCAGCTTAACCCGCTGAGCTACGCCATTCGGCCGCCGTCCCACCACGGTGCCACGGGCGGTCGTCCTGGCACGACCAGCGTCGACCTGCCTGATCGGCCCGGCGGCCGGTCAGGGGGCGGCGGGGAGGTGCAGGGTGACGGTGAAGCCGTGGCCGGGGGCGCCGATCTCCAGGCGGCCGTCGGCGGCGTCGGCGAGGGTACGGGCGATGGAGAGGCCGAGGCCGGTGCCCGGGACGCGGCGGTGGCTGGGCGCTCGGTAGAAGCGCTCGCCGAGGCGGTGCGCCTCGTCGCCGGGGAGGCCGGGGCCGTCGTCGTGCACGGTCAGCGGGACGGTGCCGGGCGGGCCGGGGGCGGCGCCGGGCGGGTGGGCGCCGATGGTCACGGTGACGCGGGCGCCGGCGGCGTACTTGGCGGCGTTGTCCAGGAGCACGTCGAGGATCTGCTCGACGACGTCGGCGCGGGCGAGGGCGACGCCGGAGCCGGTGAGGGTGGCGTCCGGCAGGGCGGGCTGCCAGGCGCGCAGCCGGGCGGCGGCGACGGCGGCCAGGTCGACGGGGGCGCGCTCGGCGCGGGTGGC
>DASWTI010000628.1:0-1939 GCA_036402215.1 Pseudonocardiaceae bacterium
GGCGCACCGACCATCGCGCGCGGCGCGTACCCCGGCTCATGCCACGGCACCACGACGCCCACCGCACCACCAGCTGCCGCGGCACCCAACGTGCCACTCGCCGCGCCACTGGTCCTGGTCCCGCTGCCCGCGACCGTGCCGCCCGGAAGTCCGCTGCCCGGGTGCCCGCCTCCGAACGGCCCGCCGCGAGCCGTTCCGGCGCCGGCCACCGCGGATGCCGGCAGCCTCACCGTCGCCGCATTCGCCCCCAGCACGGCCGGCGGCGGCAGCGGCTGCCCGCCCGTTCCCGGCCGGCCCCACGGCGGCAGCCCCACCCCATCGCGCCCGAACCGGCCGGAGTCACCGCCACCGGCCCGCGGCGTGCCCGGTGGCACAGCGTGCCCGCTCGTGGCCCGGGAGTGTCCGCCGCCCTCACCCATGTGGGGTCCGACGGACGAGGCGGCCGTACGGATTCCCCCCGCCCCGGACCGGTTCCCGCCAACCCTCCCGGACCCGGCCGAGTCACCTGCCGTCACCGGATCAACCACCGCGTCGCCGCGGGCCGGCCGGCCGCCGTGCGCCGTCCGGTCCTGACCGCCGCGCGCGGCCGGGCCGCCGTGCGGCACCGGTGGGGGGAGCGGGCCGGTCACGGCTCAGCCGACCGTGTCCGCGTCGGCGCGCCAGGTGTTGCACTGCCACGCGCGGTTGTGCCGCCGGCCCTGCTCGGCCCACCGGCTGTTGCTGGCCATCGTGCCGTGGTCGCGCGGCAGCCCGGGCGCCGTGTCATCGCCGCCGTTGCCCAGCGCGAACAGCAGTTCCTCGGTCATCGTCGCGGTCACCGACCCGCGCCCGGCCGACCCGGTCGCGAACATCCCGGCGAAGCACGTGGCCTGCAGCTCCAGCCGCCGCGACAGCTCCAGCCCGAGCGGCGTGTCCGGCCCGGCCTCGTACCGCTGCGCCCAGTACGCGTCGAAGATCCCGCTCACGCCCTGCACGTGGTGGCCGTACTCGTGCGCCAGCACCGCCAGGTAGCCACCTGCCCGGTCGCCGTAGCGCGGCGCGTAGAACAGCGCCGTCATGTAGATGACATCGTTGTCCGGGCAGTAGAACGCGGTGCGGTCGGCCGGCTGGTTCCCGCACGGCGTGGTCGCCGTCCCGGTGATCGTCTCGACGCCCGGCGGGCTGAACGGCAGGCCCGCCGCCGCCAGCACCGGCGCCCACGCCGAGTCCAGGCACGGCACGCCCGCCCGGTAGAACCGGTCCTGCGCCGCCGCCGCGGCGCCGAACCGCGGCAGCTCGCAGCTCACCGCCGGCAGCCCCAGCCCCTCCTGGTTGATCGGATGATCACCCAGTCGTTGGACGGGCCGTCGCTGCGGTTGGGGCGGTGGTGACGGCTGCGACGGCTGCGACGACTCGGCCGCCGCCGTCGTCCGCTCGCCGGCGGACGACGTGGCCACCGCGCTCGTCGGCGCCGGCGGCAGCTGCGGCCGTGACGTACCCGGCCGGTACCCCTCGTACCCCGGCTCCGCCGCCGTCGTGGTCCTGGTCAGCCGCGACCCGATCACCCCGGTCACCGCCACGCCCACCAGCAGCAGCCCGACCACCACGACGGCCACCACCACACCCGCCCCCGACCGCCGCCCCGGCGGGTCGTACGGCCGGCCGCCCGGCCACACCCCCGGCGTCCCGCCACGTGGCATCACCGGCGGTGGCAGGGCTTTCGATGCCACCGGGGGCGGCCCAGCCGGAGGCCGCGTCCCCGGAGGCAACGCTCCCGGAGCCGCCGCGCCCCACGGACGTGTTCCCGGGGGAAGCGCCCCCCAGGCGATCCCACCCGAGGGCCTCGCTCCCGGAGGCGCCCCGCCCGGCGCCATCGGCGGCCGCGCAGGCCCTGGGGGCATCCCGCGTCCCGGCGGAGGCGCCACCCTGCCGGCGACCGACGGCACCGGTGGCGGTAACG
>DASWTI010000629.1:0-11636 GCA_036402215.1 Pseudonocardiaceae bacterium
CTCCCCGGGCACGTCTCCGTCAGCCAGCTCGTGGAGCTCGCCGCCGACCCGGACGCGCTCGCCGCCCGGCTGCGCCGCCCCGTGCCGTTCCGGCCGAACCCCACCGCGCGCCGCGGCACCGCGTTCCACGCCTGGCTGGAGCGGCGGTTCGGCGCCGACCGGCTGCTCGACCTGGACGAGCTGCCCGGCGCCGCCGACGAGCACGCCGAGCCGGACGCCCGCCTGGGCGCGCTGCGCGAGGCCTTCCTCGCCGGCTCCTGGGGCGACCGCTACCCCCACGACGTCGAGGTACCGTTCGAGGCCGAGCTGGACGGCATCCTGGTGCGCGGCCGGATGGACGCCGTGTTCGCCGACCCCGACGGCGGCTGGACCGTCGTCGACTGGAAGACCGGCGCCCTCCCCACCCCCGACCGCCTGCCCGCCGTGTCGGTCCAGCTCGCCGCCTACCGCCTCGCCTGGGCCGCCCTGTCCGGCGCCCCCCTGGACCGCGTCCGCGCCGCCTTCCACTACGTCCCCCAGGACGTCACCGTGCACCCCACCGACCTCCTGGACGCCGACGGCCTCCGCGCCCTCCTGCGCACCGTCCCGACCCTCACCGCCGAACCACCGGCCGACGAGCCGTCGACGCAGGGCTGACGTCCCGCATAACCGGCGATGCGACAAGATCAGTGTGCTTGTTGTCGACGCTTCGCGCATGCCGTTCATCGCGCGCAACACGATGCAGGCGTGGGAATCCGGCCGTCCTGGGATCTTGACCATGAATCGGGCGAAGCAACCGCAGAACCGTCACGAGGCGTTCGGCGGATTCGCCTACAAGTATCCGCCCCGATTGGCAGTTGCGACGAATATCCGATGGCGGTAACCGATGAGGGTGGCAGCGGTGCACGAACCGCCGAGGTGCCGAAGCGGGAGAATTTGTGTCAGGGGGGCCTGTATCGCCCGCAGTATCCGGCGGACGGGGAACGCTTCATTGTCGTGATCGCGAACCCCGGTCTGATGGCCTCGAACGATTTTGCGGGCCGAGACATCGCAAAGGACCAGGGATAGTGCTGGCTGAGATGGTGGAAAAGTACGCCTGGGTCGACGACTACTCGACGGATGGAATCGAGTCATGGACGGTCGCCGTAGTCGAGCGGCGCTTGCCGGATGAGGTGGTCTCCCTCTATGGCGGTGATCCGGAGTCGCCGGTTGGTTTCTATACCTCCGCGAGGCGTTCGGGCTGCAAGGCGAACCCCGTAGGAAGACGGAGTACGCGTTCGACTCCGGGATCAACTTCCACGTGCAGGTCATTTCGGTTGGGCGGCATGCCGTCGCCCTCGAAAACAACGGTTACACGGGAAGCGTACCGGAGATCGCGCGTCGCTGTTCCATGGAGGGGCGTCGATTCTTCGCGGTCCACTGGGCGTCGAATGTCAACCCGGAGATATGTCAGGCTGTAGGCGGCCGGGTCATTGGCCACTTCGAGACGTACGCCGGGGACATTGCCTATTAGGGCACCCCTGTTCCGCCGTGGATTGTCGGGCGACGAATCGATATCAACCATTTGCGTTCGACGGCACTCGCGTTCATGGAGGAGCAAACGGGCGTGGCTTTTGACCGGAAGTGGTTGGAAGAAAAGCTGGCGACCTACCGGATTCCTGACCCGACGCCATGCTGCGGGATGTTTCCGATGCTCGGGTGCCGTGATCGTCGCAGCGGCGGATGACTACAGGGCGTTGCCCGGCTCCCCACGGCGGTCACAGGTTGACGTACCGGTGGTGGGAGGTCCAGGGGCGGCCGAAGGTGGAGGACTGGAAGATCACCGCGACCCCGGCCGGCACCCGCATCGAACTCCCGGCGGCGGGCACGCCCCCGAGCGCGCTGGGCCGCACGCCCGCGAGCACGCCGGGCCGCACGGCTCACGCGTGGTCGGCGCTGCCCCGGGGTCCCGGGTCGTCCGTGTCTGACGGGCCGCCGTGCTAGCTCGACCGGCCGGTCAGCCCGGTGACGACCCAGCCGATGGCGATGAGGGCGCCGCCCGCGATGGCGACGATGGGCAGGGCTGCCGACTGCAGCATGCCGAGTATCCCGACGAGGGCCCCGTAGACCACCGAGAGCACGAGCATGACGGTTGCGATGCGCCTGCGATCCATGGTCATCAAGAGTCGTGACAGACCGCGCGACCCGGAACAACCGGCCGGCCGGATCCGAACTCCACCGATCGGTTGATGCGCCGTTCGGGTGAGGGTGCACAGTGTTACGCGATGACCGAGGACGCCTGGAGCAGAACCGCGGTCGGCTGGCACGTGTCCTTCGCCGTGTTCGCCGCCGTCACGGTCGTGGTCGTGCTGGACGACTCCGGCACGACGGCCGTGGAACGCGTGCTCGCCGTCGGCCTGGTTGTGGTCCTGCTCGCCTGGTACGCGGTGACAGGTGCCCGGGTGCTGCTGCGTGAACCGGCGACCCGGCTCGGCCTGATCTATGTGCTGGGGGCGGCCCCGGCGGTGGTCGCGATCTTCGCGCTCAGCCCCGCCGGTGGAATCCTGCTGTTCGGCCTCTATCCGCAGCTGTGGGTGCTGCTGCCGGCCCGGCGCGCGATCACGGGGAGCGTCCTGCTGACGGTCGCGGTGAGCGCGGTCGCCGCGACGGCGGCCGGCTCGTCCGCCACGGTCGTCCTGATCACCCTCGCCGGCGGCCCGGTCGCGATCCTGCTCGGCACCTGGATCGCCCGGATCATCAAGCAGAGCACCGAGCGTGCCGACCTCGTCCGCGAGCTCTCCGCCACCAGGGCCGAGCTGGCCGCCGTCAGCCACGAGGCCGGTGTCCTGGCCGAACGCGAACGCCTCGCCAGGGACCTGCACGACACCGTCGCCCAGGGCTTCACCAGCATCCTGCTCCTGCTGCACGCGGCGCGATCCACCCCGCCCGGCGATCACCACCTGGCCCTCGCCGAACAGACGACCAGGGAGAACCTCGCCGAGGTCCGGGCCCTGGTCGCCGAGCTCACCCCGGTCGCGCTCGCCGACGCCACGCTGCCCGCCGCGCTCGCCAGGCTCACCGAACGCATCGGCCACGAGCTCGGGATCACCGCCACCATGTCCACCACCGGCCGGCAGCAGCCGCTGCCCCAGGCGTTGGACGTCGTGCTGCTGCGCGCCACCCAGGAAGCCCTCGCCAACGTGCGCAAACACTCCGGCGCCTCGATGGTGTCCGTCGAGCTCACCTACGCCGACACCGCCGTCTCACTTCAGGTCCGCGACGACGGCCGCGGCCTGCCACCGTCCACCACCACCGGCGGCTTCGGCCTCGCCGGGCTGCGCGAGCGAGCGCACTCGGTCGGCGGCAGCGTCACCGTCCGCTCCGGCCCGGGCTGCACCGTCCTCGTCGAACTGCCCCTGAATGCCGCATGACCATCCGCGTGCTGATCGCCGACGATCACCCCGTCATCCGAGAGGGACTGCGCGCCGTCCTCGGCGCCGAACCGGACCTCGAAGTCGTCGCCACCGCCGCCACCGGAACCGAGGCCGTCACCATGACCCTCGCCGTCGCCCCCGATGTCGTCCTCATGGACCTGCGCATGCCCGACCTCAACGGCACCGCCGCAACCACCCGCATCGTCGCGAACTCCGACGCCCGCGTCGTCGTCCTCACCGCGTTCGACACCGACGGCGACATCCTGCGCGCCGTCGAGGCCGGCGCCACCGGCTACCTGCTCAAGGACGCCGCCCCCGCCCAGCTCATCGACGCCGTCCGAACCGCCGCCCGCGGCGGAACCGTGCTCGCCACCCCGATCGCCGCCAAGCTCGTCACCGCCGTCCGCGCCCCCACCCTCACCCCACGGGAGCACGACGTCCTCACCTGCGTCGCCGACGGCCTCACCAACGCCCAAGCCGCCAGACGCCTCCACATCAGCGAGGCCACCGTCAAGACCCATCTGCTGCGCGTCTACGCCAAACTCAACGTCACCGACCGCACCGCCGCCACCACCGCCGCCCTGGCCAGGGGCCTGCTCCCACCACTCTGACGATCGGCGGCCACCGAGGTCAGCGGCCTTCTTCGCCGTCCTCGGGGAGCGTCACTTTCTTGATGTACAGCAGGCGGTCGCCGTTCTCGATGGCGTCGACGGAGGGGGCGTCGACGCGGTAGAGGCGGCCGCCGCGGACGACGCCGAGGACGATGTCCTGGAGGTGGCGGGGTGAGCCGCCGACCTCGGTGGACTCGACGTCGCGTTCGGCGATGGTGAAGCCGGCGTCCGGGGTGAGCAGGTCCTCGATCATCTCCACGACGGACGGGGTGGAGGTGGCGAGGCCGAGCAGGCGGCCGGCCGTCTCCGAGGAGACCACGACCGAGGTGGCGCCGGACTGGCGCAGCAGGTGCACGTTCTCGGCCTCCCGCACGGAGGCCACGATGTCGGCGCGTGGCGCGAGCTCGCGCGCGGTGAGGGTGACCAGGACGGCGGTGTCGTCGCGGTTGGTGGCGACGATGATCGACCGGGCGCGGGGCACCCCGGCCAGCCGCAGCACCTCGGAGCGGGTGCCGCTGCCGTGCACGGTGACCAGCCCCTGCGCGGAGGCGGCGTCCAGCGAGGACGGGTCGTTGTCCACGACCACCACGGTCTCCGGCGGGGTGCCGTCGCCGAGCAGCGCCGAGACCGCCGAGCGGCCCTTGGTGCCGTAGCCCACGACGACCACGTGGTCAGTCACCTTCGACCTCCAGCGTTGGATCCGCAGCGCCTGCCTGGAGCGCTCGGTGAGCACCT
This sequence comes from Pseudonocardiaceae bacterium, assembly GCA_036402215.1. GTDB lineage: Bacteria > Actinomycetota > Actinomycetes > Mycobacteriales > Pseudonocardiaceae > DASXTS01. The sequence goes on from DASWTI010000629.1 coordinate 4,739, forward strand.
CCAGGGTGGTACCGACCAGGACGATCAGGAAGAGCACCCGCAGCGGCGTGATCACCAGGACGTTGACCAGCCGCGCGGTGGAGGACACCGGGGTGATGTCGCCGTAGCCGGTGGTGGAGAGCGAGACCGTCGCGTAGTAGACGGCGTCCAGCAGGGACAGGCCGTCCTCGTTGACGTCCCGGTACCCGTCGCGGTCGAGGTACACCAGGGTCACGGCCGCGGTGAGCGCCAGCATGGCGCCGACCACCCGCTTGGTGATGGCCCGGACCGGGCCCCCGGCCGACCCCACGGGCATCCGGACCACGCCCACCAGGGCGTAGTCCGGGCGCTCGGTGAGCCGTTCGACGACGCTCGACCGCAGGGTGGGTTTCACGCCCGGCGCACCTCCGCGGCGCGTTCGCCGAGCAGCCGCCACAGCACGGCGGCCGCCTCCGCGCCGCGGTGCAGCAGCCCGATGCCGACGCGCTCGTTCGGCGCGTGGATGCGGTCCTCCGGCGTGCCCACGCCGACGAACACCAGCGGCACGCCGCCCAGCTCGGCCTGGATGATCGCCTCCGGCCCGGAGCCGCCCTCGCGGGAGAACAGCACCTCGCGGCCGTCGAACGCGGCGGACATGGCGTCCAGCACGGCCCGGGTCGCCGGGTGCTCGACGTCCGAGTGGCAGGGCGGGGTGCCGGCCTCGAAGTGCACGTCGGCCTCGATGCCCTCCGGGGTGTTGGCCCGGACGAACTCGGCGAACCCGGCCCGCAGCTTCTCCGGGTCCTGGTCGGGCACCAGCCGGAACGAGAGCTTCACGGTCGCCTCGCGCGGCACGATGGTCTTCTGGCCGGGCCCGCTGTAGCCGCCGGAGATGCCGTTGACCTCGGCGGTCGGCCGCACCCAGATGCGCTCCAGCGTCGACCAGCCGGCCTCGCCGGTGGCGGCGCGGGAGCCGCCGGCCGGGCCGGCCAGCCAGGCGGCCTCGTCGAACGGCAGCTTGGCGAACGCCTCGCGCTCCACGTCGGCCGGCAGCCGCACGTCGTCGTAGAAGCCGGGCACCTGGACCCGGCCCTGGTCGTCGTGCAGCGCGGCCACCAGCCGGGCCATGGCCGTCGCCGGGTTCGGCACGGCGCCGCCGAACGAGCCGCTGTGCAGGTCCAGTGAGGGCCCCCGGAAGGTCACCTCGGCACCGGCCAGGCCGCGCATGCCGGTGCAGATGCTCGGGGTGTCGCGGGCGAAGATGCCGGTGTCGGAGATGACGCACACGTCGCAGGCCAGCTCCTCGGCGTGCGCCCTGATCAGCTCGGTGACGTGCGGCGAGCCGGACTCCTCCTCGCCCTCCACGAAGAGCTTGACGGTGACCGCCGGCGCCGTGCGGCCGGTGGCGGCCAGGTGCGCGGTCATGCCGAGCAGGTGGAACGCCACGTGGCCCTTGTCGTCCGAGGCGCCGCGGGCGAGCAGGTCGCCGCCGACCACGGTCGGCTCGAAGGGCGGGTGCTGCCACATCTCCAGCGGGTCCACCGGCTGCACGTCGTGGTGGCCGTACACGAGCACGGTCGGCGCGTCCGGATCGTCGGACGGCCAGCAGGCGTACACCGAGGGCAACGCCGGCCCGTGGTCCCACACCTCCACGGTCGGCCAGCCGTCGGCGCGCAGCCGGTCGGCCAGCCACCGGGCGGACGCCGCCACGTCGCCGTGGTGCGCCGGATCGGCCCCGATGGAGGGGATGCGCAGCCACTCGACCAGCGCGTTCAGGAAGTCGTCGGTCCGGGCCGCGACCTCGGCCCGCTCACGCGTGGAGTCAACGGTACTCACGCGGCCGGACTCTAGCCTTGCGCCGAATCGTCTACAGACAGCGGCTCACCTGCGCCGCTAGCGTCGATGGGCATGCGGAGACTGTTCCGGGGGGCGGTCCCCGTGCTGCTCGTGATCATCGCGATGGCCCTGCCGACGCCCGCCACGGCGCTGTCGCCGACGCTCGGCGAGGTGGGGATCAGCGGCCTGCACAACAGCTACCAGCGCTCCGCCTTCCCCCGGTTGCGGGACGCGCTGAACACCGGCACCGGCATGATCGAGATCGACGTCTGGACCACGTTCGGCTCCTGGACGGTCAGCCACGACCAGCCGTTCTGGAACGACAACAACTGCGCGTCCACGTCCGGCGCGGTCAACCAGGGCCTGCGGACCTGCGTGGACAACCTCGCCGCCTGGCACGCGGCCAACCCGAACCACCAGCCGCTGCTCATCAAGCTGGAGCTCAAGGCAGGCTTCCAGGACGACCAGGGCGTCGGCCCGGACGAGCTGGACGAGATCTTCCGCAGCCGGCTCGGCGCCGCCATGTACCGGCCGGCCGACCTGATGGCCAACGGCGGGCACGCCACCCCGGACGCGGCGGCCCGGGCCAACGCCTGGGGCGCGGCCGACGCCCTGCGCGGCCGGATCGTGCTGATGATCCTCAAGGGCACCGCGGAGAACGACTCGCTGCCCACCGACGTGGAGTACGGCCGGTACCTGCGGGCCAACCCGGCCACCGCGGTGGGCTGGCCGATCGTGCACGGTGGTTTCGCGGCGACCGACCCGCGCGGTCGCTACGAGACGACGCTGCGGCCCTGGTTCGTGGTGTTCGACGGCGCGGCCACCTCGTTCGCGGCGCTGGCCCCGGCGGCGCGGGCGTTCTACTCGGGCAACCGGTACCTGGCGATCACCACGGACTCGCACGCGGTGGCCCCGGCGCTCAACCGCACGAGTGTCACCACCCAGCAGGCGACGGACCGGCTGCGACTGCTGTCCTGTTACGGCGGGTCGGTGGCCTCGTCCGATTGGTACACGGTGCCCGGCTGGCACCTCACGGTTCCCCGAGTCTGCTGACACACTCGGTAGTCGAAAGCAAGTACTAAGGCTGTAACTAGTCCAAGCGTGGATGAAATACGCTCGTTCAGATCAGAGTTCACTCTCCCGTTACCTCACGCTCAGCTACTACGCTCCGGCATCGTGGTCGAGTTCGGATCTCGGCCGGGAGGCCGAGGAGCGAACGCGGTGCCAGTGGTCGGAAAGCTCACCGAGGACGTGGCTCCGGCACGTCAGGTGATCCGGCGCTACGAGGACGCGCGCGCCCGGCTCGGGAACGAGAACCACGGGTTCCTGTCCGAGCGTTACGGCTTCATGCCGGTCCAGGAGCCGTTGCAGAACCTGCCCGACGACTTCGCCGAGTGGGACCACGTGACCGCGCGGCTGCCGGAGCTGCACGGCAGCGCCCGGCTGCGGCGCGAGCTGGACGGGCTGCCGGTGCTGGACGCCGGGCGGGACAGGCTGCCGGACAGCTTCCTGCTGCGGGCCGCGCTGGTGCTCAGCCACGCCGCGCACTGGACCCGCCGCTCCGACGGCGCCGAGCCGGGGCGGCCGCTGCCGGCCTCGCTGGAGCGGCCGTGGACGCAGGTGCGGCAGCGGCTGGCCCGCGAGGCCCCGGCGGTGTCGTTGCTCGACGTCCTCTACAACTGGCAGGTGGTGGACCCGGATCAGCGGCGGCGCGGGGTGGACAACCTGCGGCTGCTGGTGCCCGCCGTGTACCCGGGCGAGGAGCAGCTGACCGCGGTCCGCGTGGTCACCGAGTCCACGCCCGCGGTGGCCGCCATGGTGCGGGCGCACGAGGCCGTGCTGGCCGACGACACGGCCGCCCTGGAGTTCGAGCTGATGGTCGTGCTCGACGGGCTGCGCCGGGTGCGCGGCCCGCGCGGCGCGGCCAACCAGCTCCGCCGCGCGCTGCCCGGCACGCCCATGTCCACCGCGCTCGCCGTGTTCCTCGGCCGCGGCCTGCACCGCCTCGACGACGGCGGGCAGCCCGGCGCCTGGCGCGACTTCTTCCACGCCCTCGGCGCCATCTCGGTGCCGGCCTACGCGGCCAACCGCGGCAACCGCGGCCTCACCGCTCTGCTCGGCGAGGTCACCGAGGTGTTCGCCGCCGGCCGCCCGCCCCGTCGCGCCTGGTGACGCGGCCGCCCCAGGCGGTGAGGACAGGAGCTAGGCGTCGGCCGACAGCCGGGCGTGCAGGCGAGGGCTGAGGACCACGTCGTAGGGCAGGCCGCGCAGGGACTCCGCGGTGACGTCGACGCCGTGGGAGCGCAGCGCGGCGGCGAACCACTCCCAGGGGTGCGCCTCGCCGGTCTCCTCGGCGTCGTCGGGCAGCACCACCAGGAGCACGTCGGCCTCGACGGAGGCGACGGTCATCCGGGCCCACAGGTCGTCCACGGACCCGCCGCCGACGCTCCAGCCGCGGTCGTCGGAGAGCACGACCCGGCGGCCGTCGGAGAGCGTGGCGAACTCCTCGACCCGGAAGTTCGCCTGCCGGGCGAAGGCGTCGAGGGCGGCCCGGTCCGGCACGCACACCCCGGGCACCGCCGCGGCGCCCGGCGTATCCGTGGTGCCGCTGACGTCCGCGGCGTCCCTGGCGCTCCCGGTGTCCCCGGCGCCCGGGGCCGCCGGTGGCGCGGCCGTCCGGTCGCTGTACTCGTCCACCGTCTCGTAGTCGCACCAGGCGCCCAGCCCGGCCACTGCCACCGCCGCCGTCATGGCTCCACGGTAGGCGGGCGCCGCCGGACCGCTCAGGCGCCGGGCATCGTCGGCGCTTCGGGGGAGGCCGGCAGGGTCAGCACGAACAGCGCGCCAGGGCCGTGCGGCTCCGCGCAGCGCAGCTCCCCGCCGTGGGCGCGGGCGATGCCACGGGCGATGGCGAGCCCCAGCCCGGCGCCGCCGGAGTGCGCGGTGCGCGCCGTGTCCAGCCGCACCAGCCGGTCGAACACCCGCTCCCGGTCGGCCGGCGGCACCCCCGGTCCGTCGTCGGCCACCGCCACCTCGACCCACGCGCCGCGGGCCGCCGTGCGCACCGTGATCCGGCGGGCGTACCGGCGCGCGTTGTCCAGCAGGTTGGTGAGCACCTGCGCGACGCGCTCCGGGTCGGCGTGCGCCACCGCCGGCCCGTCGACGGCCACCGTGACGTCGAGGTCCGGCGCCAGCAGCCGGGTGCGCTCGGCCTCGGTGTGCGCCAGCGCGGTCAGGTCGACGGGGGAGCGGTGCAGCTCGAGGCCGGCGTCGATGCGGGCCAGGACCAGCAGGTCCTCCACGAGCCGCCCGGCGCGGCGGGCCTCGCGCACCAGCAGCACGTGCAGCCGCTCCCGCTCCTCCGGCGACCCGACGGGCCCGGCCTGCAGCACCGCCTCGGCCGCGGCCTGCACCCCGGCGAGCGGCGTACGCAGCTCGTGCGCGGCGTCGGCCACGAAGCGGCGGGTGCGGCCCTCGGAGGTGCGGGCCGCCCGTTCCGCGCCCTCCAGCGCGTCCACCATGTCGTCGAACGCCCCCGCGGCGCGTCCCAGCTCGGTATCCGTGCGGGTGGGGGCCAGGCGGCGGCCGCGCTCGCCGCGCGCGATGGACTGCGCGGCGCCGGTCAGCGCGTCCAGCGGGGCGAGCGCCACCCGGACCACCAGGACGAGCGCGGCCACCGCCACGATCAGCGCGGCCAGGCCGACCAGCACGAGCAGCCGCCGCAGCCGCCGCTGCGCCGTCGTGGTCTGCGTGCCGTCCGCCACCAGCACCAACCGGCTGCCGTCGGAGAGCGGGCGGTCCAGCACGGTGAGCTGGCCGGCCCGTTGCAGCCCGCGCCGCGGCGTGAAGCCCGGCGGCAGCTCGACGGCGCCGACGGTCCGGCCGTTCGGCAGCGTCAGCTGCGCGGAGAAGCCGTCCGACCGGACCCGGCGCAGCAGCTCCTGCGACGGGGTGCCCTGCCTCGCGAGCTGCTCGGCGACCTGCCCGCGCTGGCGCAGCGCCGCCTCCGTGTCCCGCCGCGACTGCGCCGCGAACGCCACGTCGGTGGCCACCGCCAGCAGCAGGATGACGGCCACGATCACCAGCAGCCCGGCCACCGTGACCCGCCGCCGCAACGACCCGGTCCGCAGCCGCGCCGCCGCCCCGCGCCCGGCTCCCGGCCGGTGCCCGGGGGTCGTCACCGGTCGGCCCGCAGGACGTAGCCGAGGCCGCGCACCGTGTGCAGCAGCCGCGGCCCGTGCGCCTCCAGCTTGCGCCGCAACGCCGACACGTGGACCTCCACCAGGTTCGGGTCGTACGCGTCGTACCCCCACACCGCCGTGAGGATCTGCGTCTTGCTCACCACCCGGCCGCGCTGCGCCGCCAGGTAACGCAGCAGCCGCAGCTCGGTCGCCGTCAGCTCCAGGCCGATCCCGGCCCGCACCGCCACCCCGGATGCCGCGTCCAGCACCAGGTCGCCCACCTCGACGGTGGCCGCCACCCGGCCCATCCGCCGCAGCACCGCCGCGACCCGCGCCACCAGCTCGGCCAGCACGAACGGCTTCACCACGTAGTCGTCCGCCCCGGTCGTGAGCCCCCGCAGCCGGTCCGCCACGCCGTCCCGCGCGGTCAGCATCACCACGCCCGCGTCCGTGCGCCGCCGGACCACGTCCAGCAGCGCGAAACCGTCGCGCCCCGGCAGCATCACGTCGAGCACCACCAGGTCGGGCCGGAAGGCGTCCAGGTCGCGCTCCATGCTCGCGCCGTCCGCCGCACCCTCCACCACGTGTCCCGCGTCGCGCAGCGCGGACAGCACCGCCGCGCGGATCGCGTCGGAGTCCTCGATCACCAGCACCCTGGCCCGGCCGGTCACCGGACCATTCTGCGCAGCCGCGGGCTGAAGGACCGCTGAACCCGCCGCGGCTTCAGCTCCGCCTCAGCTCCGGCGCGCACCGTGGGAGGCGAACACCCCCGAGCGAGGAGGAACTCATGAACAACCCGCACGAGCCGGCCCGCCGCCGCCGGGTCTGGGTGCTGCCCGCCGTGGCCGGCGGCGTGCTGCTCGCCGGCGCCCTGGTGGCCACCGCCGCGTTCGCCGGCCCGGTGTCCACCGCCTGGCAGGACC
>DASWTI010000630.1:0-23255 GCA_036402215.1 Pseudonocardiaceae bacterium
GGGGCGCCACGACGCGCGCGCCCGCCCGGAAACGCCACGGCGCCCGGCCCGGGGTACGGGACGGGCGCCGGTGGTCGCGGCGGGCCGGTCTACTGGGCGTGGCGGCGGCCGCTCCGGCCGTTGCCGAGCATGGCGAGCACCAGGCCGACGAGCAGCAGCACGGCGCCGACCGAGATGAGCACGGCCGGGCCGACCGAGCGCACCAGGCGCAGCTGCGAGCGCGCGTCCGAGGCGTCCGCCGCGGAGTTCTTCACGGTCTCCTCGTTGAACGCCAGGGTGCCCGCGAAGACGGTCAGCAGCTCGGCGCCGTCCGGCCCGCGCAGCGTCTGCTTCTGCTCCTCCTGGCCCTTCACGATGATTCCGCTGTACGGCTCGACCCAGACGGTGCGGGTGTTCTCGTAATAGCGGCTCGCGGTCACCGTCTCCTCGTCGGGCTGATCCACGAGATCGCCGGGGAGTTTGATTTCCGGAATGTCGAGCTTGGTCAGCGGAATGGTCTGGACGAACTTGTAGGTCTCGACGCCCTCAATCGTCTCGGTCGCCTCGTAGCGCATCGGGAAGGCGGCCTTCGCGGAGTTGTCGAAATAGTCGTACTCACGCTGCTCGGTGCCGAACGGGAACTTGTAGGACAGGCCCGTGTGGGTCACCGCGTCGTCGGCGTCGATCGTGTTGTCGTCCGAGTTGTCCTCGATGCCCTCGCCGGAGCACGGGCGCACGGCCTCGTTCGTGTGCCGGTTGAGGCACAGGTGATCCAGGCTGCTGGTGAGCACCGTGCCGTCGGAGTCCTCGACCACCACGCCGACGTCCCAGACCATCACGTCGCCGTCCGGCTTGGCCTCCGCGGCCTCCGGGTTGCCCCGCACCACGCGGGTCGCGGTGACGCTGACGCCGTCCTCCTGCTCCAGCCGCGAGGTGCGGAACACCGTCATGTCCTCGCCGGTGGAAACGGACTCGCTGCTCTGGTTCAGTGGAACGAGCGCGAGCTTGTCGTAGGCATAGAACCGGAGCGCCAGCCCGAGCACTATGCCGAACACTCCGAGAGCCAAGAGAACGAGGCCGACGACACGGCGCATCGTGCACCATCCTGTGCGTGAGAATGAGACCCGGTCACGAGTTCGGGCGACGATACAGGACCCAAATCCGCAGGTGCCGCGCCCGTCCGGGTGACGTGGATCACCGGGTGTGGCCGGCCCCGGCGGCGTCCTCCGGGCGGGGCAGGATGATCACCCGGACGGCTGCACTACGGTGGCCCCCGTGGCCGCCCTCCCAGCATCGCCCGTGGTCCGCGGCGCGATCGGCGTCGCGCTCTTCCTCGCCCTCGGCGAGATCGTCGGACGCGTCGGCATCGTCGCCCGGAACTACCTGCCGCCGACCAGCGACGTGGTCAGAGCCCTGTGGGTGATGCTCACCGAGCAGGGGTTCACCGAGCACATCCTGTCCACGACCGGTAACTGGCTGCTCGGCCTGGCCACCGCGGTCGCGGTCGGCGTGCCGCTCGGCCTGCTGCTCGGCAGCGTCCCGTTCCTCAACGAGATCAGCCGGCTGATCGTGGAGTTCCTGCGGCCGATCCCGTCGGTGGCGCTCATCCCGCTCGCCGTGCTGGTACTGGGCACGGGCACCGAGATGCGGGTGTTCATCATGACGTTCGCCGCGGTCTGGCCGATCCTGTTCAACACCATCTACGGCCTGATGGAGGTGGACCCGCAGGCCAAGGAGACGGCGCGCTCCTACGGGTCGAGCCGGCTCGGCGTGGTGCTGCGGGTGTCGCTGCCGTCGGCGGCGCCGTTCGTGCTCACCGGCATCCGCACCGCGGCGGCCATCGCGCTGATCCTGGAGGTCACCGCCGAGCTGTTCGGCGGCGGCCGCAGCGGCATCGGCACGGTGATCGGCGTGGCCATCTACGGCTCCGGCGAGAAGGACGTGGTGCTCGCCGGGGCCTTCGTCACCGGGCTGATCGGGCTCGCGGCGAACCTGGCGCTGGAGTACGCCGGGCGGCGCGGGCTGGTCTGGGCGCACCAGGAGGGCGGCGGCCGATGAGGACCTTCCTGGCGCGCTGGCTGGTGCTGGCCGGGCTCGTGGTGGCCTGGGAGTGGGCGACGAAGCGGGCCGAGGACCCGTTCTTCCCGCAGCCCACGGTGATCGCCGAGACCATCCAGCGGCGGTGGCTGTCCGGGCCGCCGTCGCACCTGTTCCTCAGCGAGAACGTGGCCAAGGACCTGTTGCCGAGCCTCGCGCGGCTGCTGTCCGGGTGGGCGCTCGCCGCCGTCCTGGGGATCACGGTGGGCATCGCCATCGGGCGGTCGCAGACGCTCAACGACTACCTGGCGCCGGTGCTGCACTTCCTGCGCGCCGTGCCGCCGCCGGCCCTGCTGCCGGTCTTCATCGTGCTCATCGGGCTGGACAATTCCATGCAGCTCGCGCTGATCACGTTCGGTGTCGTGTGGCCGATCCTGCTCAACGCGGCGGAGGGCGCCCGCTCGGTACCGGCGACGCAGGTGGAGACCGCGCGAGCCTTCCGGGTGTCACGCGTTCGTTGGTTACTGGGCGTAGTACTTCCGTCGTCGGCGCCCAAGATCTTCGCCGGTCTGCGGGTCAGCCTGTCGCTGTCGCTCATCATCATGGTGATCTCCGAGCAGGTCGGCTCCGGCGCCGGCCTGGGACGCACCCTGGTGGACGCCCAGCGGGACTTCTCCCTGCGTGGGATGTGGGCGGTGATCGTGGTACTCGGCGTTCTCGGGTATGCGTTGAACGCGGGACTACTGGCCCTGGAAAAGCGCGTTCTGCGGTGGCATGTGGGGGCCCGCGGTCAGCTCGCGGACACCGGCTGACCTGCTATTACGCAGCGTAGTTTCATCACCCGCACCGGTTACTCCGGTCAGCTGTTCAGGTAGTCTGCGCCAGGCTCGGGGTTGATCTAACAAGGTTGCTCGGACACTAGGAGTGGGTTGTGCGTCGTTCATTGCTGCGCCCCATCGTGGCGCTGCTGGCCGTCCCGTTGCTCGCGCTGAGCGCGTGCGGGGGCGACAGCGAGCCTGAGCAGCAGGCTCAGAACGCGGGCGGTGGCGCCCTGGAGAAGACCCGCATCGTCGTCGGCACGGTGCCGGTTCTCGGAGTGGCCCCGCTGTACATCGCGCTCGAGAAGGGCTACTTCAAGGAGGAAGGCCTCGACGTCGAGGCGCGGATCTACGCCAGTGGCGCGCTGTCCCTGCCCGCGCTGATCAAGGGCGAGATCGACCTCGTGTTCTCCAACTACATCTCGATGTTCAAGGCCCAGGCCGAGGGCGCCGGCAAGCTCCGGGTCATCGCCGAGGGTTCCTCGTCGGCCGCGAACAGCTTCGGCGTGTACGTGATGCCGAACTCCACCATCCGCGAGGCCAAGGACCTGGCCGGCAAGAAGATCGGCGTCAACGCCCGCGGCAACATCGCCACCGTGCTGACGAACGAGTCGCTGACCTCGGCCGGCGTGGACATCAACACCATCAACTACGTGGACGTGCCGTTCCCGGACATGGGCGCCGCGCTGTCCCGCGGTGACATCGACGCGGCCTTCCTGGCCGAGCCGTTCATCACCGCCAACTCGGCCGAGCTCGGCATCAACCGCGTCGTCGACACCGGCGTCGGCACCGTCGACGGCCTGCCGATGGACGGCTACGGCGGCACCGAGGGCTGGGTGAAGCAGCACCCGAACACCGCTGCCGCGTTCCAGCGCGCGATCCAGAAGGCCGCCGCCACCGCCGCCAACCGGTCGGAGACGGAGAAAGTCATCACCGGGTACGCGAAGGTGAACCCGAAGCTGGCGCCGCTGATGGCCCCGCTGCAGTACCCGACCTCGATCAACCCGACCCGGCTTCAGCGCGTCGCGGACCTGATGGAGGCGCAGAAGCTGCTGTCGGCCAAGCTGGACGTCACCACGTTCGTGGGCGTGCCCAGCTAGCTTCACCGCTTTACGCTTCACTGCTTCACTGCTCTGCCGATCTGACGCTGCGTGGCGGTCACCCCTGTCCCGGGTGACCGCCACGCGGCGTGTGCGGCGTTGTCGGCCCTCTGAGGCGTGCCACGGCGGCCGCCGGCGGGTCCGGCGGCCCCGGACGGCCGGTCCGGGGCTGCGCGGGTCTCCGGGCGGCTCAGGGCTTCCGGCGTCGTACGGGGTTTCGACGGTCGCACGACTGCTCAGGTGTCGCGGGGTCACCGGGGCGCACGGTTGCCGGGGCATCGTTCCCACGGCGGCCGGCTCGGGTTGGCCGCCGTGGTGCCCTCGTCGCCCGGTGCTGGGGTTGCTGGGGTTGCCCCGGGCTGCTCGGTTGCTCGGACTGTCGAGGGTCGCCCCGGCCGTGCCGTCGTACCCCGGGTCAGCGGAAGGCGCGGCGAACCATGAGCAGGAGCATGAGGAGGGCGACCACGATGAGCGGATAGCGCACCCGCGGGTCGGCGAGGCGGTGGCGCACGGCCTCGCTGCCGGACTCCACGAAGCGCTTCGGATGCGCTCGCTGGCCGAGCTCGTCGAGCGTGGCGGCCAGCGCCTCGCGGGCCTGCTCGATCTCCCGTTCGATGGTCTCCGGATCCCGGGCCACTGTCCCCTCCTGACGTCGCCACACGGCCGCCCGCGGTGCCCTCGCCGCAACGCTGCCCGTGTGTCCTCCGGGTGCCGAGATTAGATCATTGGACTCTTGCCGGCCCGGCGTGGGCGGGGTTGATGGCCGCGATAGCGTCCGCTATATGACCGTACGCCTCTCGCCCGGTGACCCGGCCCCGGACTTCACCCTCCCCGACGCCGACGGCCACCCCGTGTCCCTCGCCGACCACCGTGGGCGGCGCGTCATCGTGTACTTCTACCCCGCCGCCAGCACCCCCGGCTGCACCAAGCAGGCCTGCGACTTCCGCGATTCCCTCGAATCCCTGTCCGCCGCCGGCGTGGACGTGCTGGGCATCTCCCCCGACAAGCCCGCCAAGCTGGCGAAGTTCCGCGACGCCGAGCACCTGACCTTCCCGCTGCTGTCGGACCCCGCGAAGGAGACCCTCCAGGCGTACGGCGCCTACGGCGAGAAGACCATGTACGGCAAGACCGTCACCGGCGTCATCCGCTCCACCTTCGTCATCGCCCCCGACGGCACCGTCGAGGTCGCCCAGTACAACGTCCGCGCCACGGGCCACGTCGCCAAGCTCCGCAAGGACCTAGGCTTGTAACCCACCAAGGACGGGGCCGTAGCCCAACGGCAGAGGCACTGGATTTAGGTTCCAGCCAGTGGGGGTTCGACTCCCCTCGGCCCCACCCAGGGTGCACGGCGGCGACCGCTGCGGCGGGCTCACGCCGCGCAGTTCCTTCGTTCATCGGTGCAGCCGGCACACCACTACCGCGAACACGTCGGATCTGCGGATGTAGCCGTACGTGCGCGAGTCCTCGCTTCGGTGGTGGTCCCCTCGGACGACCACCGCGCCGTCGGGCACCGGGGCGCCGTCGGGGCGGCCGTGCACCCAGGCCGGCGTCGGGTCGCCCGGCAGCGCGGCCAGCCGCTTCACCCGGTACGGCGGTGAGCATTCGGGCAGGCCGGCACCCGGCGGCCGGAACACCACGACGCTGCCGCGCCGCAGGATCGGTAGCCGGTGGGCCAGCAACAGGTCCCGGTCCGCGAAGGTGGGTCTCATGCTGCCGCCGTGCACCCGCACGATGAGCAGCACCCTGCGCAGCACGACAACGACCAGGGCCGCGCCGGCCGTGAGCCACACCAGGCCGGTCACGACACCGTCGCACCGGTGTCGGCGTAACCGCGCGCCTGGGTGCTGAACAGCCGCGCGTACACGCCGCCGGTCCGCATCAGCTCCGCGTGGTCGCCCCGCTCGACCACCACGCCGTCGGCCAGCACCACGATGGCGTCGGCATCCCGGAGCGAGCCGAGGCGGTGGGAGATCAGTAGGGACGTCCGGCCGCGCCGCAGCGATCCCAGCATGACGTGCAGCCGGTGCTCGGCCTCGGCGTCGAGGCCGGAGCTGGGTTCGTCCAGGATCAGCAGGTCCGCGCGGTCGCGCAGCAGCGATCGGGCCACGGCCAGCCGTTGCCACTGCCCGCCGGACAACGTGACGCCTGCCTCGCCGTCCTCCTCGTCGAGGAACATGCGGCTGAGCATGGTGTCGTAGCCGCGCGGGAACTCGGCGATCACCTCGTCGATGCCGGCCAGCCGGGCCGAGCGCCGGATGGCCTCGACGTCGCGTATCCGCCCCACGTCACCGACCCCGATGTTCTCGCCGACCGGGAGGTCGTAGGTCATGAAGTCCTGGAACGTCGCGGCGATCCGGCCGCGCAGCGACTCGGGGGACAGCTCGCGGATGTCCGTCCCGTCCCACAGGATGCGGCCACGCTCGGGGTCGTAGAACCGGCAGACGAGCTTCACCAGCGTGCTCTTGCCCGCGCCGTTGAGGCCGACCAGGCCGAGCGACGTCCCGGCCGGGAGCTCGAAGCTCACCCCGCGCAGGATCCAGGGACCGGTTTCGTCGTACCGGAACCAGACGTCGTCGAAGCGCAGCGAGCGACGCAGGGCGGCTGCCTCGCCCGTCCCGGCGGGCAGGTCGTCCGAGGACCGCATCACCTCCAGGAAGCGCTGGAACAGCTTCATCGACTGGCTCGTCCTGCCGATCTCGGCCACGATCTGGGCCAGCGCGCCCTGCACGCCGGCCATGGCGGACATGAACAGCAGCACGTCGCCCGGCGTGAGCTGGCCGAGCATCACCCGGCGCGCGACGACCACGACACCGACCCCGGCGAGTACCGCGCCCAGCAGGCCGAGTGCGGACTGGACCACCGCCGTACGGCCGGCGAGCCGGACCATGACCTGCTGGGAGGTGCGCAACGCCGCCAGCTGCCTGCCCCGGAAGAACGGGGCGAGCCCGAACAGCCGGACCTCCTTCGCCGCCCTGGTGTCGGTCAGCAGCGACCGGTACAGGAACCGCCGCCGCTCCAGCTCGGACACCGTCAGGCTGGCATCGACGTGCCGCCTGGCCAGCCGCGTCTCGGCGACCACCCCCGGGATCGCGGCCAGCACGAGCAGGACCGCCATCGCCGGCCACACCGTGGCGACCACGGCGACGAAGCTGCACAGCGAGACGAGGGCGCGCAGCGACCCCTGGGCGAAGTTGGTGAGCGCGCTCGGTCCGTCGGACGCCGACTGCTCCGCCAGCAGCAACCGGTCCTGGAAGCGGGGGTCCTCGAAGTACCTCAGCCCGACGAACTCGCTGACCCGGCCGAACAGGTCGCGCTCCGCCCGCAGGCTGATCGCCGCGTCGTGCCTGCTCGTGACGTAGTCCAGCGCGTGCGAGATCAGCAGCCCGGCCGCGCCGATCGCGGCGCCGAGCACGGCGAACATCGTCACCCTGGCGAGCGCGCCGTTCGCGCCGAGGGCGAGCTCGTCGACGAGGAGCTTGCCGAACCACGCGACGAGCGGCGGAAAGCCGGCGATCACCAGCGTCAACGACACGCGAAGCGCCGCGCTCGACGGCGAGGCCCGCCAGCCGAGCGCCAGCGCGGACCACGCTGCCGTGATCAGCCCCGGCCGGGACGTGCTCGGCCCGTCGGGGTTCACCGAGCGAGTGCTTCCCGCGCCGGCAGCAGGTCCGTGTAGTCGAACGAGGTCGCGGCCACCAGCCCGGCGTCGACCATGACCGCGGTCGGGTAGGCGCTCACGCCGAACGCGGTGGTGACGGAACCCCGCTCGTCGATGAGCGCGGCCGTGCCGGCCCCGGCGAGGGAACGCAGCATGTCCTCCGCGGCCGGCTCGTCCCGCCGCCCCAGGACGAAGGCGATCAGCCGCACCGGCAACGGCTCGGCCTGCCGCTCCAGCCGGCCGGCGGTCTCCCGGCACGGCTCGCAGCCCGGCGACAGGAACAGCAGCAGGGCGGGGCCGTCGCGCAGGTCGCCGTCGGTGACCGTGCCACCGTCCACAGTGGACTCCGAGAAGTGTGGGACCGCCGAGCCGATGTCCGGCAGCCCGGCATGGGCGTCGGCCGGCCCGTGCGACGTCGCCCGCAGCCTGCGGACGACACCGAGCAACACGAACAAGTTGAGCAGGGTGAGTACGGCGAGAAGGCAGACGGCGACGCCGAGGATGCTCATGGAATCTCCAGGGGTGCGCTGGTGGACGGCACGGGGCGGACGAGGAACACCAGGTCCTCCAGCCGGACGATCAGCACCGCGAGCACGATCCCGGTGGTCGCGGCGACCACCAGGTGCGCCGGCGGCACGGCGGGTCGAGCGCCGGCGAGGCCGGCCACGGCGGCGGCGAGCAGGGCGAGGTTGCGGGTGAGCTGCAACGCCCCGATCCGGGTGGCCGCGGCGCCGAAACAGGCGCAGCGCACATCGCGCCGGGTGAGCACGATGTGCGCCACACCTGCCGTCAGCACCCCCAGCAGGCCGACGGCGGCCGGCCGGCCGAACGGTGCCGAGGCCGGCACGGTCATGGTGACGGCGACCGCCGCCTCGACACCGCAGAGCGCCACCGTGAGCGGTGTCGCCAGGCGACCGGCGCCGAGTTGACGGAACATCGCCGTCGATCCCCGGAAGCCGGACCGGGTGAGCTTGCTCAGCGCACTCCAGGCCAGCACCGCGGCGACCAGCACCTGGCTGGTGAACGCGACGGTCCCCATGTCGTGCCTTCCTCTGCGTCGGGCGGATCACACGGCGGTCAGTCGCAGGGGTAACTCGTCTGCACGCGCCTGCACACCGTGGAGGTCCACGTCGCGCAGCTGCCGCCGCAGTCGTACCGCTTGTACTGGTAGAAGGCGGTTCGCCGGCCCAGGTAACAGCCGTAGTGATGGAAATAGCAGCCGCAGATATCGGCCGGTACGCAGGCGCCCGCCCTGACCTCGGGCACTATCCGGCGCAGCAACGCATCGGCGGCTTTGGTTATCGACATCGCCGTCCTCCGATCGCCGAGGTACTTCCTCGGCGTACGCAACGTAGGTCCGCCGGCTATCCGGGCATTACGAACGCGCTATCCGCCGGCTCCCACACCCGCACGCGCCGGCTCCACGTACCGGGCGACCAGCGGGTGGCAGCGGAGGACGGCCCGGTTCGTCCCGAACTCCTCGACCAGGTGGACGTCCAGCAGTTCGTCGAGCGGCTTCCCGCACTCCTCGACGGCCGGTGGTGGTCCGGCGGCGATGCGGCGCAACAGCGCACGTGCCGGCGCGCCGAGTTCGTCGACGGCCGATCCGATCGCCGCGGCCACCGACACGTCCTCCGACTCGAGCACGCTCAGCGGCGCTCTCGCCAGCGCCTCGATCAGGTCGGCCGAACCCCGCGCTCCCGCCGCCGCGAGCCGGGTGGCGACGATGGACAACGCCAGCGGGAGCCCGCCGCACAGCGCGGAGATCTCCGCGACGCCCGACCGGTCGACGGCGGGTTCGGTGGCGAGAACAGCCGCACCACCGGCCTCGTCGAGCGGCCGCAGGCACAGCCGGTCGACCGGCCCGAGTCCGAGTAGCCGCCGCCTGCTGGTCAGCACCACCGCGCTGCCGGGTCCGGCCGGCAGCAGGTGCCGAACCTGGGCCGACCGGCCGACGCCGTCGAGCACCACGAGCAGCCGCCGATCGGCCGTCTCCGTGCGGTACTCACACACGCGGTCCGCCAGCAGCGGCGGCGGAACGCGATCCGGACGCAACGCCCGCAGGAACCCACGCAGCACCTGCGACGGGTCGCCGCCACCGTCGAGGTTCGCGTACAGCTGCCCGTCCGGGAAGTCGTCGCTGACCCGGTGCGCGGCCCGCACCGTGAGGCCGGTCTTGCCGACCCCGGGCATACCGCACACCACGATCGGCCGGCCGCGACCTTCGAGCAGGCGGCCGATCAGCCAGTTCAGCTCGCCGGATCGGCCGGCCAACGCCGGTCCTGGCGGCGGCAGTGCCCGCACGACCCGTCGGGCGGTGGCCGGCCGCGGTGCGGCCGGCCGCACCGGCGCCACCTCTGCCCAGCCTTGAACGGACGCCGCCACCGCGTTCGTGTCACCGGCGAGGCAGCGCTCGTGCAGGCGCCGCAACGACCCGCCTGGTTCGACGCCGAGTTCGTCCACGCTTCGCCGGAAGGCGTTGCGGTAGTGCAGGAGCGCGTCGCCGCGCCGGCCGGTGAGGAACAGCGCGGCCATCAGCATGGCGTGCGCCGACTCGCGGTCCGGCTGGTCCAGGACCAGGTGCTCCAGCTCGGCCACCACCCGCTCCGGCCCGTGTCGCCGGGCCAGCACGTCGATGCGTTCCTCCCGCACCGCGGCGCGCAACTGCGTGAGGTGCAGGGCCCGGCCGGCCAGCTCGGGCGAGGTTCCGCCGAGCGGGTTGCCCCGCCACATCGCCAGCGCCGTGCTGAAGTGGGTGACGGCCAGGTCGTGGTCCTGCGCGCGGGCGGCGGCCCTGGCCTGTTCGACGTGGCACGAGAAGCGGTGCACGTCGACCCGTTCCGGTTGCACGGCGAGCACATAGCCACCCACGATCGTGCGCAGCAACTCCTCCGCGCCGGCGACCATGGCCCGCCTGCGGAGCCGGGAGATCTGGTTGTGGATCTGGGCGGTGGCCGTCCGCGGCGGCCGTGCGCCCCACAACCGGCCGGCCAGCGTGTCGGCCGACACGACGCAGCCGGCCTCCAACGCGCACGTGGCGAGCACGGTGCGCGGCAGGCAGCCGCCCAGTGGAAGCTCCCGGCCCGACCAGGTCAGCCTGACCGGACCGAGCAGACCGATGTCGTACACGCCGGCCATCGTCGGCCGTGGTTCTCACAGGTCGCTAACAATGGGTCCGGGCCACCTGGTGGTCCGGCGTCACCGGTTCACCAGGTGGCGGGCGGGCCGGTGGCAGACCGCACGCCGTGGCGGGCGGACCACCCGCCGGGCGCACGGAAATGCGCACCGGGGCCGCCGCACGGGAGCTGCGGCGGCCCCGTTTCAGGAATGCGCGGGCGAACGCGGCCGCGTGGCTACGCGGGAGTCAGCTTGTACAGCTTGTAGGCGATGATCCAGCCGATGCCGTCCGTTGCGCACGTGCAGTCGACCGCGATCCACAGGCGGCCGTCGGTGCCCCACTGGCCGTAGCACGGCAGCGGTCCGCCGACGATGGAACCGGCCGGCTTCGTCTTGCGCACCACGGAGTTGATGCTGGGCGTCTCCCGGACCTGGGCGTCCTCAAGAACTTGGTACGTACAGGCCGAGGCGCTTGCCGGCGGCGCGCCGACCACGGCGCCGACGGCGACGCCGGAGAACGCGAGCGCGGCGGTGACCAGAATGCGGATGAATGCGGCGACCAACTGGTAGCCCTCCCCTGGGTGGGCATCGGCGACCTCGCCCCGATGCCCTCGGCCGATCATGGACCGCGGCAGCGTAGGGCGGCCCGTCAGGGCGCAGCCATCGATCTTGGATCAGGTTGGATGACCTAGGACGGCCCGGGTGCGTGGCCGCCGGTGTCGCCGGCGGCCACGCACCGGTGGGTCACTGGTGACAGAACCAGCCGTTCTGCACCCAGCCGTACATGTTGGCGCTGCCGTAGGCGTAGCCGTACACCCACTGGCGGCTCGGCGAGTAGCGCTCCACGCGGAAGTGCTCGCCGTAGAACAGGGTGCCGATGACGACGCCCTGGGCGGTGGCGCGGACGTACAGGTCCTGGGCGCACACGGTGTAGGTGACCTGGGTGGACACGGAGGCCGACGCGGCCGGGGCCGCGGCGACTGCGGTGCTGATCGCGCCGGCGGCCACCAGGGTGGCGGCGGCGGTCCTGGTCAGCCGGGAGAACTTGGCGAACATGAACTCACCTCTTTCCGATCGAGCGCGGTCAGCGGAACTGGATGCAACTGCGCAGCATGAAGCCCCAGCCGTCGCCCCACGGGTGGACCATGGCCGACCGGCCGTCGCCGGTGATGTAGCGGACGCCGATGCCGGCGCCGTAGTAGTAGGTGGCGATGGGGTTGCTGTGCGAGCCACCGGAGTAGTTGCCCCACAGCGTGGCCGACTGGCAGACCACAGTGGCGCTGCGCATCGGCACCCAGGGGTCGCTGACGGTCCCGGAGCCGGCGGCGCTGGCCGAGCCGGTGAACAGGACGACGGGGGCGAGCAGGGACAGGATCGCCATCGCGACGGCCCGGGTGATCCGGCGTGCTGGTCGCACGGACATCATGAGTTCTCCTCGTGCTGCGTGCTGGTGTGGCGAACAATGGCGCGGCCAGGGTGCCGCCGGGCTCCGGCGGACCGCCAAGGTTGTCGGACCGGGTCGGACGGAGTTGGATCGGCTCGGACCGACCTGGACGGCGTTGACCACCTGCCGATGCGTGTCGATGGGGGCTCGGATGGCCGAGAGGATGGTCGAGCGGACGCCCGCGGACGGCCCCGGCGAGGCCCATCCCGCCAGGCTTCTCGGCCAGCGGCTCGACGCCGCCCGCAGGCGCCGTGGCTGGACGTACGGGCAGATGGAGACGCACACCGGGGTGCCGCGCAGCACGCTCCAGTACCTGGTCCGCCGGCGCCGCCGGGCCCCCGACTACCACGAGCTGAGGGCGCTGGTCGACCGGCTCGGCGAGCACTGGGACGGCGAGTGGGAACGCCTGTGGCGGCTCGCGGTCGACGCCGACGCCGCGGCGGGGCGGGAGAACGCGGCGGCGGGACGGGACGGCGCCGCGGCGGGACGGGACGGCGCCGCACGAGGACGGGACGGGGCGGCGGCGGCACGGGACGGGGACGGGGACGGGGCGCCGAGGCGGGTGCCGAGGCCGTTCCAGCTGCCGGCGGACACCCAGCACTTCACCGGACGCGACGGGGAGCTCGAACGGCTGCTCGGACTGGCCTCCCGCGACGCGGCGACGCCGGTCGCGGTGGTCACCGGGATGGCCGGCATCGGCAAGAGCGCGCTGGTGACCCACGCGGCGCACCGGATGGCCAGCGCCTTCCCGGACGGCGTGCTGTTCGTCGACCTGCACGGGTTCACGCCGGAGGCGGAGGCGACCCCGCCGGTGGCGGCGCTGGACACGCTGCTGCGCGGCCTGGGCGTGCCCGGCGGGCAGATTCCGCCGCAGCTCGACGCGGTGGCGGCGCTGTACCGGTCGACGCTGGCCGGGCGGCGGGTGCTGGTGGTGCTCGACAACGCCTTCGACGAGGCACAGGTGCGGCCGTTGCTGCCGGGCGCGCCGGGCTGCCTGGTGCTGGTGACCAGCCGGCGCCGGCTGGCCGGCCTGGACGAGGCCGAGCACGTCCTTCTCGGCACGCTCGGCCCGGCGGAGGCCGGCGCGCTGTTCCGCCGGGTCGTGGGCACGCGGGGCGGGCACCCGGAGGAGGTCGTGGACCGGCTGGTGGCGCTCTGCGCGTACCTGCCGCTGGCCATCAGGATCGTCGGCGCGCGGCTGCGGGTCAGCCCGGCGACGACGGCCGAGGCGCTGTGCGCGCAGCTGGAGGCGGAGGCGACCCGGCTGGCCGCGCTGCACGACGGCGACCGCAGCGTCAGCGCGGCGTTCACGGTGTCCTACCGGCACCTGCCGGCCGAGCGGCAGCGGATGTTCCGGCTGCTCAGCCTCGCGCCCGGCCCGGACGTCGACCAGTACGCCGCGGCGGCGCTCGCCGGGCTCGACCTCGACCGGGCCGGCGCGCAGCTCGACGACCTGGAGGCCGTGAGCGTGGTCGAGCAGCCGTCGGCCCGCCGGCACCGGTTCCACGACCTGCTCCGCCCGTACGCCACGGAACGCGCCGTCGCCGACGAACCGGAGGCCGCGCGGCGGGCGGCGTTCGGCCGGCTGCTCGACCACTACGCCGCCACCGCGGCCATCGCCATGGACGTGGCCTACCCGTACGAGGCCGGCCGGCGACCGCGCGTCGAGACGCCGCCGACGCCGGTGCCCTGCCTGCGCACGCCGGCCGAGGCCGTCGCGTGGCTGGACGCCGAGCGGGCCAACCTGCTGGCCACCGCCCGGCAGGGGCCGCCCGGGCACACCGTGCTGCTGTCCGCGATCCTGCACCGGCACCTGTACCTGGGCGGCCACTACGCCGACGCCCAGGAGCTGCACACCCGCGCACTCGACGTGGCCCGCGCGGGAGCCGACCCGGACGGGGAGCTCACCGCGCTGCTCGGCCTCGGCGACATCGCGTTCGCCACCAGCCGCGACCACCACGCCGGCGCCCGGTACCACCAGGCGCTGCGGATCGCCCGGGAGCTCGGCGGCCGCGACGGCGAGCGGGCCGCGCTGCTCGGCCTGGGGCGGGTGTACCAGGCGACCGGGCACTACAAGCGGTCCGAGGACTGCCTGTGCCGGTCGCTCGCCATCGCGCGCGAGCTCGGTCACCGCGACGGCGAGCACGCCGCGCTCTACCCGCTCGGCTACGTCTACCGGCTGACCGGCCGGCACCGGGAGGCCGAGGACAGCCTGCGGGAGTCACTGGCCATCGCCCGCGAGATCGGCAACCGCAAGGGCGAGCACGCCACGCTGACCGGCCTGGGCTACGTGCACCTGCTGACCGGCGAGTACGCGCGCGCGGAGGAGTGCCTGCGGCTGGCCACCGGGATCGCGGCGGACCTCGGCGACCGGATCGGCACCCTGCGCGCGCTGACCGTCCTCGGCGAGGTCCACCAGCGCACCGGTCAGCACGCCCTGGCCGTCGAGCGGCTGGCCGAGGCGCTCGACCTGGCCCGGGACCTCGGCGACCGCCACGGCGAGGTCGAGGCCCTGTGGAACCTCGGCCACGTCCACCGCGCCGACGGCGACCTGGCCGCCGCGACGACCTGCCTGCGGGACGCGCTGCGGCTGGCCAACGACATCGGCGACCGCAACGGCATCTTCGAGGCCCTGCACGGCCTGGGCCACGTGCAGCACGCCACCGGCCACCCCGCCGACGCGCTGACCAGCCACCGGGCCGCGCTGGACATCGCGTGCGACCTCAACCAGCCCCACGACCAGGCGCGCGCGCACGACGGCCTCGGCCGGGCCCACGAGGCGCTCGGCAACGCCGACCTGGCCGGGCACCACCGGCGGCGGGCGCTCGACATCCTCGCCGAGCTCGGCAGCCCGGCCTGATCCGCCGCGCGGTGGCACCGGCCGCGCGGCACCAGGAACCGGACGCGGTGGGCGTCGTCGTAGGTCCGGTCACGGTGATCGGAGGAATCATGAACAGGCGAGGTGCGGTGCTGGCCGGCGTCGCGGTGCTCGGGGTGGCGATCACGCTGCTGGTGGTCCTGACCCCACTGGGGACCGCGCTCGACCGGGCGGTGGGCAACGGTTGCCGCATCGTGGACAGCGCGGACGTCGAGGCCGTGATGGGCGGGGACTTCGGCATGGAGCGGCTCGATCCCGGAGAGGCCGACCAGCCGGTGGACATCGGCGTCATCGACGGCGACGAGGTGTGCTGGGCGATGGATCTCGGCCAGGACAAGGTGCGGCACGTGACGGTGGTCCGCCGGACCACGTCCGCCGCCGAGGTCATCTACGCCGCGGCCCGCGCCGACGCCGCGAACGGCACGGAGGACGCCGACGGCCGGACGCGCTCCCGGCCCTACCTGAACAAGGACGTCGACGACGCCGGCGACGAGGCGTTCTGCACCACCACGACCAACTTCGGCGCCTCCGGCATCCTCGTCCGCCGCGGCGACCGCCTCACCTACGTCTCCGTCTCCGCCGACGAGGGCGGCGACAACTGGGCCGACGCCGAGCCCGACGAGGCGCTGCGCTCCAACGACGAGGACCTCAGCTGCGACCTCGCCCGGCGCATCGAGGAGAAGGTCCACCGGTAGCACCGGAAACCCGGTCGGTCGCCGCGTCGGGCTCCCCTAGCCTGCGCGGAATGGGTGAGTTGACGTACTCCGATCCCACGGCGTCGGAGCGGGACGTGCAGCTGTACTACCTGAACAAGGTGCGCCGCGCGGTCGTCCGCACGACCGAGTGCCTCACCGATGAGCAGCTCAGGTCGCCGGGGGTGGCGTCGGGGACGAGCCTGCTGTGGCTGCTGCAGCATCTGGCGGCGGTCGAGCGGCACTGGTTCCGGCGGGTGTTCCTGGGCGAGGACATCACCCCCGACTACCGGCGGCCGGTGCCCGCAGGCACGACCTACGCGGAGGTACGCGCGGACTACGAGCGCGCCTGCGCGGAGAGCGACGAGATCATCCGGCGGCACGAGGACCTGAGCGCGATGGCCCGCGTCCCGAACCCCGGCGAGGACCAGCTCGACACGCTGCGGGTGATCGTCGCCCACCTGATCGAGGAGACCGCCCGGCACGCCGGCCACGCGGACATCCTGCGCGAGCGCATCGACGGCACCACCGGCCTCTGACGCGCGAGCGCCCCCTTGACGGGCTTTCACCGGCGGCGTAGTTTCCACATCGGCTAATTAACTGATGAGGAAACTACAGTGCCGGAACAGGACCAGCTCAGCGTCACCTTCGCCGCGCTCGCGGACCCGACGCGGCGGGCGATGCTGGGGCGGCTGACGCGAGGCGAGGCGACGGTGAACGAGCTCGCCGAGCCGTTCGAGCTGAGCCTGCCGGCCATCTCGAAGCACCTGAAGGTGCTGCAACGCGCCGGGCTCGTGGAACAGGGGCGGCAGGCGCAGTGGCGCCCGTGCCGGCTGCGCGCCGAGCCGTTGCGGGAGGTGGCCGAGTGGATGGCGCAGTACCGGCGGTTCCTCGGCGAGAGCTACGACCGCCTCGACGACTACCTGCGCGAGCTGCGCGACGACCCGGGAGACGAGTGATGGCACGGCTGGAGCTGGGCAACGGCGCCACCGCCATGGTGGCCGACGGCGACGAACTGGTGATGGAGCGGGTGTTCGACGCTCCGCGTGAGCTGGTGTGGCGGGTGCTGACGGAGGCCGCGCACATCGCCCGCTGGTGGGGACCGCGCGGCACGTCCACCGTGGTGCACGAGCAGGACCTGCGGGTGGGCGGGACCTGGCGCTGGGCCAACGTGTTCGACGGCGGCGAGGCCAGGATGCGCGGCGAGTACCTGGAGGTGTCGCCGCCCGGGCGCTACGTGCGCACCTCGTACGTCGACACCGAGCCGCTGGGTCCGCCCGCGGTGGAGACCGTGACGCTGGAGGAGTTCGACGGCCGGACGACGGTCCGGCACCATGTGCGCTTCCCGACCGAGGACATCCTGGCGTTCGCGCTGTCCACCGGCATGTCGCACGGCGTGCTGGACCAGTTCGACCGCCTCGCCGACCTGCTGACCGAGCTGAGGTGAAGGCCGTGAGGGACTGGAGGAACATCGTCGCCTGGGTGCTCCAGGTGGGACTGTGCCTGGCGATGGCAGGCGCCGGCCTGGCGAAGCTCGGCGGCGACGACGCCATGGTCGAGCTGTTCGCCGACATCGGCGCCGGTCAGTGGCTGCGGTATCTGGTGGGCGCGCTGGAGCTGGCCGGCGCGGTCGGGCTGCTGGTCCCCCGGCTGCGGGCCGCCGCGGCGGCCGGGCTGCTGGTCCTGCTGTTGTGCGCCACCGCGGTGAACCTGTTCGTGATCGACACGAACCCGTTGAGCGCCTTGGGGTTCGCGGTGCCGGCCGGCGCGATCGTGGTGCTGCGCAAGGACGAGCTGCGGCGGCTCGCCGGCGGTCAGCGCTCCAGCTTGGGGGCGACGACCTCGGAGACCAGCTCGTAGGAGCGGACGCGGGCATCCAGGTCGTAGACCATGGTGGTGAGCATCAGCTCGTCGGCCGCGGTGCGGTCCAGCAGCGTGGTGAGCTGCTGGGTCACCGTGTCCGGCGAGCCGATCGCCTGGCCGTCGTGGCGCTGCGCCAGGAACTCCCGCTCCATCGGTGAGTACGGGTAGGCCGCCGCCTCCTCCGGCGTGGCGAGCGCGCGCGGCCTGCCCTGGCGCAGCCACAGGAACGACAGCCCCGCCGGCCCGGCGAGCCAGTGCGCCTCCTCGTCGGTGGGCGCGCAGATGGTGCTGACGGCCACCATCGCGTAGGGCTCGGCGAGCGCCTCGGACGGCCGGAACGAGGTCCGGTACACGTCGAGCGCGTGGTCGGTGCCGCCGGAGCTGAAGTGGTGCGCGTAGGAGAACGGCAGCCCGAGCAGTCCGGCGAGGCGCGCGGAGAAGTCGCTGGACCCCAGCAGCCAGACGTCCGGGGCGTCGCCGCTGCCCGGGGTGGCGCGTACGCGCGAGGCCGACGGGTCGGCGTCGAAGTAGGCCAGGAGCCGGCCCAGCTCCTGCGGGAAGTCGTCGGCGGACAGCGCCTCGACGCTGCGGCGCAGCGCGAGCGCGGTGAGCTGGTCGGTGCCCGGCGCCCGCCCGATGCCGAGGTCGATCCGGCCGGGGTGCAGGGCGACCAGGGTGCCGAACTGCTCGGCCACCACGAGCGGCGCGTGGTTCGGCAGCATCACGCCGCCCGAGCCGACCCGGATCGTGGACGTGCGGGCGGCCAGGTGCGCGATGAGCACCGCCGGCGCGGAGCTCGCGATGGCCGGCATGTTGTGGTGCTCGGCGACCCAGAAGCGGTGGTAGCCCAGCTCCTCCACGCGTTGTGCGAGCGCGGTGGTGGCGGCCAGCGCGGCGCCGTTTCCGGCACCCGCCGCCACGGGCGCCAGGTCGAGGACCGAGAGCGGTACGGACGTCACACCCTGGCTCAACGCCCCGGCGCCGGCGAATCTTCCTGTCGCACGGCTTGACGGGCGGCGATCCGGGGAATGCCAGGCGCACGGACGGCGGTCCGGCGCGGAGAACACGGACCGCGGGCCGCAGGAACCGCACGCAGAACACCGGCCGCACCGGCCGCACCGACGAGGAGGTACCGATGAGCGAGGACCCGCAGGGCGCACCGCGGGAGAACCCGGCGAAGGACCCCGCGGACTGGGTCACCGGCGACGAGCCGATGACCGGTCCGCAGCGCAGCTACCTGGGCACCCTCGCCCAGGAGGCCGGCGTGACCGTGCCCGACACCCTCACCAAGGCCGAGGCCTCCGCCATGATCGACGAGTTGCAGGAGCGCACCGGCCGCGGCGGCACGACGTAACGGGGCGGCCGATCACCCCGCGTCGGAGCACGGCGCGCACGGCCCGTCCCGGGCGCCCCCGTGCCCGCTGTGCGCCCCGGCAGGGCGCACGCCGCTCGGGCCGGCGTCAGGAGCGGCACAGGACGGCGGTGGCGCCGAGGTCGTCCGCCTCGTGGACGACCGGCGTGAGGCCGGCGGCGGTCGCCGCGGCGGCCAGGGCGGGTGCCTGCGCGGCGCTCGACTCCACGACGAGGTGACCGCCGGGGGCGAGCCAGGCCGGGGCGAGGGCGACGACGCGGCGCAGGACCGTCAGCCCGTCCGGCCCGCCGTCGAGGGCGGTCAGCGGTTCGTGCAGACGGGCCTCCGGCGGCATCAACGGCACCGCCGCGGAGGGCACGTACGGGGCATTGGCCACCAGCAGCCCGACGCGGCCGCGCAGCGACTCCGGCAGCGGCGCGTCGAGGTCACCCTCGTACACCGCCCCCGGCACATTGCGACGGGCACAACGCACCGCGACCGGATCGACGTCCGCGGCGTGCACCTCCAGCCCCGGCACCGTCGCGGCCAGCGCGGCCGCCACCGCACCCGCGCCGCAGCACAGCTCCACCACCACCGAGCCCGCCCGGACGAGCGGAATTCCCAGCCGCACCAACAACTCCGTGCGCCGCCGCGGCACGAACACCCCGGGCTCCACCGCGATCCGCAAGCCGCGGAACGCCGCCCAGCCGAGCACCTGCTCCAACGGCTCCCCCGCCACCCGGCGCGCCACCAGGTCCTCCAGGTCGCCGCCCGCCTCGGCCAGCAGCCGCGCCTCGTCCTCGGCGAACACACACCCCGCCGCCCGCAACCGCCCCACCACGACGGACGACACGGACGACACGGCGAACCCTCCCGGAAGCGACGCCGCACCCTACTCCGCGGCGGTCACCCCCCGCGGCCGCCGAGGCGGGGCGGTCCGCCCTGGCCCGTCCGGCCGTCGGTCAGCCAGGGGTGATGCGGTCGGCGAGGTCGCGGGCCTCGTCGGGGGTGAGGCCGGTGATGACCGCCGTGCCGTCGCGGAGGGGTTCGATGATCTGCGGGGCCACCACGACGGCGTCGTCGAGGAGGATGGCGACGCGGGCGCCGGTCTGGCGGGTGGTGAGGGACTCCCAGGCCGCGGGGTCGCTGAAGGTGACGACGAGCTGGGGGTCCCCGGTGCTGCCGGAGAACTCGAACTCGGCGGCGCGTACGTCGTCGTTGTCCAGCTCGACCGGGCCCAGGACGAGGCGCTCCGAGCCGTCGGCGGCGCAGGCCACGAGGCCCCCGGCCGGCACGGCGCCGGGCGGCACGACCGGCAGGCCGGATGAGGGAACCGACGACGGGACCGGAGACGGGACCGGCAACCGGGCAGCCGACGACGCGGCGGACGCCGACGGGGCGGAGGACGGCCGGCCGGCCGGTGGGCACGGGAGCTGCGAGGCGGGAGTGGCGTCGAGGACGGCGCGGAACTCGAGGCGCACCGGCGGTGGCGGCGGCACGGCGCGGTCGGTGACGACCAGCACCGCGGCGGCGAGGACGGCGGACACCAGGGCAGCGGCGGCGGGAACGGGACGGCGGCGGGCCAGGAGGAGCGCGCCGGCCAGGACCGCGACGGCGGCCAGGGAGTACGGGGTGGCGGCGTACTCCCGCAGCACCTCACGGGTGACGAAGGCGGCGGGATCACCGGAGGCGCACAGCGGCTCGGCCTGGTGGGCGTCGCCGGAGCAGGCCACGCGGGCCCCGAGCAGCCGCGCGCACCACGTCCACAGCACGGCGAACGCCCAGCCGCCGACGTACAGGGCGGCGAGGCCGGCGGCGGTGAGCACCCCGCCGGAGCGCGCCGCGGTCGGGTCGGCGTGCGTGCGCGGCGCCACGACGGCGGCGAGCCAGCAGCACAGGCCAACGGCGAGCACGGCGGTGGCGAGCAGCGGGCCGGGCGCCGGCGGGATGCCGGCCAGCCCGGACCCGGCGAGCCGTGAGTACGGCGAGAGCACGCCGCCGAGCACCAGGCCGGCGAACAGCGCGGCGCCGCAGGACAGCGCGGGCACCACCCAGCGGGTGCCGGTGAGCATGGCGTGCCAGACCGCGCGCCAGACGGCGAGCGTCACGAACAGCGTCAGCGGCACCCCGACCAGCACGCCCACCAGGGCCGGTGGCACGGTCGAGCCGAGGGCGACCTGCTGGCCGACCACGAGCAGCGACCCGCCGAGCAGCGCGCCGAGCAGCACCTGGCCGGGCGCCGAGGCCAGCAGCACCCCAGGCTCGACGAGCGCGGCGGCGCGGCGGCCGGCCCCGGGGTGACGGCGCAGCCAGGCGCGCACCGCGGCACGTGGCGAGGCCGTCGGGTCGGGCCCCAGCGCGGCGAGCAGCGCGGCCCGGCCTGCGTCCGCGGCGTGCAGGTCGGCGTGGTGCTCGCGCACCCGCAGGAACACCCGGGCGACGAGCTCGGCGACCAGCACCATGGCGGCGCAGCGCACGGCGGTGATCACCAGCTCCGACGCGGTGCCCTGCTCGACGGCCAGCGCCAGCGCCAGCACGAACACCAGCCAGCACGCGGTGTACGCGTTGGTGAAGCGCAGCGCCGTGGCGAACTGGTACCAGCGCAGGTCGCTGCCGCGCAGGTGCGCCAACTCGTGCCGCACCACGGCCTCGAACACCGGCCGCCGCCCGATGTCGTACAGCGCCAGGAGTTCCGGCCCGAGCACCAGGACCGGCCGGTCGGGCATGCCGGCCACGAACGCCCGGGCGCCGGTGCCGAGCCGCACCTCCAGCCGGTCGGTGATCCCGGCGCGCTCCGCCAGCTCGCGCACCCGGCGCGCCGCCTCGGAGAACCGGGTGCCGGTGACCGGGCGGGTGCGCCGCACGCGCAGCCGCGTGGCGTAGTAGTACATGGCCGGCCCGGGGGCGAGCAGCATGACGAACTGGGTCCAGCTGCCGGCGGTGGACGGCGGCAGCACCACGGAGGCGACGAACCAGGCGTTGGCCAGCACGGCGACCGCGAGCAGCGCCAGCAGCCAGCCGGTCTCCGACGGGAAGACGCGCGGGTCCGTCCGGGACGGCGCGGTCACCGACCCTCGTCGCGCTGCCGCAGGAGTTCCCCGACGACGGCGTCGGCCAGCGCCTCGGCGTTCTCCGTGGCCATGCCGAGCCGGGTGGCCCGGGCCAGCGCGATCCGGCGGACCTCGGCCAGTTGCTCGGCCGACCACCCGCCGCCGGCCGGGAGCGCCTGCGGCGCAACGGTTCCACCGCCGAACCTGGCGCGGACGCGACGCAGCACGGAGCGGCCGCCGGCACGCATGGAGTCGGCCAGGCCGTCGGAGAGCGCGGTCACGACGCTGGCGGACACCAGGGCGATCACCGGCGTGGCCATCGCGACGACGTCGCCCAGGCCGAAGCCGAGCGGATCGTCCTGGGCGCGCCGGAGCCGCCGCTCGGCCGCCGCGGGCTCGGCCAGGTACGGGGTGGCAACGGCGTCGAACGCCGGGAGCTCGTCGGGCGCGACGGCGGTGACGAGCCGGCGGGCGAGTTGCTCCGCCGTGGGCACGGGTGGCGCGGGACGGGCCGTCATGCGTCACGCCCCGCGACGGGCGGTACCGACGGCTCCCCCACATGCGACATCAGCACCGGGCCAGCGTAGCGAGCGCCAGGGGCCGCGGGCGGCCGTTCGTCCAGGTCCTTCGGCCGGTTGGCCGCTTCTGCCGGCCGTCGGCCGTGCCTACGCTGAGTGGCGCCGCGGTCACTCCGCGCTCGGCCGCCGTTCGCCGGGAGGTCACCGTGCCCCGATCCCTGCCAGGACCGTTCCGACGCCGGCGGTTGTTCGCGGCCGCCGCGGCGGCGGTGGCCGCCGCCCTGGTCGCCGGATTCCTCACCCAGGCGGTGGACAACGACGCCGCGGCGTCGCCCGCGGGACCGGTGGGGCCGGCCGACGTGCCGTCCGCCGGAGAGGTGGCCGCCGGGCTGGTCGCGGTCGCGCAGGAGCACCCGGGTGGCCTGCCGGGCCTGCTCGGGCTGTTCGAGTCGGGGGCCTGCGCCGGAGCCGAGTCGTACGAGGCGGCGCCGCCGGAGTGCCGTTCGACCCTGGACCGGATCAGGCAGGCCGGCAGCGGGCAGTCGTTCCCCGACACGCTGCCGGTGGCGCCGCCGGTGAGCGGGCCGGTGCCGCCGGAGGCCCCGCACGACCCGGCCGACGGCCTCACCGCGGAGCTGGTGGAGCAGCTGCGCCGGCACGGCGCGCCGCAGGACCTGATCGACGGGCTCAGCCAGGACCCGCCGTACGTGCCGCCGCGCTACCGCTTCCAGGGCGGCGCCGGTGGCACCG
>DASWTI010000631.1:0-15567 GCA_036402215.1 Pseudonocardiaceae bacterium
GCCGCCGCGCACGGCACCCGGGCGATGCGCGCCCACGCCGACGTGGCCCCGGCCTTCGGCCTGGCCGGGCTGGCCGGCGTGGCCGAGGCCCGGGACCGGCTCGCCCACGTCCTCGACGTGCAGACCGTCGCGTTCCCGCAGCACGGCGTGCGCCGCGCGCCGGGCACCGCCGAGCTGCTGGCGGAGGCGGCCGGCTCCGGCCTGGCCGATCTCGTCGGCGGCATCGACCCGATCGGTTTCGACGACGACCTCACCGGCCAGCTCGACCTGCTGTTCGGCATCGCCGACCGGCACGGCGTCGGCATCGACCTGCACCTGCACGACCGCGGGCCGGCGGGCCTCGACGTCATCGCCGCCGTGCTCGACCGGACCAGGGCGCTGACGCTCGGCGGGAAGGTGACGATCAGCCATGCCTTCGCGCTGGTGGACCTGCCGGCGGCGGAGCTGGACCGGCTGGGGTCGGAGCTGGCCGCGGCCGGCATCGGCCTGACCACCGTGGCACCCGCCGGCCGGACGCTGCCGGTGCGGCGCCTGCGCGAGCTCGGCGTCCACGTCGGGCTGGGATCGGACGGCGTCCGCGACGCGTGGAGCCCGTTCGGCAACGCCGACATGCTGCATCGCGCGCACCTGCTGGCGTCGTCGCTGCGGGCCCGGCTCGACGAGGAGCTGGAGCTCGGCCTGCGGGCCGCCGCCGAGTTCGGCGCCGGTCTGCTCGGCCTGCCGGCCACCGACCTGACGCCCGGCTCGCCGGCCGACTTCTTCCTGGTCAGGGGCGAGTGCCCGCCGCAGGTCGTCGTGGACGTGCCGCCCCGCGAGGTGGTCGTCCGGGCCGGCCGGGTCGTCGCCACGGACGGCTGGCTGCTGCCGGACGGCGCCGCCCCGGACCCGGGCGTAGGCAGGGGCGGCGGGCACTGACCGGGGCTCCGGCCGGGGCCGCGGGTCGATCACTCCGGTGGTCCGCCCCCGGCCCCTTTGGCACGATGAGGCGGGTCGCAACGACCGGGACGGCCGGCGTGCCGTCCGCCACCGGGTGAAGGAGGACGCGTGGGCCGGACCGATCACCTGGTGGGACTGCTGCTCGGCACCGAGGAGGACTGGCCGGCCGCCTTCACCGAGATCACCCGCCGGCTCGGGCCGGTGACCGACGGGGCCGGGCGCACCCACACCTTCGACGTCGAGCGCGTCACCATCGAGCCGTTCGACCTGCGGTCCAGGCCGCGGCACTCGCTGGTGATCGACCGGCTCGCCTACTGGTACTACCACCCCCGCGAGTGGCTCAAGAAGATCGCGCTGATGGACGACGTGTACCTGCTGAACAGCCCGTTCACCTTCCAGGCCATGGAGAAGCACGCCGCGTACTGCGCCATGATGCGGCTCGGCCTCAAGGTCCCGGAGACCGTGCTCGTGCCGTTCAAGCACCCCGTGGACAACGCCCGCTACGCCTACACCGCGGAGCGCTACAACCGGCCGTTCGACCTGGACGCCGTCGCCGAGCAGCTCGGCTACCCGCTCTTCATGAAGCCCTACGACGGCGGCGCCTGGGTCGGCGTCTCCCGGGTGAAGAACTCCGCCGAGCTGCACGCCGCCTACGACGAGTCCGGCGAGCGGCTCATGCACCTGCAGCAGTCCGTCGAGGACTACGACGCCTTCGCCCGGTCGCTGTCCATCGGCGCCGAGACCATGATCATGAAGTTCCGTCCCGAGCTGCCGATGCACGACCGGTACGCCGTGGACCACTCGTTCCTGCCGCCCGGCGCCGGCGCCGAGGTGGCCACCATTTCCCGCCTGGTCAACGCGTTCTTCCGCTGGGAGTTCAACTCCTGCGAGCTGCTGGTGCGCGGCGACGAGGTGCACCCCATCGACTACGCCAACGCCTGCCCCGACGTGGCGATCACCTCGCTGCACTACTACTTCCCGTGGGCCATGGCCGCGCTGGTGCGCTGGACCATCTTCTGCTGCGTGACCGGCCGGCGGCCGCACCTGGACCTGGACACCACGCGGTACTTCGAGGTCGCCGACCGGGAGGACCTCTCGTACGGCGAGAAGCTCGCCGAGTACGGCCGGCTGGCCGACGACTACTTCGAGGTCGACCGCTACGCGGACTTCTGCGCCTCACGACTGTCCACGGTGGACGAGGTCGTGCACGACTGGGTGTGCTCGCCGGAGTTCGACGACCTGCTGGTCGGCACCGTGCGCGCCACCTACCCCGCCCACGAGCAGGAGCGCTTCGTCGCCCACTTCCGCGGCCTCCTCGCCCGCTGGGTCGACGACCAGAAGTAGCTCATACCGAGGTACACTTTCCGGTATGAAGGCTGAGCGGGTGACCGTCTCCCTGCCGGCGGACGTTCGGCAGTCGGCCCAGCGGATGGCGGACGAGCTCGGGCTGTCGTTCTCGGCGGTGACCGCGGACGCGCTGACCGCCTGGCTGCGCGCCCGGCTGGTCGATGCCTGGCTGGCGGAGCACCAGGCCGGCCACGGTGCCTTCCGGGAGGACGAACTGGCCGCACTCGCCGTGGAAGCCGGTGTGCCGTACCTCGCGCCGCGACAGGACTCGGTGGCGTGAACGTCGTCCTGGACGCGGGCGGCCTCATCGGGATCGAGCGGGACGACCGGCGGGTGGCCGGGCTGATCGAGCTGGCGCGGCGTGCGGGTGGTGGCCTGGTGACCGTGGCCCCTGTCGTGGGCCAGGTGTGGCGCGGCGGTGCCCGGCAGGCGAGGTTCGCCCGCTGGCTGCCGATGATCGACGTCCGGCCGGTCGAACTCGCGGACGCCCGGGCGGCCGGGGTGCTGCTGGGTGCGGCCGGCACCCGGGACGTGGTGGACGCGCTCGTGGCCCTGGCAGCCATGCCGGGTGACCAGATACTCACGAGCGATCCCGACGACCTCAAGGTGCTGATGGCCGAGCGGGGAGTGCCGGTGGCCGTGGTGGCCGTCTGAACCAGGCCGGGGCGCCGCGCACGGAGGGGGCATGGTCGCCGCCGACCCGGTGCGGTCGGGCTCCGCTACGGCGTATGGCCGAACGTGAGCGGGGGTGCCACCGGGAGGTGCGACGACATCGGCGCCGGATCGCCGTTGCGCACGAGGCCGAAGCAGCCGCTGACCGCGGAGATCCTGAGCATGGAGCCGGATTCCGCCACGGTCATCCGGCCGGTGCCGTTGCCGTAGCGCGCCGCGGCGGACCCGGAGACCGTGTACGCGCAGCCCGGCCCGGACAGACGGAACACCAGCGTGGTCAGCCAACCGTTGACCTCACCGGCGGAGATGGACGTCCCGGTGAAGGCCCCGGTGCCGGCGTGCGTGACCGTGAGGGGCACCGTACTGCTGGAGCAGCCGCTGAAGGTGAAGGTGATCGACTCGATCAGCCCGGCCGACGGCAGGTCGGTGCCGCCGCAGACGTATCCCCTCCCGGACAAGGAGCACGACACACCGGTCAGCGTGACCGGGGCCGGGCCGAACGTCACCCAGCCGCCGGGGCTCACCGACCATCCGGCCGCGTGGGCAGGTGCTCCGGTCGCCACGGTCGTGGCCGCGGCCAGCAGGAACGCGGCGAACAGGGTGCGAAGCGGTGTGTGCACGGCGACGACTCCCGTCAGGGGCTGGTGATGGTCGGGCTCGGTGAGAGCGTGAGGGTGAACGAGATGCTCACCCGGTCGCCCGCCGGGATGAGGCCGAAGCAGCCGCTGACGGCGCAGAACGGTCCGGTGCAGCGCAGCGTCACGCGCACCGGATTGCCGGTTGTGACACCGGAGCAGTGGGCGGTCGCGTCGAATGCGACGGTGCCGACCCGGGTGATCTGGCACGTCATGCCGGCGGGCTCGCCGCAGTTGGTGAACGAGAAGGCGAGCTGGTCGATCAGGGACGTGCCGGACAGGCCGCTGCCGCCGTTCATCCAGCCCCTGGCGGTGACCGTCGTGCCGGTGACCCCCGTTCCGGTGGTGCCGCCGGCGATGACCACCGTGCCGCCGGAGGCCACGACCGGGCCGCCCGGGGTGAGCGTCCACGAGGCCGCCGAGACGGCCGTACCATTCGTCATAATGGTTACCACGCCAAGAATTAATGCGGCGAGTAGCGTCAGGAAACGTGCGCGCACGGGCAGCCCCGGTTCGTCGGGAAATGAAACGAATAGCCCGAGGGTAACGGCTGTCAGTGCCCGCCGATATCGGCCGGTCGGTGCACGGACGGCCTGTTCGCCGATGCCCGGACGGCGTGGTCGCGCCGGTGCCCGAGGCCGGCCTCGAGTGGCGAAGCGGCTCTCGACGGGCCGGGCCGGTGGCGGCGCACCGGCGCCGTCGGGTTGCGAGGTGCCGGAGGTGCCCGGACCATCACGGCATCAGGCCCGACGGAAGGACACCCCATGGTGCACACCGGTGACCGGGCCGCGCGGCAGGCCGCGGACAGCACGGCGGTGCGGTTGCTGGGGCGGGTCGGGATGGTCACCTACGGCGTGGTGCACCTGCTGATCGCCTACCTCATCGTGCGGGTCGCGGCCGGCAACGGCGGCAAGGCGGACAAGACCGGCGCGCTGCACGAGGTGGCGTCCACCGCCGCCGGGAAGTGGCCGCTGTGGATCGTCTGCGTGGGGCTGGCGGCGCTCGTGGTGCAACAGCTCGTCGAGGCACTGCTGGCCCGGCACCGGCACTCCGGGGCCCGGCTCGCCAGGGCGGTGGGGCTGAACCTGGTGGAGGCGCTGCTCTTCGGCTACCTGTCCTACAGCGCGGGCCGCACCGCCGCCGGCGGCAAGGGCCCCTCGGACGCCGACCAGTCCGGCCTGGTGGCGAGGGTGCTCGCGCAGCCGTACGGCAAGTGGATCGTGGTGCTGGCCGGGCTCGGCGTGCTGGCCGGCGCGGCGCTGTTCGTGCACCGCGGCGTGACGGCCGCCTTCCGCCGGGACCTGGACCTCACCTCGGTGCCGGCGTCCACCGAGCGCACCGCGGTGCGGCTCGGCCGGGTCGGGTACTGCGCGCTGGGCGGCGTGTACGCGGTGGCCGGCGCGCTCGTCGTGGTGGCCGCGCTGCGCGCCGACCCCGCCAAGGCCACCGGCCTGGACGCCTCGCTCAAGGCGCTCGCCGCGCAGCCCTACGGCCCGTACCTGCTCTACCTGGTGGCCGCCGGCCTGGCCGCGTTCGGCGTGTTCGCCCTGTTCGACGCCCGCTACCGCAGGGACTGAGCCGCCGTGCTTGGCTGTCCGCCATGAAGGTGGTGGTGTTCGGCGCGACCGGCATGGTGGGCCAGGGCGTGCTGCGCGAGTGCCTGCTCGACCCCGCGGTCACCGAGGTGGTGGCGCTCGTGCGCGGCGGCACGGGGCAGCACCACGCCAAGCTGCGCGAGGTGCGGCAGACGGACTTCTTCGCCTACGAGCCCGGCCTGTTCACCGGCGCCGGGGCGTGCCTGTTCTGCCTCGGGGTGTCGTCGGTCGGCATGAGCCAGGACGACTACCGGCGGGTGACGCTGGACCTCACGCTCGCCGCGGCCCGCGCGTTCGCCACCGACGCCCCCGGGGCGCGGTTCGTCTACGTGTCCGGCGCGGGCACCGACGGGCGCGCGGCCTGGGCGAAGGTCAAGAAGGCCACCGAGGAGGGAGTCGCGGCGCTCGACCTGGAGGCCTACGCGGTGCGGCCCGGCATCATCCGGCCGGGCCGCGGGGTGCGCTCGAAGACCCGGCTCTACCGCGTCGGGTACGCCGTGGCCGGGCCGCTGCTGTCGGTGCTGCGCCGGGTGTCCCCGCGGCTGGTGATCACCAGCGAGGAGCTGGGCCGGGCCATGGTGCGGATCGCCCTGCACGGCGCGCCGCGGCGGGTGCTGGAGATGGCCGACCTGACGGCCCTGGGCCGCCGGTGACCGGGCTGCCCGAGGACTGGCCGGCCTGGCGGGACGAGGTCGACCTCGGCGCCTACGACGCGCGGTGGCAGCGCCTCGCCGAGTCCGGCGTCGACCCGCACGGCGAGGCGGACCTGGTGTGCACCTACGCGCCGTTGTCCGTGCTGGACGCCGGGTGCGGCACCGGGCGGGTGGCGATCGAGCTGGCCCGCCGCGGCGTCGCGGTGGTGGGTACGGACCTGGACGCCGACATGCTGTCCCGGGCCCGTGCCAAGGCCCCGGCGCTGCGCTGGGTGGCGTGCGACCTGGCCGACCTCGCGCTCCCCGACCGCTTCGACGTCGTCGTCCTGGCCGGCAACGTCGTCCCGTACGTCGCCGCCGAGCGCCGCGCGGCCGCCGTCGCCGCGTGCGCCGCCCACCTGGCCCCGGGCGGCCGCCTGATCGCCGGGTTCCAGCTGCGCCCCGGCTGGCCCGCCCTCCCCGAGTACGACGCCTGGTGCGCCGCCGCCGGCCTGGCCGTCGAGAGCCGCTTCGCCACCTGGGACCGCGCCCCGTACACCGGCGGCGACTACGCCGTCTCCGTGCACCGCGCCGCGGACTGACCCACAGGCGCGCCACCAGGCACGGTGTGTCAGTTCGGGAGATCGAGACGGTGCTCGGACAGGCCGCTCGGCACGCAAGAACCGCAAGGGCCGCTCAGGGGACTACTACGTGGACGGCGCGACCTCAGGAGGACGGCGGGTACGCGTCGTGTTCGCGTACCGCCCCGACACGAAGACCGCCCGGCCCATCGCAGCGTGGGAGGTTTTGACCGATGACCGCATCCGAGGACGCCGGCCGCAAGCCCCGCCGGTCGGCCGAGCCCGACGGCATGACCGATGAGGAAGCCGCAGACTTCTACTACGCGCACCGGGGCGACCCGGAGCAGGAGGGCGACGACATCGTCATCCGGACGCCGGCCAAGCGCCTGTCCAGGGTCATCTCCGTCAGGTTCGACCCGGACGAGGCCGCCGTCATCGACGACTCGCCGGCGCTGCCGGCATGACCATGTCCGCCTACGTCCGGCAGGCAGCCCTCGGGCGCCCCGCGGTCCTGACCCTCGACCCGACCTCGCTGGAGCTGGTGCGGGAGATCGTCACCCGCGTCGTCAACGACAACGTAGGTGGCGCGCACGGTGCCGACCAGCAGCTCGTCGAACTCCGGCGAGCACACCCAGTCGTGCACGACCTCGTCCACCGTGGACGGTCGTGAGGCGCAGAAGTCCGCGTAGCGACTGACCTCGACCGTTCTGCGCCGTCACCGTCACCGGAACCATTCCGGTCAGCTACACCAATGCCGACGGCCGGATGCGTGCCACCGCCGGCCTCACCCCGACCGTCAGCGCCGTCAGCGGCTGCCTCGGCCTCGTCGTCAACGGCGACCTGCTCGGCATGTGGTTCGACCTCACGGTCTCGCCGCCCTCACCGTCACCTGCACCCCTTGAGCGGTGCCGAGTGACGGGGCGCCCTGAGCGGTGCCGAGTGGCTGAAAGGCGCCTTCAGCCACTCAGAGCGGCGTGACGTAGGCGCCGGAGATGCCGCCGTCCACCAGGAACGTCGAGGCCGTGACGAAGGAGGCGTCGTCGCTGGCCAGGAAGGCCACCGCGGCGGCGATCTCGGCCGGGTCGGCGAACCGTCCCATGGGCACGTGCACCAGCCGGCGGGCCGCGCGCTCCGGGTCGGTGGCGAACAGCTCGCGCAGCAGCGGGGTGTCCACCGGGCCGGGGCACAGCGCGTTGACCCGGATGCCCTCGCGGGCGAACTGCACGCCCAGCTCGCGGGTCATCGAGAGCACGCCGCCCTTGGAGGCGCTGTAGGAGATCTGCGAGGTCGCCGCGCCCATGACGGCGACGAACGAGGCGGTGTTGACGATCGCGCCGCGGCCCTGCCGACGCATGATCGGGATGACCTCCTTGC
Source organism: Pseudonocardiaceae bacterium (assembly GCA_036402215.1). Taxonomy (GTDB): domain Bacteria; phylum Actinomycetota; class Actinomycetes; order Mycobacteriales; family Pseudonocardiaceae; genus DASXTS01. The sequence goes on from DASWTI010000631.1 coordinate 7,773, forward strand.
AGCACAGGAACACCGAGGTCAGGTTGACCTCCTGCACCCGCCGCCAGGCGTCCAGCCCGGTGTCCAGGATGGAGTCGTCCTCCGGCGGCGAGATGCCGGCGTTGTGGAACGCGACGTCCACCCGGCCGTGCCGCTCCAGCACGGTCGCGTACAGGGCCCGCACGTCGTCCTCGGAGGCCACGTCGGCGCGCACGAACAGGCCGTCCACGGCGGCCGCGGCGGCCCGGCCGGTCTCCTCGTCCAGGTCCGCGCACACCACGAGCGCGCCCTCGGCGGCCAGCCGGTGCGCGGTGGCCAGTCCGATGCCGCTGCCGGCCCCGGTGATCACCGCGACCCGGTCCTCGAACCGGCGCATCCCCAACGCGTTCACCACGACCTCCGAGCGCGATCGGCCACCCCGGGGGCGATCATGCCCCGGCCGGCGGGCCGGTGTCGATGAAGACGTTCTTGACGTCGGTGAAGCCGTCCAGCGCGTCCGGCCCGAGCTCGCGGCCGACGCCGGAGCGCTTCATGCCGCCGAACGGCGTGGCGTACCGCACCGAGGAGTGCGAGTTCACCGAGAGCGTGCCGGCCTCGACGGCCCGCGCCACCCGCAGCGCGCGCCCGACGTCGCGCGTCCAGATCGAGCCGGACAGCCCGTACTCGGTGTCGTTGGCCAGGCGCACCGCCTCGTCCTCGTCCTCGAACGGCAGCACCGAGACCACCGGCCCGAAGACCTCCTCGCGCCACGACCGCTCGGTGCCGTCACGGGCCAGCAGCACCGTCGGCGGGAACCAGTGGCCGGGGCCGGACGGGCACGAGCCACGGAACGCCACGTCGGCCTCGTCGACGTAGGAGCCGACGCGCTCCTTGTGCGCCGCGGAGATGAGCGGCCCCATCTCCGCGGTCGGCAGCGCCGGGTCCTCCACCCGCACGCCACGCACGGCCGGCTCCAGCAACTCCAGGAAACGCTCGTACACCGGGCGCTGCACCAGGATGCGCGAGCGCGCGCAGCAGTCCTGGCCGGCGTTGTCGAACACCGCGTACGGCGCGGTCGCGGCGGCCCGCTCCAGGTCGGCGTCGGCGAACACCAGGTTGGCGCTCTTGCCGCCGAGCTCCAGGGTCACCCGCTTCACCAGCGAGGCGGCCCGCTCCATGATCGAGACACCGACCGCGGCGGACCCGGTGAAGCACAGCTTGCGCACCAGCGGGTGGTCCACCAGGCGCCGGCCCACCACGGGGCCCTCGCCGGGGACCACGGTGAGCACGCCCTCCGGCAGGCCGGCGGCCAGCGCCAGCTCACCCAGCCGCAGCGCGGTGAGCGGCGTCAGCTCGGCCGGCTTGAGCACCACGGTGTTGCCGGCGGCCAGCGCGGGCGCGAAACCCCACGCGGCGATCGGCATCGGGAAGTTCCACGGCACGATCACGCCCACCACGCCGAGCGGCTCGCGGAACGTCACGTCCACCCCACCGGCCACCGGGATCTGCCGGCCGAACAGCCGCTCCGGCGCCGCCGCGTAGTAGTGCAGCACGTCGCGGACGTTGCCGGCCTCCCAGCGGGCGTTGCCGATGGTGTGCCCGGCGTTCGCCACCTCCAGCGCGGCCAGTTCCCCGACGTGCGCGTCCACCTCGTCGGCGAAGCGGCGCAGCAGCCGGGCCCGGTCCGCCGGGGCCACCGCCCGCCAGGCGGGGAAGGCGGCCGCCGCCCGGGCGATCGCCTCGTCGGCGCCCTCGGCGTCGGCCATCGGCACGGCCGCGACCACCTCCTCGGTGGCCGGGTTGAGCACGGTGTACGTCACCGCCGCTCCCCGATGCCGCGCATCCGGATCGGCGCCGGGTGCCCGCCGAGCCGCCGCCGCGGCCTCGGTGGCTGCGGGACGACGGCGGGGGCGCCGGCCGCGGCGCGCACCAGCGCGGCGAACAGCAGCCCGTCGCGCGGGCCCTCCTCGGGGTGCCACTGCACGCCCAGCACGAACTCGTGCTCGAAGTGCTCGATGGCCTCGATCGTCTCGTCCGGCGCCCACGCGGCCGGGCCCAGGCCGTTGCCCAGCACCTTGACCGCCTGGTGGTGGTGACAGGCCACGGTGGCCCGGCGCCCCAGGATGCGGGCCAGCCGGCTCGCCGGGGTGATGCGCACCTCGTTGGTGCCGAACACCCCGGGCTGCGGCTGGTGCTCGGAGTTGCCGACCACGTCCGGCAGGTGCTGGTGCAGCGTGCCGCCGCAGGCCACGTTGAGCACCTGCATGCCGCGGCAGATACCCAGCACCGGCAGGTGCCGGGCGAGCGCCGCGCGCAGCAGCGCCAGCTCCCAGTCGTCGCGCTCCGGCAGGGTGCGGGTGCGCGGCCCGGCCTCCTCGCCGTAGTGTACCGGGTCCACGTCGGCGCCGCCGGAGAGCACCAGGGCGTCCAGCGTGGCGGCCACCTCCTCGGCGCCCAGCGGCGACGGCGGCAGCAGCACGGGCACGCCGCCCGCGGTCTGCACGGCGTCCACGTAGGACTGCGGCAGCAGCGCGGCCGGCTGGGTCCACACGCCCCAGCGGGCGCGCTCCAGGTACGTGGTGAGGCCGACGACCGGGCGCCGGCGCGTGGGGGTCCTCGCCGCCACCGTCACAACCTCTCGAATCCGCGTCGCCGCTCCCAGTCGGTGACCGCCGCGTCGAAGGCGGCGAGCTCCACCCTGGCCGCGTTCAGGTAGTGGTCCACGAGTTCGTCGCCGAAGGCCGCGCGCGCCACCGCGCTGCCGTCGAACGCGGCCGCGGCGTCCCGCAGGTGGGCCGGCACCCGCGGCCGGTCGGTGCCGTAGGCGTTGCCACGCAACGGTTCCTCCAGCGGCAGTTCGTGCTCCACGCCGTGCAGGCCGCCCGCGATCACGGCGGCCACCGCGAGGTAGGGGTTGACGTCGCCGCCGGGCACCCGGTTCTCCACCCGCAGCCCGGCGCCGTGCCCCACCACGCGCAGCGCGCACGTGCGGTTGTCCAGCCCCCAGGCGATCGTGGTCGGGGCGAAGCTGCCGTCCACGAACCGCTTGTAGGAGTTGACGTTCGGCGCGTACATCAGGGTCAGCTCGCCGAGCGTGGCCTGCAGGCCGGCGATCCAGTGCGCCATCAGCGGCGAGAAGCCGTGCTCGCCGTCGCCGGCCATCACCGGCTCGTCGCCGTCGGCGGAGCGCAGGCTCAGGTGGATGTGGCAGGAGTTGCCCTCGCGCTCGTCGTACTTGGCCATGAAGGTGAGGCTCAGGCCGTGCCCGGCGGCGATCTCCTTGGCGCCGTTCTTGTAGATCACGTGGTTGTCGCAGGTGGCGAGCGCCTCGGCGTAGCGGAAGGCGATCTCGTGCTGGCCGAGGTTGCACTCGCCCTTCGCCGACTCCGGGTACAGCCCGGCGCCCGCCATGCCGTTGCGGAGGTCGCGCAGCAGCGGCTCGACGCGGCTGGTGCCGAGCATCGAGTAGTCCACGTTGTACTGGTTGGCCGGTGTGAGGCCGCGGTAGCCGGCGTCCCAGGCCTGCTCGTAGGTGTCACGGAAGACCATGAACTCCAGCTCGGTGCCGGCGTAGGCGCGCAGCCCGTGCCCGGCGAGCCGGTCGAGCTGGCCGCGCAGCACCTGGCGCGGCGAGGCCACCACGGGCGAGCCGTCCGCCCAGCCCACGTCGCACAGCACCAGCGCGGTGCCGGGCAGCCAGGGCAGCCGGCGCAGCGTGCCGAGGTCCGGGGTGAGCGTCAGGTCGCCGTAGCCGCGGTCCCAGGAGGACATCGCGTACCCGCCGACGGTCGTCATGTCGACGTCCACCGCGAGCAGGTAGTCGCATGCCTCGGCACCGTGGCCGGCCACCTCGTCGAGGAAGTACCGGGCAGCACACCGTTTGCCCTGCAGCCGTCCCTGCATGTCGGTCAGGCCGACGAGAACGGTGTCGATCTCTCCGCCGTCAACGGCGGCGCGCAGCTCGTCCAGCCCGAGCACCGGACCTCCTCACGTCGTGGGCGAGCCAGCGGGGCCCCGGCATCGGAGCCTAGCCTCGCCGGGGGCCCCGCTGCGCGGTGAGGAGACCCGGGAGCCCCCCGGTCGGGGGGCCTCGGGCCCTGAGTCCTCGGCCCCCGGACCCTCAGACGGAGCCCAGGTCGCGTTCGATCGCGGCGAGCTCCTCGGTGGAGCCCTGCACCTTGGGCCCGGTGAACCAGCGACGCGCCGACACCAGCCACCAGATGCCGGCGAAGCCGAGCACCACGAGCACCGCGACCGGCGCGTAGTTGAAGGTCTCCACGGTCACCGGGCTGCGCTGCGGCAGCATGAACAGCACCGTGATCAGGCCCACCCAGATGACCGCGGCGGTGCCGACCGGGCGGCTCCAGCGGCCGAGGTGCCACGGGCCGCGCTCGAAACGGTCACCCTGGCGCAGCCGCAGGAACGTCGGCATCACGTAGGCGATGTAGAGCCCGATCACCGCGATCGAGGTCACCGCCGCGTACGCCGTGGCGTTCCACAGGTACGGCAGGCCCAGCAGGAACGCGCCGCCGGCCGCCAGCCAGACGGCGCGCGTCGGCGTCCGGGTGCGCTTGTTCACCGCGTGCCAGAACCGCGAGGCCGGCAGCGCGCCGTCCCGGGAGAACGCGTAGATCATCCGCGAGTTCGCGGTCACCGAGGACATGCCGCAGAAGAACTGCGCGCCGATGACGATGAGCAGCAGGATCTCGCCGCCGGTGGAGCCCAGCGCGTCCACGAAGATCTTGGCCGGCGGCACCGCGTCGGCCGCCGTGCTCCCGTAGTCCTGGATCGCGAAGGTCACGCCGAGCAGCAGCACCCAGCCGGCCACCAGGGACACCAGGATCGACATGACGATGCCGCGCGGCCCGCTGCGCGCCGCGTCGTGCGTCTCCTCGGTCATGTGCGCGCTCGCGTCGTAGCCGGTGAACGTGTACTGGGCCAGCAGCAGGCCGAGCAGCGCCACGTAGAACGTCGACGTCCAGCCGGTGTTGTTGACGAACGAGGTGAACACCGTCGAGGCGTCCTGGTGCCGGTCCGGCAGCAGCACCAGCGCGCCCACGATGACCACCACGCCGATCACGTGCCACCAGACGCTGATGTCGTTGAGCCGCGCGACGAGCCGCACGCCGAACGTGTTGAGCAGCCCGTGCAGCACCAGGATCACGCCGAACAGGGTGATCGTGTGCCCCGGGGTCACCGCGTACCCGAACTGCAGGTCCAGATAGGCGTTGAGGAAGAACGCCGCGCCGAAGTCGATGCCGGCGGTCACCGCCACCTGGCCCAGGAAGTTGAACCAGCCGGTGAACCAGCTCCACGCCGCGCCGTTGCCGCGGGCGAGCTTCGCCGACCAGTAGTACAGGCCGCCTGCCGTGGGGTAGCTGGAGCAGACCTCGGCCATCGCCAGGCCGACCAGCAGCGTCATGGCGCCGACGAAGGGCCAGCCCCAGATGATCATCACCGGGCCGCCGGTGTTCATGCCGAACGCGTAGAGCGTCAGGCAACCGGACAGGATGCTGATGATCGTGAACGACACGGCGAAGTTGGAGAAGCCGGACATCGTCCTGGCCAGCTCCTGGGCGTAGCCCATCTCGTGCAGCCGCCGGGTGTCGTCATCGCCGCTGGTCCGTGTCATGTACGGCCTCCTGAGCTGGGGCGACCCTCCGGCTCACGGTAGGGGGCACGGCACCCGGCGGGCGAGGGCCAGAGTGGTGACCGCGCGGCCACCGTGTGCATACGATGCTCCGTATGGAGCAGCGGTGGGCTCGGCTGTGGTTCGCCGCGACGGCGGTCGTGGTGCTCGTGGCACTGGTGATCCAGCTCCTGGTGACCGGGTCCGCGGGCGACGGCCACTTCGCCACCCCGGCGACGCGGACGCTCAACGTCCTCGTGTTCTTCACCATCCAGTCGAACATCCTGGTGGGCGCCACGTCGCTCGTGCTGGCGCTGGCGCCGTACCGGCGGTCCACGGCGTTCGCCGTGCTGCGGCTGTCCGGCGTGGTGGCCATCGCCATCACCGGCGTCGTCTACCACACGCTGCTGCGCGGGCTGGCCGTGCTGACCGCCTGGGGGACGGTGGCCGACGTGCTGCTGCACTCCGTGGTGCCGGTGCTCGCCGTGTTCGGCTGGGTCGCGTTCGGCCCGCGCGGCCGCACGTCGGTGCGGATCGCCACGCTCGCGCTGGTGTTCCCGGTGGCCTGGCTGGTGTTCACGCTGCTGCGCGGCCCGCTCGTCGACTGGTACCCGTACCCGTTCGTCGACGTGGCCGAGCTGGGGTACCCGCGGGTGCTGGTCAACGTGGCCGGCATCTCGCTGCTGTTCCTGCTGGTCGCCTACGGAGCCCACGCCGCCGACCGGCTGCTCACGACCCGGCGCCCACTGGCGGGCGAGGGCGCCGAGCCGTGAGCCGCTAGTGCACGGTGCCGCAGCCGGCGGGGGAGAAGCCGCTGCGGCCGCCGTCGCGCAGCCGGACCACGTTGAGGCAGTACGTGGAGCCGCCGGCCAGGCCGGTGAGGTGCGTCGAGTACACGTCGCCGACGCTCGCCATGCGCACCCAGCGGGTGCCGTCGTTGCGGTGGAGCTCGTACGTGGAGCCGTCGTCCGGCGCCGGCCGCACCCAGGCCACGTACAACCGGCCCGGCCCGATCGGCACCACGGTCACGGTGCCGGGGGCGGCCATCGCCGCGACCCCGCCGGCGTAGCCGCAGCCCATGGCGGACATGCCGCTGTAGCCCTGACCGTCCACGTAGCGGCGGACCCGGTAGCAGTAACCGGCGCCGCCCGGCACGTGGCCCGTGACCCGCAGGACCCCGGCGTTGTACACCTCGCCCACGTGCTGCGGGCCGGCGCCAGGCACGTCCCGGTACACCTGGTACCAGGAGTCGCCCTCCGGCTGCGGCCGCGTCCAGGTGACGTCGATCCAGCCCTGGCCGCCCGGCACCGGGTTGGCCCGCACGTCGCGCGGCGCGGCCGGGTCGGCGTGCGCGGCCGGGGCGAGCGGGGCCGCGCCGGCCAGCGCGAGCAGCGCGGTGATCAGGGCACGTCCCGTCCGGCTCATCCGACCGGCACCCCGCATCCGGACGGTGACCACGGGCTGCGGATGCCGTTCCTGATCCGCACCACGCGGAAGCAGTACTCCTCGCCGCGGTTCAGCCCGGCGACGTGCGTCGAGTAGACGTCGCCGAGCTGCGCCACCCGCACGTACCGCAGGTTGTCCGGCTGGTACCGGTGCACCTCGTACGCCGAGCCGTCGTTCGGCTCCGGCCGCCGCCACGAGACGTACAGCCGGTCCGGCCCGAGCGAGGCCACGGTGAGCGGGTCGGGCGGTGCGAGCTGCTGCGGGCCCCAGGCCGAGCCGCAGCCGTGCGCGGACACGTTGCTCGTCCGGCCGTTCCACAGGCGCTGCACGCGGTAGCACAGCCCGGCGGCCCCGGCGTTGTGACCGGTGACCAGGTACTCCCAGCCGGTCGTGCTGCCGGCGAACCACCACTGGCCGGGCCTGCGGTCGTGGTACACGAGGTACAGCGAGCCGTCGCCGTAGGTCGCGGCCTGCCAGTGGACCGTGGCCTGGCCGTTGGCGTGCCCGGTGGGGACGACCTTCACGCCGCGCGGCGGCTCGATGTCCTGGGCCGAGGCGGCCGGGCCGGGCAGCACGGCGGCGGCCAGGGCGGCGGCCAGCGTGGCCAGCACGGCCACGGAGCGTCGGGTCATGGGCGTTCCCTCCCGGAGAATCGGAGTAGTGCGCTGGACGCCGCCGACGCTCCCCGCACCCGCCACGATCCCGCCACGACGCCACCACGCCCGGCGGCCGGGCTCAGGGCCGGGCGCCGAGGCGGGTGAC
>DASWTI010000632.1:0-6488 GCA_036402215.1 Pseudonocardiaceae bacterium
AGCCGGCGCAGCCAGGGCGAGCCGGTGCGCCCGGCGCGGCCGAGGTCGTCCGCGATGCGCGCGACCGGCACGGTGTGCAGCATCCCCGCCACGTCCGCGGACGTGCCGCCGGAGACGCCCTCCGGGGTCAGGAAGTCCGGCACCTCCCCGGCGTCGCCGACCACCTCCAGCAGCGGCAGCATCCGCCCGGTGATCCGCCGCGCGGTCCGCGCCCGCCAGCCGGTGCCCGGGCCGGACAGCAGCGCGCGCACGCTGCCGAGCGTCTCGGCGTGGTCCGCTGTGCTGAACGTGACCCGCGTCAGGTCGCGCTCGGTGAACCGGATGCGCAGCACCTAGCGACCGTACTGGCCGCCCAGCACCCGCGACAGGAACGCGAACCGATCGGCGCGCGCCTCCGGCATGGCGTCCAGCCCGTGCCCGAAGTCGTAGGTCATCAGCTCCTTGGTGCCGGCCGTGGCCGTGAGCAGGTCCGCTGCGTCCGTCTCGTCCACCAGCTGGTCGTACTCCCCGTGCTGCAGCAGCACCGCCCGCCGCCCGGGCAACGACAGGTGCCACTGCGGGTCGATGACCGTGAGCCGGTCGAGGTAGGCCTCGCGGCCCTCGGTGTCCGTGCCGCGCCACAGGAACTCCGAGAAGCGCGGCCCGGTCGCGGCCACCACCACCGCGGCGAGCCGGTCGTCCACCCCGGCCAGGATCGCCGCCTGGGTGGCACCCCAGCTGTGGCCGACGACGGCGAGCCGCGCGGGGTCCACCTCGGGCATCGAGGTCAGCAGGTCGAGGGCGCGCCGTTCCACGACCACGGCGCGGCGGACCACGGCGAGGTCGGCCTCGGCCTCCCGGCTCGTGGTCCCCGAGGTGGTCGGCAGGATCGCCACCGCGCCGCCCGCGACGAGGCGCTTCGCCTCGGCCAGGAAGGTCCGCCGGGAGGCGCCCAGGCCGTGCAGGTAGACGACCCCGGGCACCCGCCCGGTGGCCGCCACCGGCGTGACGAGGTACGCCGACGCGCGCCCGCCGGAGCCGTCGGCGTAGCCGATCTCGGCGACGCGCACCTCGGCGTCCGCCTCCACGGGGGCGCTCGTGACGGCGAGCGGCTCGGCCGGGTCGTAGCTGAACGCGCCCCGGAGCGCATCGTCCGAGGGCCGCGCCGGCCGGTACTCCGGCGCGGCCGTCGTGGTGCCGGTCGCCGGGGTCGTGGTCGTCGTACTCGTGGCGGGGCCCGCCGCCGGCCGGCCGCCGTCACCGCAGCCGGCCGCCACCAGCACCACCGCCAGCACCGCCGGCACCCCGGCCACCCACCACCGACGCGACAACCCGCACCCCCGGCACCCAGCTCGTCCGGCCCCGTGGCCGGCGCCGCCACGATGTCCGACGGCCCCCGGGGGCTGCCACGGTTTCGGCCGGCGCCGAAATCTCGCCACCCGGCGTGATCCCCTTGTGCCGCACGGTCCCGCGGGTACGCTGCCGCAACCCTGGAGGTCGATCATGGCGGTGACGGCGGACGCGCTGGCCGAGCCCACGGAACGGGTGCGGGCGCGCTGGGTCGGCTTCTTCTCGCTGGCCGTCGTCGGCCTGTTCGTCGGCTGGTACGGGCCGCTGCAGATCCTGCTGGCCAACCAGTCGGAGGCGATCGCGCCGGAGTCCAAGGAGTCCGTGCTGGCGCTGACCGCCGGCATCGGCGCGGCGTTCTCGCTGGTGGCGAACCCGCTGTGGGGCGCATGGTCGGACCGCACCGCGTCCCGCCTCGGGCGGCGGCTGCCGTTCGTGCTGGTCGGCGCCGTGGGTGGTGCGGCGAGCCTGCTGCTGCTCGGCTCCGCGTCGTCGGTGCTCGCCCTGGTGGCCGGCTGGTGCCTGGCGCAGACCGTGCTCAACGCGCCGTTCGCCGCGCTGTCGGCGTCCGTCCCGGACCAGGTGCCGGTGGCGCAGCGGGGCGCGGCCGGTGGGTTCTTCGGCCTGTCCCAGATCCTCGGCGTGGTGGCCGGCACCGGTCTCGCGGTCGGCGGCATCGCCGTGCTCGGCGGCAACTTCGGCGGCTACCTCGCGTGCGCCGTCGTGGTGCTGCTCGCGCCGCTGCCGTTCGTGCTGATGCGGCGGGACCGGGTGCTGCGCCCGGACCAGCGGCCGCCGTGGAGCTGGGGCACCTTCCTGGCGGGCTTCCGGCTGGACCCCCGGCGGCACCCGGACTTCGCCTGGGCCTGGCTCACCCGGTTCCTGATGAACCTGGGCAACGCCATCGCGTTGCTGTACCTGCTGTTCTTCCTGCGCGACGCGGTGCGGCACCCCGACGCCGAGGGCGGCGTCCTCGTCCTCACCGCCGTCAACGCCGTCGCCATGCTCGGCACCGTCGTGGTGTCCGGCCACTGGTCCGACCGGGTCGGCCGCCGCCGCGTCTTCGTCTGCGCCGCCGGCGTCGTCATGTCCGTGGCCGCCGTGCTGCTCGCCGCCTGGCCCACCTGGACCGGGGCCCTCATCGCCGCCGCCGTGCTGGGCATCGGCTTCGGCGTCTACACGGCCGTGGACTTCGCCCTGCTCACCCAGGTCCTGCCCCGGGTGGCCGACCGCGGCCGCGACCTCGGCGTGCTGAACATCGCGAACTCGCTGCCGCAGGTGCTCGCTCCGGTGGTCGCCGCCCCCATCGTCACCACCCTCGGCGGCTACCCCACCCTCTACGCCACCTCCGCCGCCGTCGGCCTGCTCGGCGCCGTGCTCGTGTACCGCATCCGCACCGTTCCCTGAGCGCCATCCGAATGAGTAGTACGGGTGAGATGTAACCGATATCGGCAGCACGTCCGATAAATTGTCGTACGTGGCCGCACCGGACCGATATGACGTGTGCCTGTCGTTCGCCGGCGCGAACCGGGATTACGTCGACGAGGTCGCGTCGGAACTCCATCGGCTCGGTGTCTCCTGTTTCTACGACTACGACGGGCCGACCGAGGTGGCGCTCTGGGGCAAGGACCTCTACCAGCACCTGCACGACGTGTACCGCCGCGGGCGGTGCTGCGTGGTGTTCGTGTCCGAGGCCTACGTCCGGTCCCGCTGGGCCGCGCACGAGCTGCGTGCCGCACAGGCGACCGCCTTCCTGCAGCAACGCGAGTACATCCTGCCGGCGCGGTTCGACGACACCGAGCTGCCCGGCGTGCCGCACACCACGGGCTACATCGACCTCCGCCGCCGCGGCCCGGCCGACCTCGCGGTGCTGATCGCCGAGAAGGTCGGCCAGCTGGGCGCGGACGCGCCCGACGTCGCCGATCCGGCTGGTTCCGCCGATGCCGATGGCCCTGCCGGATCCTCCGATACCGCCGGCCTCACCGGTTCCGACGGTTCCGCCCGACCTGGCCGGTCGGCGTCCGTGACGGCCCGCGCCCGCCGGCGGCGCGTGGCCGGCATCATCGCCGCCGCGGTCGCGCTCGTGGCCGTCGTGGCCGTCGTGATCTACGTGGGGAACCGCCCCGCCGAGTCGGGCGACCCGGGCGCCGCCGGCCCGTCGGGCACCACCTCGGTCGCCCTCGTGAGCAGCACGGCGGCCGCCCCGCCCGGCTCCGCCGCCCCGCAGACGGCGAACGCGTCGGGCGGGGCGAACACCTTCGCCGACCCGCGCAAGCTGCTCGGCACCGGGCCGGACGTGCCGTACCGGACGGTCCTCCAGGTGGAGTGCAAGATCCTCGCGCCGAGCGCCCAGAGCGTGCGCTACTGGTATCGCATCGCCGGCCCCGAACAATGGCGCGGCCTCTACACACCGGCCAATTCCTATCTCAACGGCGACCCGGTCGACGGCCCGTACGAACGCGAGGTCGACCATTCCGTGCCGGACTGCCCGTGAGCGGCCTCGGTCCCGGCCTCGTCAGCCGGACAGCAGCTCCTCGATCACCCGGACCACATCACCGGCATACGGCGAGGTGAGGTTGCCGTTGAACACCTCCGGGTGGCAGCCGGGGTGGACGTGCACCACGACGGACGGTCCGATCGGGTAGCGGAACACGAGCCGGTAGGTCGTGCCGACGCCTTTGCCGGCGCTGCCGCAGACTGCGGGACCGTCGGTGACCGGCAACTCGTTGAGAGCGTCCGTCAGCCTGGTCAGCCGGTCGCCCTGGACGACCCGGTCGCCGTCGGCGCTCGGGCAGATCGCCGCCTCGACGGCGCCCAGGGGCACCATCGCCCGGTGCTGGCCCCACCGCCCGGCGTCCCACTGGCGCCACGACCCGGCGTCCGGCGGGGCGCACGGGTCGGTGCCAGGCGGCGTGCTCTCCCAGGTGCCCGTCGCGTAGGCGGCCGCGGCCTGCTCGCCGAAGCCGACCGCCTCGAACGTCCCGTTGGAGGCCGGCGCGCAGTTGCCCGGGTCGTGCTCGGTGGCCACCCAGATTGCGCCGTCCGGGTAGCTGAGCCGCAGCCGGTAGCTGGTGGACTGGCCCCCGACCGCCGGGCACGGTCGGTTGCCCGGGAGCGGCGGTCGCTGCGCCAGGTCGACGCCCAGCCGGTCGAGACCGGCGCTGATCTCCCGCACGCCGGCCACCGGCGGGGCGCCCTCGGCGCCCAGCGGCCGGGTCCCGTAGGCGCAGATGACGACCTGTTCCGGTACCCCGGTCGGCACCAGCCGCTCGCGGGTGCCGGTGGGACGCGGCTCGTCCATCGGCAGGCCGGGCAACGTCGGGCAGAACGATGCCGCGTCACCTACCGGATGGCCGTTCGCCGACCGCGTGGTCGAGGTGTCGAGTCTCGGCGCGAACGCCCAGTCGTCCCGTGGCGGCCCCGAGAGTCCGGCCGCAACTTGGACCACCAGCAACCCGGCGACGGCGAGACCACCCGCGCCGGCCACGGCCCACCCCCGGCGCCGCCGGTCCACCCGCGCCCGTACCCGCCCGAACCGGTCGGGGTGCGGCGGCAGCTCAGGCGGCAACGCCCGCAGCCGCCGGTCCAGGTCGTCGTCGCTCATCGCAGTTCCTCCGTCCGCTCGCACGCCGCCAGCGCCGCCCGCAGCCGGCGCAACCCCTTGGCGTTTTGGCTCTTGACCGTCCCGACCCCCACGCCGAGGATCTGCGCGACCTCACGCTCCGGCAGGTCCTCGTAGTGCCGCAGCACCACCACCTGCCGCTGCCGCCGCGGCAGGCCGCGCAGGGCCTCGGCCAGCACCGCGCGCTCGTCGGCCTCGCCGTACCGGTCCGGTGCGCTCGCCTCGGGCAGTTCCCCGGTCGGGACCTCACCGTTCCAGCGACGCCGCCACCAGGCCGCCTGCAGCCGCACCATGACGCGCCGCACGTAGGCCTCCGGGTGCTCACCGATCCGGTGCCAGTGCGGCCAGGTGCGGGCCAGCGCTGCCTGCAGCAGGTCCTCGGCCAGGTGCGCGTCCCCGGTGAGCATCCAGGCGGTGCGCAGCAAGCCACCGGTCCGCGTCGCCACGAACTCGCAAAAGCCCTCGGGCTCGCCTCTCACACCTATGAGGAGCGCCCGGCCCCCCGATCCGGTTGCCTGGTCACCGGCATCAGGGGTTGGTGGCGCCGGTTCACGACGGCGGGCGCGGCGGCAGAGTGTCGCGGCGGGTGCGCAGGAACTCCCGGGTGCTCTCGTTGCCGGCCAGCTCGATGGCCGCGTCGTACGCCTCGGCGGCCTCGTCGGGGCGGTCCAGCCGGCGCAGCAGGTCGGCACGGACGGCGTGCAGGACCGGGTAGCGGGGAAGTTCCAGGTCGTCCACCAGCGCCAGGGCGACAGCGGGGCCGTGCACCTCGGCGACGGCGACGGCGCGGTTGAGGGCGACGACGGGGAACGGGCTCAGGGCCAGGAGCTGGTCGTAGAGGGCGAGGACCTGCGTCCAGTCGGTCGGCGCGTCGCTGTGCACCGCGGCGATGGCCGCCTGGAGCTGGTACGGCCCGGGCCGCCCGCGGCGCAGGCAGCGGCGGACCAGGGCCTGGCCCTCGGCGATCAGCGCGGCGTCCCAGCGGGCGGGGTCCTGCTCGGCCAGCGGCACCAGCGCGCCGGCCGCGTCGGTGCGGGTGGCCCGGCGCGACTCGGTGAGCAGCATCAGCGCCAGCAGCCCCAGCGCCTCCGGCTCGTCCGGCATCAGCTCCACGAGCAGCCGCCCCAGCCGCACGGCCTCGGCGCACAGGTCGTCGCGCACCAGCCGCGGCCCGGCGCTCGCCGTGTGTCCCTCGGTGAAGATCAGGTACACCACGGCGAGCACCGCGCGCAGCCGCTCCGGCAGGTCCGCCTCGTACGGCACCCGGTACGGGATGCGCGCGTCGCGGATCTTCGCCTTGGCCCGCACCAGCCGCTGCGCCATCGTCGGCTCCGGCACCAGGAACGCCCGCGCGATCTCCGCCGTCGTCAGGCCGCCGAGCAGCCGCAGCGTCAGCGCCACCCTGGCCGGCTCGGCGAGCGCCGGGTGGCAGCAGGTGAAGATCAACCGCAGCCGGTCGTCGCGCACCACGCCCTCCTCGTCGCCGTGGTCGTCGCCGTCGCCGCCGCCGCCGCTGTCCGGGCCGGGCACCGCGGCCGAC
>DASWTI010000633.1:0-7301 GCA_036402215.1 Pseudonocardiaceae bacterium
CGCCGGTCATGCCGCTGGCACCGCTGGCCCCGGCGGCGGCGGGCCGCGGGCGGTCCTCCTCGACCGGCTCGGCGTCCACCACCTCGGACGGCCCGGCCGCCACGGCGTCGACCCGCTCGGCGCGGGCCGCGACCACGCGCGGGTCCTCGGTGTCCTCGGCATCCGCATCGTCGTCCGGCCAGGCGGCGCTGACCCCGACCGCGCCGACAGTGGCCGCCGTGGCCGCCACCTTGGCCGCCTCGGCGTCCGCCTCGGACGTGTCGCCGGTGCCGTCGTCGTCGGCCGGGTCGTCGGGCCGGATCTCGGCGACCACCACGGTGTCCGCCGGGTCGCCGTGCACGCCGTCCACCACGTCGGCCACGTCACCGAGCAGCCGCAGCAGCCGCTCCAGCCGGGAGGGCGCGGTGTTCGGCGCGACCGCGGCCGCCACCCAGGCGTCCTCGATCCACATCACCGGCACGTCGTCGCCCACGTCGTCGGCCAGCGCCACCAGCTCCGGCGTGATGAACGGCCGCGCGCCGGAGACGTCCGAGGTGAAGGCGTAGCGGTCGCCCACCGGTCCCAGCAGGTCCAGCTCGGCGTCCGCCGGGAACTCCACGGTCGGCAGCCAGAGCTCCAGCACCACGGCCTGCGGGACGCTGCGGTGCACGGCCGCGATCACCGCGGGGGCGCCGGCCGGCGGCACGTGGTCGAACACATGCACCAGCCGGCGTCCGGCCGCGGTGAACAGCGAGCCGGTCACCAGGTCCAGCGCGGGGGCGGTGCCGCCCTTGCCGAGCGCGCCGTGCTCCCAGCGCCGCGGCAGCGCCGCGTCCAGGTCCGCGAACTGCCAGCCGCGCAGCGCGGCCCAGCGCCGCCGCTCACGACTGTGCGAGGACCGCTGGCTGCGGTCGAGCATCAGCAGGGAGACGCCGGCGACCCCCGCGACCGCGGCGATCACGAACCAGAGCCAGGCGTTCACCCCTCACACCCTAGGCCGTACCCCCGCATCGGGTGATGTTCACCGCGTTCCGACACGCATGGCAGTCAGATCGAGGCAGGCACCGCCCGGGTGACCACCAGCCCGCCGGTGCCGCCCTCGGCGTCCTGGTCGAGGTCCACGCGCACCGTGTCGCCGTCGCGGATCTCCCCGGACAGCAACTCGCGGGCGAGCTGGTCGCCGATCGAGGCCTGCACCAGGCGGCGCAGCGGCCGCGCGCCGTACACCGGGTCGAAGCCGTTCATCGCCAGCCACTCCTTGGCCGCCTCGGTGACCTCCAGCGTGAGCCGCCGGGTCGCCAGCCGGGCCGCGAGCCGCCGCACCTGGATGTCCACGATCGACGTGAGCTCCTCGGTGGACAGCCCGTGGAACACCAGCACGTCGTCCAGCCGGTTCAGGAACTCCGGCTTGAAGTGCCGCCGCACCACGGCGAGCACGGCCTCGCGCCGGTCCAGCTCGGTCATCGACGGGTCGGTGATGGCCGCGGACCCGAGGTTCGAGGTGAGCACCAGGATGGTGTTGCGGAAGTCCACCGTGCGGCCCTGGCCGTCGGTCAGCCGGCCGTCGTCGAGCACCTGCAGCAGCACGTCGAACACGTCAGGGTGGGCCTTCTCCACCTCGTCCAGCAGCACCACGCTGTAGGGCCGGCGGCGCACCGACTCGGTGAGCTGCCCGCCCTGGTCGTAGCCGACGTAGCCGGGCGGGGCGCCGACCAGCCGGGCCACGCTGTGCTTCTCGCTGTACTCGGACATGTCGATGCGCACGATCGCCCGCTCGTCGTCGAACAGGAACTCGGCGAGCGCCTTGGCCAGCTCGGTCTTGCCGACGCCGGTCGGGCCGAGGAACAGGAACGAGCCGGTGGGACGGTCCGGGTCGGAAACCCCGGCGCGGGCCCGGCGCACCGCGTCGGACACCGCGCGCACCGCCTCGGCCTGGCCGATCACCCGGGAGCCGATGGCCTCCTCCATGCGCAGCAGCTTGGTGGTCTCGCCCTCCAGCAGCCGGCCGGCCGGGATTCCGGTCCAGGCGGACACCACGTCCGCCACGTCGTCGGCGCCGACCTCCTCCTTGAGCATCACCGTCGCCTTGTTCTCGGTGGCCTCGGTGGCGGCGGCCAGCTCCTTCTCCAGGGCCGGGATGCGCCCGTAGCGCAGCTCGGCGGCGCGGCCCAGGTCACCGTCGCGCTCGGCCCGCTCGGACTCGCCGCGGAGCTGCTCCAGCTGCTCCTTGAGCTCACGCACCTGCTCGATGGACGTCTTCTCGCCCTGCCAGCGCGCGGTGAGCGCGGTGAGCGCCTCGCGCTTCTCGGCGAGCTCGGCGCGCAGCGCGGCCAGGCGCTGCTTGGACGCCTCGTCCTGCTCCTTGGCGAGCGCCATCTCCTCGATCTCCAGGCGGCGCACCGCGCGCTCCACCTCGTCGATCTCCACCGGCCGCGAGTCGATCTCCATGCGCAGCCGGGAGCCGGCCTCGTCCACCAGGTCGATCGCCTGGTCCGGCAGGAAGCGCGCGGTGATGTAGCGGTCGGACAGCGTGGCGGCGGCCACCAGCGCGGCGTCGGTGATCCGCACGCCGTGGTGCACCTCGTAGCGCTCCTTGAGACCGCGCAGGATGCCGATGGTGTCCTCGACGCTCGGCTCGCCGACCAGCACCTGCTGGAAGCGCCGCTCCAGCGCGGGGTCCTTCTCGATGTGCTTGCGGTACTCGTCGAGCGTGGTGGCGCCGACCATGCGCAGCTCGCCGCGGGCCAGCATCGGCTTGATCATGTTGCCGGCGTCCATCGAGCCCTCGCCGGTCGCGCCCGCGCCGACGATGGTGTGCAGCTCGTCGATGAACGTGATGACCTCGCCGGCCGAGTCGGTGATCTCCTTGAGCACGGCCTTGAGTCGCTCCTCGAACTCGCCGCGGTACTTGGAGCCGGCCACCATCGACCCCAGGTCCAGGGCGACGACCCGCTTGCCGCGCAACGACTCCGGCACGTCACCGGCCACGATGCGCTGGGCCAGGCCCTCCACGATGGCGGTCTTGCCGACGCCGGGCTCGCCGATCAGCACCGGGTTGTTCTTGGTGCGCCGGGCCAGCACCTGCACGACGCGGCGGATCTCGGCGTCGCGGCCGATCACCGGGTCGAGCTTGCCCTCGCGGGCCCGCGCGGTCAGGTCCTGGCCGTACTTCTCCAGCGCCTGGTAGGTGCCCTCGGGGTCCGGGCTGGTGACGCGGGCCGAGCCGCGGACGGCGGTGAACGCCTCGCGCAGCGCGTCCGGGGTGGCGCCGTGGCGGCGCAGCAGGTCGGCCACGGTGCCGCCGCTGGTGGCCAGGCCGACCAGCAGGTGCTCGGTGGACACGTACTCGTCGCCCATCTCGGTGGCGAGCTGCTGCGCGCTGGCCAGCACCCGCGCCGACTCACGGTTGAACTGCGGCGCCGACACGGTGGCGCCGGCCGCCCTCGGCAGGCCGTTGGCCAGCCTGGACAGCTCCGTGCGCACCGCCGCCGGGTCCGCCCCCACGGCGGTCAGCAGCGGGGTGGCGATGCCGTCCCCCTGCGCCAGCAGGGCCTCCAGCAGGTGCACCGGGCTGACGTCCGGGTTCCCCGCCACCGTCGCGGCCTGCACCGCGGCGGACACCGCCTGCTGGGTCTTCGTCGTCGGGTTGAACGCGTTCATTCCCACCTCACGCACGCTTCGTCCAGGTCGCACGGCGACCGTACCGCCGTTCTCCCTGTCCAACGTCAGGAAACTTGAGTCTGTTCCGCTCAACTCGGTGTGGCGTCCGCCCGCCACCACCTCATCGGCGCAGTCCCCGGCCGCCCGGGCGCCGTTAACATCGACGGGCTTCGTGACAACCGCGGCCGGGTGGCCGCGGCGGTTCCGTGGCCACGGCGCGTCGGGGCGCGTGGGCGCGGTCGAGGAAGGCGGTGGCGTCGGGGGCTGCACTCGTCGGCAAGCACGGCGAGACCGAGCGGCTCGTCACCATCGGGCGGTCGTCACCCGATGAGCGCAGGGCAGCTTCCTACATGCCGTGACCTGCGCGACCACCTCCACCCGAACGTGCGATCAAGGAGCTGCACAGCCGAATGTGGGTCTATCGTCGCCTGGCGTCGGGGAGTCGCAATGGCGCTCCGGACGGTGATCACGGGGGTGACCACGCCGTCCGGGAAGCCCGGATCTACCTGTGGAGAGCAGCGACCGGATCATGACTGCCAATGCCGTACTGACACCGATCCCGCCGCCGCGGCGGGAACCGCGGAGCGAGGCCGCCGCCATGGTGGCCCTCATCCGCGACAGCTTCGCCGTCGTCGAGCCGAGGGCCGACGAGGCCGCCCGCTTCTTCTACGCGATGCTCTTCTCGCTCGCCCCGGCGACGCGGGAGTTGTTTCCCGTCAACATGGAGGCGCAGCGCAGCCGGTTGCTGCGCGCCCTCGTGCACGTCGTGCAGATGGTGGACCGGCCGGACGAGCTGGTGCCGTTCCTGCGGCAGCTCGGCCGTGACCACCGCAAGTTCGGCGTGGTCGCCCGGCACTACGAGGCAGTCGGCACCGCTCTCATCGGCACGCTGGCCCGGTACGCGGGCGACGCCTGGACGCCGCCCGCCGAGCGCGCCTGGACCGACGCCTACACGCTGGTCTCGCGCACCATGCTGGAGTCGGCGGAGTCCGATCAGGGGCCGGCGAGCTGGTCGGCGACCGTGGTCGACCACCAGCGGCTGTCCTGGGACCTCGCGGTCGTCCGGCTGCGGCCGGAGCAGCCCGTGCCGTACCGGGCCGGGCAGTACCTGTCGGTGGAGACGCCGCAGCGGCCCCGCCTGTGGCGGTACCTGTCACCGGCCAACGCGCCCCGGCCCGACGGGCAGCTCGAGTTCCACGTGCGCTCGGTGCGCGACGGCTGGGTCAGCCGCTCCGTCGTCGGACACTCCCAGGTCGGCGACACCTGGCGGATCGGTCCGCCGATGGGCCGGCTCGGCGTGGACCGGCGGTCCGGGCGCGGCGTGCTCATGGTCGCCGGCGGCACCGGGATCGCGCCCATGCGGGCCATGCTGGAGGAGCTGAGCCGCTGGGGCGGCAACCCACCGGTGCACGTGTTCTACGGCGGGCGTACCCGCGCGGACCTGTACGACCTGGACACGCTGAACGCCATGGCGGCGGCAAACCCCTGGCTGACGGTGGTGCCGGTCGTCGAGCACGAGCACACCGGCACCGGCGTGGAGCACGGCACCCTCGCCGACGCCGTCACCCGGCACGGCGCCTGGACCGACCACGACGTGCTGGTGTGCGGCTCACCGCCGATGATCCGCGCCACGGTCTCCCGCATGCTGGTGGCCGGCACGCCGCTCGACCGCATCAAGTACGACCCGTTCACGCTGGCCTGATCGTCGCCTGATCCGCCCGGGGTCAGGCGATGAACGACAGGAGCCAGAAGAACGAGAAGATCGAGCCGAGCACGATGCCCGCCAGGGCCACCGTGCGGTCCACCGGGCCGAGCGGCGCGCGGCGCCGCCGCACCGACAGGAACAGGCCGAACGGCGACAGGTAGCACGTGCAGCTCAGCACCAGGCCGACCACCGGCCCGGCGCGACGGGTCCGGCGGCCGGCCGGCCCGTGGTGCGCTCCGCCACCGCGGCCGTGCGGAACGTGCCGTCGAGCAACGGCAGCGCGCGGATGGCCTGTGCCGCGCCGCCCTCGGCGTTGACCGTCGGGGTCACGGTGACGAACGCCCGGGTGCCCAGCACCACGGCGCGCGGCCGGCCACCGGTCACGTCGGCCCACCACTCGACGAGGTCACCGATGCGGCCGTCGACGCGGGACCGCACGTGCTCGGGCAGCAGCAGCCAGGCGTCCTCGCGGCTCACGAACCGGGCGGCGAACGCCAGCTCCCCGGCGCGGTGGGTGAGCCGGGCCGCCAGGTCACCCGACGAGGAGGCCGCCACCACGCCGTCGCGCCGGGCCGGCACCGGCCGCTGGGTGGGAAGCCGCGACGGCAGCCGGTCGGACGACATGAACTCCCCCGGGGTGTGAGCGCTCGGCCGCACATCGTAGCCGCGGCCCACACCCCGGGGTACGCGGTTCATCGCCCCGGGCTCACCGGGTCAGCGGCCCTTGGGGCGCCAGACCACGAGGGCGGTGTCCTGCGGCCGCCGCGGCACCAGGGCCCGCCGGTAGGAGGCGTGCACCGCGGCGGCGGCCTCCCCGGCGGCGGCCCTGGCCGCGGCGACCTCGGCGGCCAGCTCGGCCACCTGCTGGCGCAGCTCCTGCACCTCGCGGTCCAGCTCGATGATTCGCTTGACCCCGGCCAGGTTCACGCCCTCGTCCTGCGACAGCCGCTGCACCTCGCGCAACAGCTCGATGTCGCGCACCGAGTACCGCCGGCCGCCACCGGCGGTGCGCCCCGGGGTCACCAGACCCATGCGGTCGTAGCTGCGGAGGGTCTGGGCGTGCATGCCGGCCAGCTCGGCCGCCACCGAGATGACGAACAGCGGGGTGTCCTCGCCCGCGCCGGGCGGGATGGGCCCGATCATCACGCCTCCCTACGAAGCGCCGGTCAGCGCAGGCCGTTGAGCTCGGCCCGCGGGTCGTGGTCCTTGGTCGCGTCGGCGTACGCCTGCAACGCCTCCCGCGCCTGCTCGTCGATCTCCGGCGGCACCGCCACCTGCAAGGTCACCAGCAGGTCGCCCGCGCGCCCGTTCTTGCGCTCGACGCCGCGCCCGCGCACCCGCAGGGTCCGGCCGGCGGCCGTACCCGGCGGCACCCGCAGCGCCACCGAGCCGTCCAGCGTCGGCACCGTGAGCGTGGTGCCGAGCACCAGCTCGGGGAAGGTCACCGGCACGGTGAGCGTCAGGTTGTCGCCCTGCCGCTCGAACAGCCGGTGCGGGTTGACGTGCACCACGACGAACAGGTCGCCGGCCGGCGCGCCGTTGCGCCCGGGTTCGCCGTGCCCGGCGAGCCGGATGCGCTGCCCGTCGGACACCCCGGCGGGCACCCGCACGGTCACCGTCCTGGTGCGCGTGCTGACGCCCTCGCCGCCGCACTCCAGGCACGGGTCGTCGATCAGCCGCCCGGTGCCGCGGCACTCGCGGCAGGGCTCGCTGAACGCGAACGCGCCCTGGTTGCGGGTGACCAGGCCGACCCCGGCGCACGCCGGGCAGTCCCGGGGACGGGTGCCCGGCCGGGCGCCGAGCCCGTGGCAGGTGCCGCAGGTGGCCGGCGAGGAGAGCCGCAGCGGCACCGTGGCACCGCCGACGGCCTCGGCGAAGTCCAGCCGGATCTCGGTCTCCACGTCGGAGCCGCGACGCGGCCGGTTGGGCGCGGTCCCGCGCCCGGCCGCGCCACGGC
>DASWTI010000634.1:0-3588 GCA_036402215.1 Pseudonocardiaceae bacterium
GGCAGCGCGCGCACCGCCACGCCGGGCGCCCGGTCGCGCAGCAGGGCCATGCCGATGCTGTCCGCCCGCAGCACCGCGAGCTGGTCGCTGCCGGTGGCGAGCGCGGACACCAGGCCCTGCTGGTCGGCCTCGCGCAGCACCAGGCGGTCGAGTACGGCCGGCACCTCCCAGTACCGGTCGTTGCGCTCCAGCACGACCATGCCGCGGCCGTCGTCCACCGCGCGCATGGCGAACGGCCCGCCGGACACCGGGATGCCGCTCTCCAGCGCCTGCGCCCAGCCGCCCGGGGCGTCCTTGAGCAGGTGCGAGGGCAGCAGGTGGGCGAAGAGCGTGCGCCAGCCCGGGTACGGCCGGTCGAACACCACCTCGACCTGCTTGCCGCCGGAGCGGGAGTTGACCTGGGTGATCAGCCGGTAACCGGCCGGCGCGGCCACCCCGGGCTCGGCCGTCATCCGCTCCGCGAGGTACGCGAAGTCCTCGGCGGCGATCGGCGCGCCGTCCGACCAGGAGGCCTCCCGGCGCAACGAGTAGCGCACGGTGAACGGCTGCTGGGCGGTGACCTCGGCGGACTCCACGAGCGTCGGGTCCGGGCGCAGGGCGCCGGTGCCGTCCTGGCGGAACGGCGAGGGCAGCACCAGCCCGGCCACGCCCAGGCTCACCGGGCCGACGTCGGCCAGCGTGTGCGGGTTGAAGCCGGGACCGAGGTCGTCCACCCCGATGACCAGCTCGTTGAGGTCCGGCGCGGGGGCCGTGGTGGCGGCGACCTCCTCGGTGACGAGCGGCGGCGGGCCGCCCGTGGTGCATCCGACCGCGGCGACCGCGGCCAGGCACGCGATGACGCTCGTCCGGCGCACCGGCCCACTCATCACGTACCTCCCACGCGCCGTCCGGCGCACCCCGCCTCGCCGCGACCCTCCCCGGTCGCGGCCTGCGAGCGTACGCCCCGGATCAGCCGCCCCCGGCGTCGCGTGCCCGCGCCCGCGAGCGCTGCCGCGCCCGGTCGGTCTGGTCGAGCACGGTCTTGCGGATCCGGATGACCGCCGGGGCCACCTCGACGCACTCGTCGACGGCGCAGAACTCGAGCGCCTCCTCCAGGCCCAGGGCGCGCGGCCGGGCGAGCCGTTCCAGCTCGTCGCCGGTGGACGAGCGGATGTTGGTCAGCTTCTTCTCGCGGGTCACGTTGACGTCGAGGTCCTCGGAGCGGGGGTTCTCCCCGACCACCATGCCCTCGTACGTCTGCGCGCCGGGCTCCACGAAGAACGTGCCGCGGTCGGCGAGCTGGAGCATGGCGTAGCCGGTGACGGCGCCGCTGCGGTCGGCCACCAGCGAGCCGGTCCAGCGGGTGCGCAGCTCCCCGGCCCACGGCTGGTAGCCGTCGAACACGTGGTGCGCGATGCCGGTGCCCCTGGTCTCGGTGAGGAACTCGGTGCGGAAGCCGATCAGGCCGCGGGCCGGCACCTGGTAGTCCAGCCGCACCCGGCCGCTGCCGTGGCCACCCATGTGCTCCATGCGCGCCTTGCGGCCGGCCAGCAGCTGGGTGACCGCGCCCAGGTACTCCTCGGGCACGTCCACGGTGAGCCGCTCGAACGGCTCGCACAGCACGCCGTCGACGATCCGGGTGACGACCTGCGGCTTGCCGACGGTGAGCTCGAAGCCCTCCCGGCGCATGGTCTCCACCAGGACGGCCAGCGCCAGCTCGCCGCGGCCCTGCACCTCCCAGGTGTCCGGCCGCTCGGTGGGCAGCACCCGCACGCTGACGTTGCCGATCAGCTCGGCGTCCAGCCGGGCCCGCAGCAGGCGCGCGGTGAGCTTGGTGCCGCCGCCGCGCCCGGCGAGCGGTGAGGTGTTGACCCCGATGGTCATCGAGATGGCCGGCTCGTCCACGGTGATCCGGGGCAGCGGCTCCGGGTGGTCGGCGTCGGCCAGGGTGTCGCCGATGGTGATGTCCGGGATGCCGGCGATGGCCACCAGGTCACCGGCCGCGGCCTCCTCGGCCGGCACCCGCTGCAGGGCGTCGGTGACCAGCAGCTCGGAGATGCGCACGGTCTTCACCGTGCCGTCCTCGCGGCACCAGGCGACGAACTCGCCCTTGCGGATGCGGCCGGCGTGCACCCGCAGCAGCGCGATCCGGCCGAGGAAGCTCGACGCGTCCAGGTTGGTGACCAGCGCGCGCAGCGGGGCGTCCACGTCGCCGGGCGGGGCCGGGACGTGCCGCAGCAGCACGTCGAACAGCGGCGTCAGGTCCTCGCTGTCCGGCACCTCGCCGTCGGCGGGCGCGGTGAGGCTCGCGCGGCCGGCGCGGGCGCTGGCGTAGACCACCGGGACGTCGAGCACGTCGGCGTGGGTGCCGCCCTCGGCGTCCAGCTCCGCGGCGAGGTCGAGCAGCAGGTCGTGGGTCTCCTCCACCACCTCGGCGATCCGGGCGTCCGGCCGGTCGGTCTTGTTCACCACCAGGACGACCGGCAGGTTCGCGGCGAGCGCCTTGCGCAGCACGAAGCGCGTCTGCGGCAGCGGCCCCTCGCTCGCGTCGACCAGCAGCAGCACGCCGTCCACCATGGCCAGGCCGCGCTCCACCTCGCCGCCGAAGTCCGCGTGGCCCGGGGTGTCGACCACGTTGATGGTGACCTCGCCGTCCGGCGTGCGGCGGCGCACGGCGGTGTTCTTGGCGAGGATCGTGATGCCCTTCTCGCGCTCGAGGTCGCCGGAGTCCAGCACGCGGTCGACCAGCTCGGCACGGGCCGCGAACGCCCCGCTCTGCCGGAGCATGGCGTCCACGAGCGTGGTCTTGCCGTGGTCCACGTGCGCGACGATCGCGACGTTGCGCAGGTCCGTTCGGACCGCGGGTCGGGTAGAGGTGGGCACGCGCGTGTACTCCAGCGGGATAGGGGGAAGCGGGACTGCTCCTCCCCAGGGTAGGCGGTGAGGGGCGTCACCCCTTCGGCTGTCCTCTGAGGGAAGCCTCACCTATACCGTGGAACGCGACCGCCGCCGACGTCGGGATGGCCCGTGCCCAAGGTCAAGAAGAAGTGCTGCCGCTCCCAGCCGCGCTGCAAACGCTGCCCGGTGGTGGCCATGCGCCGCAGCAAGCTGGAGGCCGCCGGGCTCACCGGCAAGAAGCTCAAGCGCGCCGTGAAGGAGGCCCGGAAGCGCTGACGCGCCGCGCTCCCTGGTCCTGCCGGTCCCTCACCGGCTGCCGGCCCTTCGGCCGTTCCCGTTGACTCTGTGCCGTTCACTGGCGACACTCGGTGAGAGAGCGCTCTCATCGAACCGGAGCATCCGTTCCCGCGCGGTCCCCTGCCGACCGCGCGGTCCCTGTGGACCGGAGGAAACGATGAGACGACGCGCACGGGTGGCCCTGACGGCCGCCGCACTCGCCGTGGTGGCGGCCCTCGCGGGAGCGCTCTCCGCCCCGCTCTCGCTGGCCGGTCCCGACCCGGCCGGGAACCCGCTCTCATCGGCGGCACCCGGCGTCGCCGACACCCCGGCCACTGCGGTCCCGGCCGGTGGCACCGACGTCCCGCCGGCGGCCGCGGCGGACCTCGGGCTGGACCCCGGGATGCTGGCGGCGATGCGCCGCGACCTCGGGCT
>DASWTI010000635.1:0-2426 GCA_036402215.1 Pseudonocardiaceae bacterium
GCCATGCACGCCGCCGCGCGCGCCGCGGGCCTGCCGGCCGTCGCCGAGGCGTTCGCCGACCGCGGCTACACCGCGCGCGGCACCCTGGTCCCGCGCACCGAGCCCGGCGCGCTGCTGCCGGACACCGAGGCCGTCGTGGAACGGGCCGTGCGGCTCGCCACCCGCGGCGAGCTCGTGGCCGTCGACGGCACCGTGCTGACCGCCGCGATCAGCTCGTTGTGCCTGCACGGAGACACCCCCGGAGCGGTGCGGCACGCGGTGGCCGTGCGCGCCGCGCTGACCGCCGCCGGGGTCGCGGTGACGGCCTTCGTCCCGCCGTCTGGCAGAATGACTGGCTGAGCGTCGACGCGGGCCCTCTCACCACGTGTCGTCCCACCTTCGAGAGCCGGTGATCCGTCCCCCACTCGGGCCGCCGGCCTCACCCAGCCATACGTGACAGGAGCAGTAAGAACTCGTGGCCGTCAAGATCAAGCTGATGCGGCTGGGCAAGATCCGCCAGCCGTACTACCGCATCGTGGTCGCCGACTCCCGTACCCGCCGCAACGGCCGGGCGATCGAGACGATCGGCAAGTACCACCCCAAGGCCGAGCCCAGCTTCATCGAGGTGGACTCCGACCGCGCCCAGTACTGGCTCGGGGTCGGCGCCCAGCCGACCGAGCCCGTGCAGCGGATCCTGGAGGTCACCGGGGACTGGCAGAAGTTCAAGGGCCTGCCGGGCGCCGAGGGCACGCTCAAGGTCGCCGCCCCCAAGCCCAGCAAGCTGGACCTCTTCAACGCGGCGCTCGCGGAGGCCGGCTCCGAGCCGTCCACCGAGGCCACCACGCCGAAGAAGCGCGCCCCCCGCGCCGAGAAGGCCGACAAGGGTGACAAGCCCGAGAAGGCCGACAAGGCCGAGAAGGCCGCCGACAAGACCGAGGCGCCCGCCGGCGCCACCGCCGACACCTCGGCCGGCGAGCAGGCGTGAGCGTGCTGGCGGACGCCCTGGAGCACCTCGTCCGGGGCATCGTCGATCACCCGGACGAGGTCCGCGTCCACCTGGTCACCAACCGCCGCGGCCGCACCCTCGAGGTGCACGTGCACCCCGAGGACCTGGGCAAGGTCATCGGCCGCGGCGGCCGGACCGCGACCGCGCTGCGCACCGTCATGGGTGGCATCGGCGGCCGTGGCCTGCGCGTCGACGTGGTCGACACCGACCGCTGACCGCGGTACCGGTGGACCTCGTCGTCGGGCGCGTGGCCCGGCCGCACGGCATCCGGGGTGAGCTCCTGGTCGACGTCCGTACCGACGAACCGGACCTGCGCTTCGCCGCGGGTTCGGTTTTCGGCGCGACGTACCGTGACGGCCGCCGGGGCACCCTCGTGGTGACCGACGCGCGGCCGCACGGCGGGCGGCTCATCGTGCGCTTCGAGTCCGTCCCGGACCGCACCGCCGCCGAGGGCCTGCGCGGCGTGCTGCTGACCGTGGACTCCGCGGCGCTGCCGCCGCCCGCGGACCCCGAGGAGTTCTACGACCACCAGCTCGTCGGCCTGGCCGCGCAGCTCGAGGACGGCACCCCGGTGGGCGTCGTCAGCGACGTCGTGCACGGCCCGGGCGGCGAGCTGCTGGCCATCGACCGCCCCGACCGCGACGGCGCCGAGCTGCTCGTGCCGTTCGTGCACGCCATCGTCCCGACCGTGGACCTGGCCGCCGGCCGGCTGGTGCTGACCCCGCCGCCCGGCCTGCTCGACGGCTGACGGCCATGCGCATTGACGTCGTCACCATCTTCCCCGCGTACCTGGCGCCGCTGCGTGAGGCGCTGCTCGGGCGCGCGCTGGAACGTGGCCTGATCGACGTCGCCGTGCACGACCTGCGGGACTGGACCCACGACGTGCACCGCGCGGTGGACGACAGCCCGTACGGCGGCGGCCCCGGCATGGTCATGCGTCCCGCCGTGTGGGGCGACGCCCTCGACGCGGTGTGCGCGGGCGACCCGCCGCCGCGGCTCGTGGTGCCCACCCCGGCCGGGCGGCCGTTCACCCAGCGGCTGGCCGAGGAGTACGCCACCCTGCCGCGCCTGGTGTTCGCCTGCGGGCGCTACGAGGGCATCGACCAGCGGGTGGTGGACGACGCGGCGCGCCGGATGCCGGTCGACGAGGTGTCGATCGGCGACTACGTGCTGGTCGGCGGCGAGGCCGCGGTCCTGGTCATCGTCGAGGCCGTCGTGCGGCTGATCCCCGGCGTGCTCGGCAACCCGTCCTCGGCGCGGGAGGACTCGCACTCCGACGGCCTGCTGGAGGGCCCGTCCTACACCCGGCCGGAGGTCTGGCGCGGCCTCCCGGTGCCCGCGGTGCTGCGCTCGGGCGACCACGCCGCGGTCGCCCGCTGGCGCCGTGACCAGGCCCTGCGCCGCACCGCCGAGCGCCGGCCGGACCTGCTGGCCGCGCTGC
>DASWTI010000636.1:0-2485 GCA_036402215.1 Pseudonocardiaceae bacterium
GTACCTCGGCCGCTCGGGGCGATCGCCGTACGGCCGGCGCTCGGCACGGTCGTCCCGGCGCGGCCGCTCGGCCCGGTCGCCGAACGACGCGCGCTCGGAACGGTCCTCGTACCGGGGGCGCTCGGAACGGTCCCCGTGGGCCGGCCGCCCGGCACGGTCGTCGCGGCGCGGCCGGTCGTCGGTGCGGCGCCCCGGACCGGCGTACCGGGGGGAGCCGCCGCCACGGTACGGCCGCTCGGACTCCGTCCGCTGGTACCGCTCCGGCCGTTGCGCCGGGGTCTCGCCGGTCGTGGTGGTGAACCCACCGGCGGGCATGGTGACCGGGCGGGCGCCGGTGATCTCGGCGAGCGCCGGGTCGTCGGGGGCGACCCGGGTGCGGGTCGGCTGCACCCCGGCCTGCCGGGTGATCGAGTCGTAGGAGCGCACCTCGTTGGGGCACACCAGGGTGGCCACCGTCCCGGTGTCGCCGCCGCGGGCGGTGCGGCCGGCGCGGTGCAGGTAGTCCTTGGGGTCGGCCGGCGGGTCGACGTGCAGCACCAGCGTCACGTCGTCCACGTGGATGCCGCGCGCCGCCACGTCCGTCGCGATGAGCGCGTCGAAGCGGCCCTCGCGGAACTGCGCCAGCACCTTGGTCCGCGCGGCCTGCGCCTTCCCGCCGTGCAACGTCCCGGCCCGGACGCCGACCTCGCGCAGCGAGTCCGCCAGCCGGTCCACGCCGTGCCTGGTCCGGGCGAACAGGATGGTGCGCCCCGGCCGGTTCGCGATGGCGGCGGTCACCGCCACCTTGTCCCGCCGCGCCACCAGCAGCGCGTGATGCGCCATGGTCGGCACCGAGGCCGAGGCGGGCTCCATCGAGTGCGTCAGCGGGTCCACCAGGTAGTCGCGCACCAGGGTGTCGACCTCACGGTCCAGCGTGGCGCTGAACAGCATGCGCTGCCCGCCCGCCGGCACCTGGTCGAGCAGCACGCGCACGGCCGGCAGGAAGCCCATGTCGGCCATCTGGTCGGCCTCGTCCAGCACCACGGCCCGCACGTCGGCGAGCGAGCACTGGCCCTGCTCGATCAGGTCGGTGAGCCGGCCCGGGGTGGCCACCAGCACCTCGACGCCGCGGCGCAGCATCTCGACCTGCTTGGGGAACGAGGTGCCGCCGAGCACGGCGCGCACCCGGACGCACAGGCCGCGGCCGAGCGGCTCCAGCACGTCGCGCACCTGCTGCGCCAGCTCGCGGGTGGGCACCAGCACGAGCGCGACCGGGCGGCGCGGCGCGGCCGGCTCACCCGCGGCGCGGGTCAGCAGCGGCAGGCCGAAGGCCAGCGTCTTGCCGGAGCCGGTGCGGCCGCGGCCCAGGATGTCGCGCCCGGCGAGCGCGTCCGGCACGCAGGCGGCCTGGATGGGGAACGGGATCTCGATGCCGTCGCGGGCGAGGGCGGAGACCAGGGGACGGGGCAGATCGAGCGCGGCGAACGACGTCGGCGCGTCAGGCGTTGACAAGTGTGACCTCTCGAGAACATGGCGCGTCTCGCAAGATCCCCACACGTCAGCGTGTCGCGGGCTACCAGGGACGGGCCTCGACGGGCAGGCGGCCCGTCGCATGGACCTGATCAGCATACCTGGCCCCGCCACGGGGTAGCGTCCGGCGCGTGGACCACGACCCCCTGGCCTGGCTGGAGGAGCGCGCGGCCCAGCGGGTCGCGGCCGGTCTGCGCCGCCGGCTGCGGCACCGGGACAGCGACGACCACACGATCGACCTGGCCTCCAACGACTACCTCGGGCTGGCCCGCGACCCCCGCGTCGTCGAGGGCGCGGTGCGCGCCGCGCGGGAGTGGGGCGCCGGCGCCACCGGTTCCCGGCTGGTCACCGGGTCCACCGCGCTGCACGCCGAGCTGGAGGACTCGCTCGCCGAGTTCTGCGGCGCCGAGGCCGGCCTGGTGTTCTCCACCGGCTACGCCGCGAACCTCGGCGCGGTGACCGCGCTCTCCGGGCGTGGTGCGCTCGTGGTGTCCGACGCGTCCAACCACGCCTCCCTGGTGGACGCCTGCCGGCTGTCCCGGGCCCGCGTCGTGGTCACCCCGCACAACGACGCCGGCACCGTGGACACGGTGCTCGCCACCCGCTCCGAGGAGCGCGCGCTGGTGGTCACCGACTCGGTGTCCAGCGTGGACGGCGACCTCGCGCCGCTGCGTGAGCTGCACGCCGTCTGCCGGGCACGTGGCGCGGTGCTCGTGGTGGACGAGGCGCACGGGCTCGGGGTGCGCGGCCGGGGCGGCCGCGGCCTGGTGCACGAGGCGGGCCTCGCCGGCCGGCCCGACGTGGTGCTCACCGTGACGCTGTCCAAGTCGCTCGGCGCCCAGGGCGGCGCCGTGCTCGGGGCGCGCGCCGTCGTCGATCACCTGGTGGACTCCGCGCGCAGCTTCATCGTCGACACCGGCCTGGCCCCGGCCGCCGCCGGCGCCGCGCTCGCCGCGCTCCGGGTGCTGCGCGCCGA
>DASWTI010000637.1:0-25703 GCA_036402215.1 Pseudonocardiaceae bacterium
GCCGTACCGGCGGCACGGCGACGCCCTGCTCACGCTGCTCCGGGGGCTCCCGGGGCAGGCGCCGTGAGGATCAGCCGACCTCGACGATGACCTCGACCTCGACCGGGGCGCCGAGCGGCAGCTCGGCCACGCCGACCGCCGAGCGGGCGTGCGCGCCGGCGTCGCCGAACACCTCGCCGAACAGCTCGGAGGCACCGTTGATCACGCCGGGCTGGCCGGTGAAGCCCTCGGCCGAGGCGACGAAGCCGACGACCTTCACCACGCGCACGACGGCGTCGATGCCGACCAGGCCGTGCACCGCGGCGAGCGCGTTGAGCGCGCACGTGCGGGCCATGGCCTTGGCGTCCTCGGCGCTCACGCCGGCGCCGACCTTGCCGGTGGCCACGAGTGCGCCGTCGACCATCGGGAGCTGCCCCGACGTGTAGACCAGGGAGCCGACGCGGGTGGCCGGCACGTACGCGGCGACCGGCGGCACCACGGCCGGCAGGTCGATGCCCAGCTCGGCGAGACGGTCCGACCAGCTCATGACACGGGCCGCTTCAGGTAGGCCACGAGCTGCTCACCGGTCGGGCCGGGCAGCACCGTGACGAGCTCCCAGCCGTCCTCGCCCCACTGGTCGAGGATGGCCTTGGTGGCATGGATCAGCAGTGGGACGGTCGCGTACTCCCACTTGGTCGGCGCGGTCATGGCACGGAGCCTACGACCGCGCGCCCCGGCCCCGGGACGGAGCCCGGCGCACCCGTGCCACCCGCCGCCGGACGGAGCCCGGCGAACCCGCGGCGCGGTAACGTCCGCGCATGGAGACCTGGCGGGTGATCGGCGGCCTGGCCGTCGGCTCGGGCGGCCTGCTGATGGTGCTGGTGGCGATGGCGCAGGCCAGGGACAGCGCGGTGCGCGGCCGGCTCACCCGGCACGAGGGGTCACGGGCGCGCGTGGCGCGGGCCGGCGGCATCGGCCTCGGCGTCCTGGTCGTGCTGATGGCGCTCGCGCTCACCGTGCTGCCGCAGTTCGTGGTCTGGGCCGTCGCGGCCAGCGTCTGGCTGATCCTGCTGGCCCTGTTCTTCGTGGGCTGATCCGGCCGCGGTCGTAGTCTGCAGGGGTGACGACACCCGCATGGCCCGAGGATCTGGCGCGGGCGCGGCTGCACGTGGTGACCGGCAAGGGCGGCACCGGCAAGACCACCGTGGCCGCCGCGCTGGCGCTCGCGCTCGCGGTCGGCGGGCGGCGCACGCTGCTGGTCGAGGTGGAGGCCCGGCAGGGCATCGCGCAGCTGTTCGACCAGCCACCGCTGCCGTACGAGGAGAAGCGCATCGCGGTGGCGCCGGGCGGTGGTGAGCTCCGCGCGCTGGCGATCGACCCCGAGGCGGCGCTCATGGAGTACCTGGCCATGTTCTACAACCTGGGCTTCGCCGGCCGCACGCTGCGCCGCATGGGCGCCATCGAGTTCGCCACCACGCTCGCGCCGGGCCTGCGCGACGTGCTGCTCACCGGCAAGGTCAAGGAGTGCGTCGGCCGCACCGACTCCACCGGCCGCCACGTCTACGACGCCGTCGTGCTGGACGCCCCGCCGACCGGGCGGGTGGTGAAGTTCCTCGACGTCACCAAGGCCATGGCGGACCTGGCCAAGGTCGGGCCGATCCGCAACCAGAGCGACGGCGTGGTGCGGCTGCTGCACTCCGAGCGCACCGTCGTGCACGTGGTGACCCTGCTGGAGGACCTGCCGGTGCAGGAGACGCTGGACGCCGTGGCCGAGCTGGACGCCGCCGACCTGCGCCCCGGCGCGGTGATCCGCAACCGGATGCGGCCGTCGCGGCTGGCCACCCGCTCGATGACGGCGGCCGCGGCCGGCCGGGTGGACGAGGCACGGGTGCGCGCCGGGCTGGCCGAGGCCGGCCTGGACCTCAAGCCCGACGTGGTCGACGGCCTGGTCGCCGAGACCGTCGCGCACGCCACCCGGGCGCAGGTGCAGGCCGCCGCGCTCACCCGCCTCGCCGAGGCCGGCCTGCCGTCGCTGGAGCTGCCCGAGCTGGTCGGCGGGGTGGACCTCGGCGGCCTGTACGAGCTGGTCGAGTCGCTCACCGTCCAGGGGGTCCGATGAGCACCCGGCGGCCGCCGCTGCTCGACCTGGACGAGCTGATCAGGGACGCGGCGACGCGCGTCGTGGTGTGCTGCGGGTCCGGCGGGGTCGGCAAGACCACCACGGCAGCCGCCCTCGCGCTGCGTGCCGCCGACCACGGGCGCCGCGCCGTCGTGCTGACGATCGACCCGGCGCGCCGGCTGGCCCAGTCGCTGGGCCTGCCCGAGCTGGGCAACCAGCCGCACCCCGTCCGGGCGGACACGCCGGGCGAGCTGCACGCCATGATGCTGGACATGCGCCGCACCTTCGACGAGATGGTGCACGCGCACGCCGACGCCGAACGCGCCGCGCAGATCATGGCCAACCCCTTCTACCAGACCATCTCCTCGTCGTTCTCCGGCACGCAGGAGTACATGGCGATGGAGAAGCTCGGCCAGCTCGTCGGCGCCGGCGAGTGGGACCTGATCGTGGTCGACACCCCGCCGTCCCGGTCGGCGCTGGACTTCCTGGACGCGCCGCAGCGCATGTCCTCGTTCCTGGACGGCCGGATGATCCGGCTGCTGTCCGCCCCGGCCCGGGCCGGCGGCCGCGGCTTCCTCAAGATCGCCACGGCGAGCTTCGCCCTGTTCACGAAGGCCGTCTCGACGATCATCGGCGGCCAGATGCTCAAGGACGCCGCCGCGTTCGTGCAGGCCTTCGACACCATGTTCGGCGGCTTCCGGGAGCGGGCCCAGGCCACCTACGAGCTGCTGCGCGCCCCCGGCACGTCGTTCGTGGTGGTCGCCGCGCCGGAGCCGGACGCGCTGCGCGAGGCCTCGTACTTCGTGGACCGGCTGTCCACCGAGGGCATGCCGCTCGCCGGGCTGGTGGTGAACCGCACGCACCCGGTGCTCGCCGACCTGCCGGCGGCGCGCGCCCTCGCCGCGGCGGAGACCCTGGAGGGCAACGGGGTGGCGCCGCTGGCCGCCGCCGTGCTGCGGCTGCACGCCGACCGCATCGAGGTGGCCGACCGGGAGAAGCGGATGCTCGCCCGGTTCTGCGGCGCGCACCCGACGGTGCCGCTGGTCGGGGTGCCGGCCCTCGACGGTGACGTGCACGACCTGACCGGCCTGCGTGAGATCGGGCGGCGCCTGGCCGGGACATGACGAATCGGCCGGCGCGGGGTTCCCGTGCCGGCCGGTGGTCGGATCGTGGTGCGCAGGACGCGTGAGGTGGCCCGGCCTCAGCCGGCGCGCATCGCGTCCGCGGTCTCGCTGCGGGCCTGCTGCAGGACGTCCTGCCAGGACTGCACGTCGGGCCGGCGGCGCAGCAGCGCCCGCCGTTCCCGTTCGGTCATGCCGCCCCACACGCCGAACTCGATCCGATGATCCAGCGCCTCGGCCAGGCACTCGGTACGGACCGAGCAGCCGAAGCACACCAGCTTGGCCTCGCGTTGGGCGGCCCCGCGCACGAACAGCCGGTCGGGATCACCGTCCCGACAGGCCGCGTCGCGGCGCCAGTCCCCCTCCTGGAACGCCATGGCCCCCAAGTCCTCCGCCACCGTCTCGCTCCCAGTCCCGCGCTCGCGGATTTGCGCGCCGGATGCCGAGGGCACCGCTCCGATGGACCCGTCACGTCCACCGACGATGGAGGAGCACCCATCGACCTACGTCGTGAGACGTTGACGGACTGTAGAGGCGTCTGGTTCCACGGTGGACACCGGGTACCCCGCCGGTGACCACCGACCACTCCATTTCGGGACATGACATGTCACCGCTACGGGTGGCGCGTACCCTGGCCGGGTGCGAGTGACGAAAGCGCTGCTCAAGCTGCTCGGACTGTGCCTGCTCGCCGGCGTCCTGCTGGCCGGGATGCTCTTCCCGGTCGCGGGCGGCATCGGCCTCACGTCCAACCAGGCGAGCGACACGGTGGACAGCGTCTCCGCCGAACTCGTCGAGGGTGAGTTGCCGTTGGTGACGACGTTCACCGACAAGGACGGCACCCCGATCGCCCACATGTACGAGCAGAACCGCGTGCCGGTGAGCTCGGAGCAGATCTCGCCGGCCATGAAGGCCGCCATCGTGGCCATCGAGGACCGCAGGTTCTTCGAGCACCAGGGCGTCGACTGGAAGGGCACCACGCGGGCCCTGATCACCAACCAGCTCAAGGGCGAGGTCGCCCAGGGTGGCTCGACGCTCACCATGCAGTACGTCAAGAACTACCTGCTGTACGTGGTGGCCAAGACGAACGCCGAGCGCGCCGAGGTCACCGAGCAGACCCCGGCGCGGAAGCTGCGCGAGATCCGCATCGCCACGCAGCTGGAGAGCAAGCTCTCCAAGGACGAGATCCTGGCCCGCTACCTGAACATCGTGTTCTTCGGCAACAACGCCTACGGGGTGTCGGCCGGGGCCAGCACGTACTTCGGCACCACTCCGGACAAGCTCACCGTGGCGCAGGCCGCGCTGCTCGCCGGCATGGTGAAGAGCACCACGCAGTACGACCCGGTGCGCAAGCCGGAGGAGGCCACCAAGCGCCGCAACCTGGTGATCGACGCCATGGCGGAGGTGCGCTCGATCAGTCCCGAGGCCGCGGCCACCGCCAAGGCCGAGCCGCTGGGCGTGGTGAACCCGCTGAACGCGCTGCCCAACGGCTGCGTCGGCGCCGGCCCGCTGTACGGCCACTTCTGCCAGTACGTCGTGGACTACCTGGAGCGCTCCGGCATCTCCGACGAGCAGCTCGTGCGCGGCGGGTACGTCATCAAGACCACGATGGACGCCAAGGCCACGCAGTCCGCGAAGGCGGCCGCCGAGGCCGAGGTGCCGAAGACCACGCCAGGCATCGCGAACGTCATGTCCGTCGTGCAGCCCGGCAAGGACAAGCACCGCGTGCTGGCGCTCGTGGCGAACCGGGACTTCGGCAACAACCCGGCGGCCGGGCAGAGCTCCTACCGGCTGCCCAGCACCACCACGCCGTTCGGCGCCGGGTCCATCTACAAGGTGTTCACCGCGGCCGCGGCGCTGGAGAAGGGCATGGGCATCAACAACGTGCTCGACGCCCCGCAGACGTACACCTCGCAGGTGTGCCCGAAGGACTCCGGCAAGGCGTACACGGTGCAGGGCGGCGCCAGGAACAGCCTGACCATCCAGGACGCGCTCGCGCTGTCACCGAACACCTCGTTCGTGCAGCTCATCGAGCAGGTGGGCGTGGCGCCGACGGTGGACATGGCGGCGCGGCTCGGCATGCGCGAGGCGATGAACGGCATCAACAGCGCCGGGCAGAAGCTCAAGGCCGACGGCTCCAACGGCCCGTCCCGCGGCCAGGTGGCCAAGGACGGCAACCAGTGCGCGTTCACTCTCGGTCCCGGCCCGACCGGCTCGCTGGAGCTGGCCAATGTGGCGGCGACCATCGTGAGCGGCGGCACCTGGTGCCCGCCGACCCCGATCGAGTCGGTCACCGACTCGCGCACCGGCAAGGCCGTGCCGATCAAGGAGGACGCCTGCGAGCAGGCCGTGCCCGAGGGCCTGGCGAACACGCTGGCGATCGGCATGAGCAAGGACGACACGATCGGCACCGCGACGAACGCCGCGCAACGGGCCCGCTGGGCCCGCCCGATGATCGGCAAGACCGGCACCACGCAGGTGCACGAGTCGGCCGGCTTCATCGGCGCCACGCCGCAGTACGCGGGCGCCGTGCTGACGTTCGCCGACGGCAACGCCCCCGAGGGCATCTGTGACGGCGATCCGCCCAGGCTGTGCGGCAAGGGGCGCGGCAACATCTTCGGCGGCAAGTCGCCGGCCCGCACCTGGTTCGCGGCCATGACGCCACTGCACGAGGGCCTGCCCGTGGCCCCGCTGCCGCCGGGCGACCCGC
This sequence comes from Pseudonocardiaceae bacterium, assembly GCA_036402215.1. Classification (GTDB taxonomy): domain Bacteria; phylum Actinomycetota; class Actinomycetes; order Mycobacteriales; family Pseudonocardiaceae; genus DASXTS01. Next base: position 5,927 of record DASWTI010000637.1, read on the forward strand.
TCTACCTCAACGGCAACCCGAGCAACCAGGTGCCGGACGTCATCGGCAAGAGCTTCGGCGAGGCCAAGAGCATCCTGGAGTCGCGCGGCTTCCGCGTGCAGCAGCGGGTGACCGACGGCTCCCAGCCGAAGGGCACCGTGATCAACCAGAGCCCGCGCGGCGCCTCCATCCAGGGCGGGCTCGTCACGTTGTACGTCAGCAACGGCGCTGTGCCCGCGCAGCCCGACCCGAACAACCCCGGCCCCGGTGGTCCCGGTGGCGGAGGCGGCGGAGGCGGCGGCGGAGGCGGCGGCGGTGGGGGCGGCGGAGGCGGTGGCGGTGGCGGCAGCCCCGGCATCCTCCCCGTCCCGGAGCCACCCGGCATCGATCCACCCGGTAACTGACGCGGCGAAGGCCGGCTCCCCCCGTCCGGGAGCCGGCCTTCGTGCTGCCTGGGGCGCTCCCGTGGCCTGCGTCGTGGCGCCTGTCCGGTGGGGAGCCCTCGTGCCGTGGGGCGCGCTCAGCCCTGGAGCATCGAGCGGACGGCCGCGGCGACGCGTGAGCCCTCGGCGCGGCCGGCCACCTTGGCCGTCGCGAGCTTCATGACCTGGCCCATGTCGCGCGGGCCGGGACGCGCGCCGAGCCGCGCGGCGACCTCCTCGACGGCCTCGCGGGCGATGGCCGCCAGCTCCGCCTCGCCGAGCTGGCTGGGCAGGTAGCGGGCCAGCACCTCGCCCTCGCTCTGCTCACGGGCGGCCATCTCGGTGCGGCCGGCGTTCGCGAACGCCTCGGCCGCCTCGCGCCGCTTCTTCGCCTCGCGGCTGAGCACGCGCAGCACCTCGTCGTCGGACAGCTCACGCACCGACTGGCCGGCCACCTCCTCGGTGGAGATGGCGGAGAGCGCCATGCGCAGGGTGGCCAGCACCACCTCGTCCTTCGCCTTGATCGCCGCCGTCAGGTCGTCCCGCAACCGCTGCTTGAGCTCCGACATGGGCATCATCATCCAGGACCGCGTCACGCGGTTACGCGCGAGCGGCCGCCGTTCCGGTTGCCACGCCGCGGTGTCACCGGCCGCGGGGGCGCCGTACCCTCGGACGAGTGCATCCACTCGGACGACTGCTCCTCGGCGCCACCGCGGCCGGTATCGGCGGACTGGGGTACGCCGCCGGCATCGAACGCACCCGCTGGACCCTGAGACGGGCCACGCTGCCCGTGCTGGCCGAGGGCGAACCGCCGTTCACCGTGCTGCACATCTCCGACCTGCACATGACGCCCGGGCAGAAGTCCAAGCAGCGGTGGGTGGCCCAGCTGGACGAGCTGGAGCCGGACCTCGTGGTGAACACCGGCGACAACCTGGCGCACCAGCAGGCCGTGCCGGCCGTCGTGCGCGCGCTCGGGCCGCTGCTGCGGCGGCCGGGCGTGTTCGTGTTCGGCAGCAACGACTACTACGCGCCGCGCCCGAAGAACCCCGCGCGCTACCTGGTGCCGTCGGACAAGCGGATCCACGGGATCGCGCTGCCCTGGCGCGACCTGCGCGCCGCCATGACCGAGCACGGGTGGACGGACCTGACGCACGCCAGGCACACGCTGCGGATCGGCGGTCGCACCGTGCAGTTCGCCGGGCTGGACGACCCGCATCTCAAGCGGGACAAGTACGAGCTGATCGCCGGGTCGGCGAGCACGGAGGCGGACGTGCGGATCGGCGTGACGCACTCCCCGGAGCCGCGCGTGCTCGACGCCTTCGCCGGCGACGGCTACGACCTGGTGCTGGCCGGGCACACCCACGGCGGACAGCTGCGGGTGCCGTTCTACGGGGCGCTGGTGACGAACTGCGGCCTGGACCGCACCCGCGCCCGCGGCGCCTCGCGCTGGGGGGCGCACACCTGGCTGCACGTGTCCGCCGGCCTCGGCACCTCCCCCTACGCCCCGGTGCGGTTCGCCTGCCCGCCGGAGGCGAGTTTCCTGACCCTCGTACCCCGCTCCGTGGGCGCCCCGAAGCGTTCCAGGGGTACTCGTTTCGGGGCCGGCAGCCGCGTGGGCTAGACTTCCCCACGTTCCAAGCCGGGGTGTGGCGCAGCTTGGTAGCGCGCTTCGTTCGGGACGAAGAGGCCGTGGGTTCAAATCCCGCCACCCCGACCAGATGATGCACGTCGAACCCCGTATCGCCGCAGGTGATACGGGGTTTTGGCTGTTCGGGGCCAGGTCAACAGGCAGGCGTCCGCTTGGGCGCTCGATCCACAGCCGAGCGGCGAACCTGACCAGCTCGTCGTCTTCGTCGCTGTCTGCGCCGCTGATGGTGCCGACACGGCGGTGGTAGGTCCGTGGTGCCGGCACGACGCTCAACTCGTCTGCGGAGCGCTCAGCCTCGTTGCTCACCGCGTCGGCCAGCCGCGCTTCCACGGTCAACAGCTCGTGGTACGTGTCGGTCAGCTCCGAGCCGGCGACCTCCGAGCCCATGATCCACAGCTTGTCGAAGACAGCTTGGGTGAGCAGCAGCCGTAGGTGGTCGGGTGCTTCACGGAACAGCTTGTACGGATCGACCAGCAGACTTAGTACTGCAACGGCACTTGGGTTTCGGTGTAGTGGATCATGTTGGTCGTGGTGGTTGATGTTGCTGTGGCGGAGCTGGACAGGGTGTATGGGCGGATCGGTGGGCGTTTCGCGAGGTCGGAGCCGCGGTTGCGGGTGCGGGCGTATGTGCTGGGGTTGACGGCGGGGTTGGAGCGGAAGAACGGCTGGACGTTGGCCTAGCGGGCCGGTGAGGGGTCCCCGGACGGGATGCAGCGGCTGCTGCGGCGGGCGGACTGGGACGTCGGCGGGGTGCGCGATGACCTGCGCGACTACGTGGTAGAGCACCTGGGTGGCCGGGATGGTGTGCTGATCGTGGACGACACCGGCTTCCTGAAGAAGGGCACCCGGTCGGCCGGGGTGCAGCGGCAGTACTCCGGCACCGCGGGTCGGACGGAGAACTGTCAGATCGGGGTGTTCCTCGCCTATGCCTCCGAGCGTGGGCATGCCCTGATCGACCGGGAGCTGTACTTGCCCGAGTCGTGGGCCGGCGACCGGGACCGGTGCCGGGCGGCCGACATTCCGGACGAGGTGGAGTTCACGACCAAGCCGCGACTGGCAATGGCGATGATCGAACGTGCCGTGACCGCCGGGGTCCGGTTCGGGTGGGTGACGGCGGACGAGGCATACGGCCAGGCGAAGTACCTGCGGTTCTGGCTGGAACAGCACGACATCGCCTATGTGCTGGCCACCCGGATCAACGACACCCTGATCACCACCGACCTGCACCAGGCCCGCGCCGACCAGTTGATCGCGGGCCTGCCGGCACGAGCGTGGCGCCGGCTCTCGGTCGGCGCCGGCGCCCATGGCCCGCGTGAGTACGACTGGGCACGAGTACCGATCCGCATCCTCTGGGAACCCGGACGCGGGCACTGGCTGCTCGCCCGCCGCTCGATCACCCGACCCGACGAGATCGCCTACTACGTCTGCTACGGACCCAGACGATCCACCCTGCTGGACCTGGCCCGGGTCGCCGGCACCCGCTGGCGCATCGAGGAATGCTTCCAACAGGCCAAGAACGACGCCGGCCTGGACCACTACCAGGTCCGCTCCTTCCGGGCCTGGTATGCCCACATCACCCTGGCGATGCTCGCCCACGCCTGGCTCGCCATCACCCGAACCCTCCTCGCCCAAGAGGAAACAGCCACCCCGACACGGGCATGATCGACTTCACGCTACCCGAGATCCGGCGCCTGCTGATCCACCTGGCCCGCAGGCCCACGACCAGCACCGATCTCGTCTGGTCCTGGTCACGATGGCGGCGCCGACGACAACACCAAGCCCGCGCCTGCCACTACAAACGACGTGGTCACCCCCTCGCCCAACTGCCGTTGCAGTACTAAGGCACCCTGGCCACTTCGACTGACCTACTCGACGGTGCGCCAGCTCGTTCGGCTGCGCTAGTACAATCTCTCCGTGGATGATGCGACCTGCCGTTGTCTCGTTTGTACTGACGACTACACCACCCAGGACGCCTTCCTGGCCGAGGGTGCCGTACTTAACGGCTTTACGCCGATGGCGATAGCGACTAGCGTTCCCTTTGCATATACTATCGGCCTCTGGCACAGCTTTCGCTGGCCGGAGGTCGTTATGTTTGGACTTGAACCGCGTCCAATGGGCAGTTGGCTAAGCAAGCACGTTGAACTCGCCAAGGCAAACGGGCGACCCGATGAAGGTCAGCCGTTCACTGGTGTCATAGACAACTACTCTACTCAACTGCGGACAGTGGATCGAAGCTGGAACGACGCTCTGTTTGGCACGTTGTACCGTTTCTACAACGGGGTCTTCCCGCCTGTGCAGCAGCTGGTTTGGCCGGATATGCAGGGTGTGTGGCCCTGGCAGGCTGGTGGCAGCCCTGGTTCCCGGAAACGGCAAGCGCAGGCATGGCTGCCCGTCGCCGACCATCCAGAGGGCGGCTGGCGGCTGTTCGGCGAGCTAGAGCCAGGATTTCCACTAAGCGGCGGACCAGATCAGGAAGTGCTGACAACGCGTAGCGTGGCCCAGGGGGAGCGACAGGCCGTGGCTATTGTCAATGACGGTGAGGAGCTCGATGTCCTCGATGAGCGTGGCTACCAAGCGGATGACTTCATGTTGGCCTATATTGGAAATCTCGTGGCCGCCCATCCGCATCTCCTCAGCTATGACGATACTAGGACCGAACAACGCGGAACATATGGCACGCACGGGTCATGGTCCTACCGGCCGCTGGCTGTGCCAGACCGAAAGGCGAGCACTCGCCTATGGCAACAGGTCATCGACGCAGAGAATGAGGCGAACGATGACTAGCGGAACTACTTTGGATGTAGTAGGTGAGGAACATCCGACTGCGAAAGAATTGTAGAGATGGTGCTATAGCTGGAGCGGTCCGCTAAGAGAATGAGCAGTTTCTGGGCCCGCGAGGCGCCCACGTACAGCACACGCCGGGGTTCGCCGTGCTGGCTGTCTTTCCAAAGTTGGACCCCTGAGGGGTCGCCTGACGGCAGACTCTTGCTTGAAATGGCAAGGCCCACGGCTGGGGACTGTAATCCTTTAAAGCCGTGCACTGTCGACCATCTAATGCCCGAAGAGACTCTATTCACCTCATCTGGCCAGATACTTCCTTTGGGTGATCTCAGCCTAGAAGCGTCGGCCCACTGGTTCCAGCGCTGTTTCTGCAGCACCTTTTTCAACGTGACAAGGTAGGATTTCGGATCAAGTTCGGTGGCATTCAGTTGCAAGGCGATGCGCAGACAGCCTTCTGTGAAGGTACGTGAAGTTTCGCCAATAGCTTCAAAGAAGCCGTCGTCGGGCAAGCCCTTGGTGTCGTCGCTAGCAAGGTCGCGAAGAGCGTGTTGAACCAGCACAAGTGCATCGCGGCGAGCCTTCGTGGTCTCGTTTACTTCTGGCGCGCATACCAGATTCGTGGCCATGCCTAGCCTAACCAGCTTGTTATTAGTCGAAGGCTGACTAGATCCAGCTTGGGCGCAGGCGCGAGCGGTACTCGTACGGTGGGCGAGGTATATGAAGTCGTCGAGTTCGACCCCCTCGGACTTCAAAACTTCGGAAACCCGAGTATGAACCTTCGAAAGTTGATCAACCTCAAGGAGGTGGACAGGAGTGTTTATGTCCTTGAAAGGGCCAGCCGGGCGATCTTTATCTCCTGAACCTCGTAAGTGGTCCACTAGCCGGCAGATGCTAGGGCTGGAGCGGAAGTTGTCGTCTAGTCGGTCGCCCTGGGGCAGCCGGCTAGAGAACTCGCGGACGCCATTGATGTCTGATCCTCGAAACTCATAGATGGCCTGGTCGAAGTCGGCCACCATAACGAGGTTGATGTTAGAGGAATGGAGGAATTCTAGAAGCAGTAGATCGTCCGAGCTGCAATCTTGACCTTCGTCAATGATGATCTCATAGAATCGGTTCTGCAGAAGCCCCTGAAGGCGTGCCCGGATAGGAGCATCAGACAAGTACTGCTGCATTAGTACGCGAGCCTGGGTGCAGTCGATATAACCCGTAGCGATGAGCCTCTTCCAGATGCCTAGAGCACGCCTTTCGGCTTTACCGTGCCCATATGGGGCGCTAGAGAAGCGGCTACGCTCTTTCCCTGGCACTCTCTCAATGAGCAAGGTCGCCGTCCCGGCTACCGCGTCGAATGCGAACCAATCCAACTGGTAGTGAAAAGCACCCTCTTGAAAGTCGCCAGAGTGCGACCTCGACCAGGTGTCCCTGAAGGTGGGCAGTTGTTGCATGGTGGACTTGTAGGCTGGGCCTACGACGAAGTGATTAATGAAGCCGTCGATCGTGCCAACGTAGTTGGGACTCTTGAGAAGATGCCCGCGCCGAGCGCACCTTTCTTCAACCTCAAAGATCGCAGCGTTGGTAAACGATAACAACGCAAGTCCGCGCCGGTCGGGCCGGCCTGGTTGACTGATGAATCGCTGCACCATTGCTTGAGTCTTGCCGGCGCCTGGACACGCTGGAATGAACGCACCGCCAGGAGATTCGAAAAGTTTGCGTTGAGCGGTAGTGAACTCGACCATGTTAGTGGGTTTCAACCGCCTTTCGAATTGCCTCTTCGAGATAGGGAGGGCAGTTGAAGGCTGTGGCGCGGGAAAGTTCTACGGCGAGAGAGTGCGCAAACTCACCCTTCCTCAGGAATTTCTTGGACTTCCTCAGTCGCCGGTACATCTCCTCCTCCGGCGAGTCAGCCTCGGTTATTTCTTTCCACTGCTTTGCGGATCGCGGCTTCTGACTTAAGAACGCCTTCTCCAGCACGGGGCCGTTTACGTGGACATCACACAATAGATCCGCTTCAAGTGTATGAGGCGCCTCGGCAACGTGGGCAATATCACCAGCGCCAAGCTCGACAATGAGCGCTCTCAAATCTTGTGCACGATTGTACGCTTCCTGGTCGTCCTCGTTATCGTCCGAGCCCTCATCGGCATCCTTATTCTTGACCAACGGGTCGGCGTCGGTAACAACGACCAGGAAGTCCGCGAGCCGTATCCCATTAACTTCTTGAAGCAGGAGCCTCATGTAGGGCTTAAAGTCGACACTGCCGACGTTGATCAGGGAGACGGCGCGAAACCTGCGTAGTGAATCCGCATCCTCTGGATCGGGATAAATGAGGCGTGCCAGAGCTGGGAGCAATACTGCTTCGGCAATCCCTTCGACCAAGATTACGGATCTTGCGAAGAGAAGTTCCGACCGCGATACGTCGAGATATTGGCCGATCTTGCGGCGCTCATCTTTTTCGAGCGACAGATCGGCGAGAGGCAGAGCAAGCGTAGACCGTCCTTGTCGATCTTCACCCACCGCAACGTTGCCGGTCTTGAGGGTAACCACCTGATTGGTGCTCACGGCGCTCGCCAGGTTGGGCGAGTGGGTTGTGGCTATGACTTGAATCCGACCCGCGGGATCGTGCTTGTCGTCGCGCGCAGACGCTTTAGCGTGCTCGGCCAAGTAGTCGAGCAGCACCATCTGAAGCTGTGGATGCAGATGAGCTTCAGGTTCCTCAACGAGAAAGAGGGTGAGCTCGGAATCCATTGCGTTCCGAAGCTCCAGAATTACTGTGGCGATGAAAGTCAAGTTGGCGTAGCCGAGGCCGGAGTCAGCTATGTCGGCAAGGTCGACACCGCTCTCCGCCATCTTGAGGCGGAGATTGCGGGCAAGACGATGAAGCTGCACCTCGTGGAACTCAAGGCCGATTTCCTGTGGCCTTACCGGACCGGTAAGGCGGGTAACATGATGCCTGATCGCCTCTGCGGTCTGTTTGACAACGGCATGGTCCTTAAGCTTGTGCAGGCTGCTCGTAGCTTCTGACACGAAGCTTGCTTGGTCCTCAGGAGACGTCAAGTATCTGATAATCTGGCTGATTCTGTTGCCGGCTGCCGAGTCAAGCTGCTGCTGCGCGTTCCGAAGTGGTTCTAGATAGACGTGATTTATTCTTTCGCGCACATCTCGCTCGGAGTCGATGCTGGCTGGCTTGCCGACGAGATATGTCGTACGCGACCGGGCCGCCAGTTGGCCATCCGCCTGATAGCGAACCGAATAATAGGCCCTGTTCGTTTGCAGGTCTACGGCGCTCATGTGCTGCCCCCCTTGCGCCCCGGTCAAGCCTGCGAACATCGCCTCCAGTTCGATCTGAGTTGACGGCGCGCTTAAAGACAGGTCGCTTTCCTCGAAGTAGCGTGTTCGGCGTCCGCTTAGCGGGCTCGTGACGAGTCGCAAAGCCTCGATGACGTTTGACTTCCCCACGCCATTTTCACCCACCAGAAGGGTCAGATTGGGGTGAAACTTTACTTCGGTTTGAACGCAAGAGCGGAAGTTCTGCACACGCAGGGTGTGCAAGTACATGCTGGCTATGGCCTCGTCTGAGGCCGTGGTATCAGCCGTGGCAGGTCCGACGTCCGGCTTTTCAGTTGGCTTGACCATATGGCATTCATTTTCTCCTGATTGCCGCTTGCTGGTCAAGCGACCTGTTAGTACGACTTGAACCTCGTCGTGATCTGGACGGCCCACGTTAGCCCCGTCGATCAGAGTCACCCGATCGGGGTCGTCGCTGGCGATCGGGCGGCATACGTGGATGTCAAATCACCCGCAGCACCGTGCACAGCCATCCCGGCCTGGTCCGCTGAAGCCTTGCTGCCAGGGCCATGACACGACCTGCGCGTTCCAGGGTTGACGCAGCCTCGATCGCGCCGTCGGCTGGCTGGAAGGTATGGAGCGAACGGACGCGCGTTGCGTGGGATGGCCTAACGGCTTGTCTTACGCGCGTCTGCATGGCTGCGTACACGCTGGGATGGAGACGCGGCTGAAGTTGGGCCACCGGTCGCCGGCCGTCAAGCGCTTCGACCACGGCCGACACAAGCCGACTGGTCATCTCCAGTTCCGGTCGGCTGACCGAGCCAAGGTCTTCGAGTCGCGGCACGCCCGGCCAGTGCAGGTCAAGCTCACGTTGATCTGGATGACCGGTCGGGCCGTGTGGGCTATAGCAAGTGTGGGCGTGGCGTACCCACGCGGGGGTTAGCTGTTGAGAGGCGATACCTCCTTGAAGTAGATGGGCTTGTTCCATATGTAGTTGTCTCCTGTGAAAATCAGATTGCTTGGCTTTGCGGTGCTATATGTGGACAGTCCGAACGATGCTCAAGGTTGATCTGGCCGTCGTGTCGTCCTGGGCTACGCCCGGCCTTGACCCGGTCGAGCTGTATCGTGAGGCCATAGCACTGCGGTCGATGGCAGGTACTCGCGCGGTGCGATGATCAGATCAGGAGGGCCAGATGGCTAGCCTCTACACCAAGAACGGCGTACCGCTGACTGTGCGCGGCGACCAAGTGTTCAACCCGTCAGGTCGGCAGTTCGGCCGGATTCAAGGGTCAAAAGTGTTTGGTTCCAATGGCCGTTACGTCGGCACCATCGTTGGCGATCGCCTGGTCTACCGATCAACTGAGTCGGCGGCCATCAGCTCGCCGTTCGCCCCGTCGGCCTCTGCCGGATCGGCCATCGCGCATAGTGCCGGTTCAGGGCTGTGGGGCGACGAGCCCGACATCGACGGCTGAGGCGGCCCGGCCCAGCCGCCAGAAGGCGACCAGGCCGGGGGGCAAGATGACATCAGGCCACGCCAGACCTGCCGAGCGTGTCTCGGACGTACTTGGCCAGGCTGGGATTCAAGGTGAATCTGGCGACCCTGACAGCAACACAGCACGTGAGAGGCCCCCTCCGAGGTTCGGAGGGGGCCTCTCACGTTGACCGGGGTGTCCCGCTGCGTGACCGATGTCGTGGGGCCACCGCTGGCCATGAGGTCGCGCGGCCGTGGTCACCTACCGCCGGTCCACGAACCTGCCGCATTGACCCATTCAGCCTATTGAGGATTCCGGCCGTTTCCTGGAGCGCCGACCCTATCCCGTCAGGTCGGCCTGCGGTGGACAAGGATCTTGAGGCGCGGGTGTCCCTTGTTGTGCGGGACGCGCTCTCGTACAGTCACGTCCGGCGTTGCTGACGAGTGGAGGACTGTTGAGACTACGTAGGATCACGTCATTCCTGGCCGCCGCCATTGCCGCTGTGGGCCTCGCGGTGAGTGTGCCTCCCGCGGCCTCCGCGAACCTGGCGGATCAATGCGACCAGTACGGCTGGTGGCATTTCCAGGACATCGGCAGCAACCGGATGATGGGCTCCTGCCATTATCTCACCGAAGGCAGCCGCTACTGGTTCGCCACCCGCACCATTTCGACGGACTTCTGGCGCGGCTACCACGGATGCGTTTACGCGAAACTGCACGCGTACGACGGCACGGTGTTGATGACCACGGGGACGCAGCGCTACGGCGTCGACGCGGGACGCTCACGCCAGGATTACTGGCACGTCCTGACGCCGGAGGGGACCCGTTGGGCCAGCTTCGTGCACTACCGCTGCTAACGGCTCCGTGATCCCGCCGCCTGACGGCACGACGACCGAGGGCCCCCTCCAGATGCAGGGGGCCTCGGCGTATCCGCCGGTCGGCGGCTCAGTGGACCAGTTTGAGGCCCACCACGCCGGCGACGATGGCGGTGAGGCAGAGCAGGCGGGCGGCGGTGGCCGGTTCGTCGAGGGCCACCATTCCGTAGCCCGCCGTGCCGACCGCGCCGATGCCGACCCAGATGGCGTAGCCGGTACCGACGGGAAGGGTGCGCAGCGCGTACGCGAGGCCGGCCATGCTGAGCACGAGCGCCACCCCGAAAACGACGGACGGGACGGGGCGGCCGAACCCGCGTGACTGGGCGAGGGCCGCCGCCCACACGGTCTCCAGCATCCCGGAGATGACCAACACGATCCACGCCACGACGAACCTCCGTCGCGTCGTCTTGTCCGGGTCGGGTACGACGCACTCGTCCGAGGAGGCCGCGCAGCTGCGGTTCCAGTCCCGACCCTAGCCACTCGCGGGCGCGGGGACCAGCGGTGGTGACCGGTCTGACCGCGTGCCGGACGACTGCAAATCGCGGCCGGCCTGATACGAATTATTGAGAGAGGAACGGAGACCTTTCAGCCGATTCCTGAATATGACCGTGGCTTTGTACAGTGGGCGTTCTCGTCCGTTGTCATGGGCCAAAAGGGTGGTGCGATCGTGCTGAGGCGTGCGGTGGTCGTGGTACTGGCTGCGGTGGGTGCGGCGGGGTTGCTTGCACCGTCGGCGGCGGCGCAGGCGGAGTTCCAGGTGGAGATCGACGCGCGAGGGCTGGCGGCGCGGTTGTTCAGCGTGTACCCGATGACCGGGTTCCTGGACTCGGCCGTTGTGCAGACGGTGACCTTGCCCAGCGGTGTGGATCATCGGATCTGGACGTACAGTCCGGCGGCGGATTTCATGTTCCGGGTGGACGGTGCCGGGAACATTGACTATCCGGCGGAGTTCGAGCACTTCCTGGACGGGGACGGCACGAATCGGCTGACGTTGGTGGGGTTGCCGGTGACGGTGGACGCGCGGTACCTGCCGGGGCTGGGGGTGCTGCCGGTCCAGGCCGGGAACACGCGGGACGACTTCATCAGCCACGAGACGGTGCGACTGCTGCCGAGCACGGTCTACTACTGGCAGCAGGGCAGCGGCCGGACGGTGAACTTCCGCGCGGCGCTGCGGCGGGACGGCACGTGGTGGTACGACGCGCGGTTCGACGGGTACATGGCGGGACGCGGCACCGGCACGCTGACCTTCTACGGCTACCCGCTCATCGTGGACGCCCGGGCGGCCGGCGGCACGGGCGTGCTGGTGCACCCGGTGGCGGGGCTGGCCTTCGACACCAGCGGCGTGCAGACGGTCGTCCTGCTGCCGGCCGATCCGTACCACCTGCAGGTTCGCGCCGGCGTGGTCGCCGAGCCGGACTTCCGGCTGGACGACAACGGCGTGTTCTCGTTCGACGCGGGCGCACCGTTCGCGCTGGACACCTTCGACGGGCTCACCCGGCTCACCGTCACCGGGCCCATCTGACGCCACCACGCGCGGCGGCGCGCCACCGCGCTCACCGGCCGGGGTGGGCGGGGACGGCGAGGGGCAGGTGGCGGCGCGGGCGACCAGCGGCGCCGCCAGCCGGCCATCGCCGTCGACAGCGCAGTGAGCGCTTCGTCGGAGGCCGTCTGGCCGCCCTCGACGAGCCGGCCAGTGGCGTCTGGCCGCTCACGCCGGGCAGGTCGAGCGGCGAGCGCCTCGCGGCGAGCCGGGCGACGAGCGCGGACCCGTACGGGACCACGGCCGGCCGGGCCAGGTATTCGTCCGGCGGCGGGCAGTCCGGGTCGGCGGCGGGGTGAGCAGCCAGTCGCCGAGCGGCGCTCCTCGGGGTGTCCCCGGACGGCGCCGTGGACGTCCGGGCCGAGGCCGGCGGCGAGCAGCACGGTGAGGTGCAGTGGCGCCCGGCCGAGGGTGGCGGGACGTCGTTCACGACCCGTCCGCCAGGTCGGCGCAGCGCCGCAGCACGTCGTGGCCGGCCTCGGTGGGGCGGGCGTGGCGCAGCAGCGTGCGGTAGCCGTGGTGGAAGCGCCGGCGTTGCTCGGCGTGCCGGGCCGCGGCCTCGGGGTCGCCCGCGCGGGCCAGCCGGGCGTACAGCCGGGTGAGCCTGGCCAGCGCGAACGTGGCGTGCAGGATGCCGTACGGGGTGCGCGGGGCACGGCCGACGGGCGAGGCGTGGCGGCCCTCGTGGGCGTCGTGCAGCAGCGGGTCGGCGTGCGTCATGGCGAACAGCGCCAGGTGCGCGGCCTCCTGGGTGACGGCCGCCATGAGGTCGCGCACCACGGCGGGCGAGCCGGTGCGCGGCGGACGCCGCAGCTGGACGGTGCCGAAGCAGCGCAGCGTGGTGATGCCGAGCGGGCCGCCGTCGGCCAGCACGATCTCGGCCACCAGCTCGGCCACCTCACCGGCCTGGTCCGGGTCCACCTCGGCGAGCCGGGCGAGCGCGCGCTCGGTGTCCAGCACGGCGGCCCTGGCCACGGCGGCGTCCACGGCGCGCGGCGGCGGCACCGAGCCCTCCTCGTCGGACTCGGCGATGGTGCGGGTGAACACCTCGTCCACCGGGCTGAAGCCGTCGAACGGCCGGATGCGCAGCGTGTCCAGGTGCAGCTCGTCGGCCTGGCCGACCAGCACCAGGTGGTCGAGCTGCACGAGCGCGGCGGCCCGGTCCTGGGCGCGCAGCGCCGTCCGCAGGTCCTGGTGCACCGCGTACAGGAACGGGGTGGCGCGGCGCGCCGGGTCGATCCGATCGACGGTGAGCAGCGCGGTGCGCGCGGCGGCCGGGAGCGAGCGCTGCGCCACCGTGCAGAAGGTCCGCAGGTCGGCGACCAGCACGCGCTCCAGCTCGCGGCGCAGCTCCAGCGCGGCCGCCGGATCGGGCGCCGCCGTGAACCGGGGCACCGACACGGTCACGCCGGTCCCCCGCCCGCGGACCCGGTACGGGCCGGTCCGGCGCGGCCGGCCGCCGGTCCACGGTCCCCTCCCGGCTCCGGCGGGGGCACCGCGCGGGGCACGCACCGCCCGGCCCGCAGGTCCTCCAGCCACAGCCCGCAGCAGTCCCCGTCGATGTCCTCGTCCAGCACCATCAGCGGGTGCGGCGCGTCCGTCGGCGCCACGTGTGCCAGGTCGATCGGCTCGTCCTCGTCGTCCACCCGCACCAGCGCGCCGTCGGCGATCAGGTCCAGGTGCACGTCGCTCTCGTACTCGACGACGGTGATGCTCTGGTTGTGCTGGCCGAACCCGAGGTGCAGGCCGGGGCGGCGCTCGTTGATGTGCGAGTTGAGCGGCACGTAGTCCGGGATCGCCGCGTTGGTGCCGAAACCGACCTCGCCGACCCGCCGCACGTTGGGCCGCTCGAAGCACAGCCGCAGCAGCTCGCGCACGCTCGGGTCGGGGCAGGAGAAGTCCACCGCGACCCCGCCCCGCAGCTCGATCCGCGGTGGGTGGGCGGCGAGCCGCGGGTCCAGCCGGGTGAACACATTGACGTTGAACGCGCCGTCGGCGACGAACACGCCGTCCACGGAGGACGCGTAGGTGGCCACCTCGCCGGGCGGCAGGATCATGAACCCGCCGGGGCGGTGCGCGCCGCGGTTGCTCAGCCAGCGGTACCGATCGCCGTCCAGCTCGATCGTGAGGTCCGTGCCACCGGCCGTGGTGACGTGCAGCCGCCGCGCGCCCATCATCCGGGTGAGCAGCGCGGCGTTCACCCGGGAGAGCTCCGCGGCCGGGGCGTTCATGGCGTGCGTGAAGAACTCCGCGGAGGCGCTGATGATCCGCGCGCTCAGCCACTGCTCCGGCCGGTAGCGGGCGAGGGCGTCGCGGAGCACGCCGGTGTGCGACATGGTGTCCCGCTCGGTGGTGATCACCACCAGCCGGCGGCCCGGCGGTGCGTCCAGCTCGGCCGGCGTGGGCAGCAGCGGCTCCAGCCGGGCGGCGAGGCCCGGGTCGTCGAACGGCCGCATGAGCAGCGGGCGGGTGTCCACGCCGCGGGTGTGCAGCGTGGTCACCACCCAGGCGGCCGGCTCCCGGCTCTCCGGCGTGTACGCGACGACCACCACGTCGCCCGGCGCGACGCGCGCGTAGTCGTCGAGCAGCCGGTCCACCCCGGCCCAGACCCGGTCCATTGTCGCGAGCATTCGTCGTCCTCCCCGTGCGGCCGTTCCCGCACCTCCCGCGACCGTTCGGTGCAAGGGGTGCGGGCATTACCGGGTCACCGGCTCGACTCAGTCGTCGGCCGCTCTCCAGTGGATCCGCCACATCGACATGGTGTGCTCGGCGTTGCCGTCGAGGAGATCACAGTCGAATGGATCTTCCGTGATCAGCCCGGTCGGCTCGGACGCCGTCATCGATACGAGGGTCCCGGCCAGCAGCGCTTCGCGATCATGCGCGGGAGTGCTCACCTGATCCCCTTTCCGCGGACGGATCTGTACGCCCGCCTGAGGATCGTCGCGGTCCACGAAATATCAGGTCAAGCGCACGCGTGAATGCGATACCGATTGCACTGGCCGGAATAGTCACGACAGGTCACCCGCGCGGCCGCGGGAATGGATCACGGCAACCGGCCGCCGCCGGAGCCGTACGGGCGGGTGATGACCTCCATGCCGTGCCCGCCGGGGTCGAGGAAGTACGTGCCCCGGCCGCCGTCGTTGCGGTTGATGCCGCGCTCGCTCATCCGCGGGTCGGCGTAGTGGTCCAGGCCGGCCGCCTCGATGCGGGCCAGGACGGCGTCGAACTCGGCCTCGGTGACGAGGAAGGCGTAGTGCTGCAGCGGGATCGGGTCGACCGGGCTGGTGGCGAAGTCGAGCGTCACGCCGTTGCTGAGCGCGACCGGGACGAACGGGCCCCACTCCTCGCCGACCTCCAGGCCGAGCAGTTCGGCGAGGAAACGGGCGGACGCATGGTTGTCCTTGGCCAGGACGATGGTGTGGTTGAACTCCACGGGCATACTCGGGAGAATCCTTTCGGGCAGGATCGTACGACGGATCAGGAATGGCGCGGCATGACTGTGTCGAGGCGCGCGGATACCGGCGCGGGCGCACGGCGGCGCGGCGTCGGACGTGATGTACTGGCGCGCGTGGGGTAACGCGCGGGCGCCGTGGGTCAGGCGCGTCCGGTGACGTGGACGTTCACGGCATCAACCCCTTGAGTAAGGTGCTCGCCCAGCTACCCGCCGTTCTCCGTTGGCGGCGCCACGCGGCACGGCGCCCATTAGAGAACAACCGCACCCGTGCCGTCAAGAATGCGTGGCACGCGCCTCTGCGGCGAGGTGCAGGCGGCGCGGCAGGCCGATGTCGGCGGTGTTCTCCGGCGTCGGTCCGGCCCATCACCCACGCCGCCACGGCACGCACTCCGCACCGGCCGGTCCCCGCGCGATGTCGGCGGCGGTCGCCTCGGCCCGGGCACGCCGGGCGGCGGCCAGGATGGTGGGCATGGAACTGGTGACCTTGGCGGAACGGCCGGACCTCGCCGAGGCGGCGTTCGCCATCCCCTACCCGCCGGGCGGGGAGTTCATGCAGGGCAACGAGGTGGCCGCGCTGGTCCGCCGGACCCGGATCACCCGCCACTGGCCGGAGTCCACCGTGGTGCTGCTGGACGACGGCGAGTGCGTGGCGCGCGGCGTGTGCGTGCCGTTCGCCGCGGCGGCCCCGGAGGGCGAGCGCCGGCGTTACCCCGACGGCGGCTGGGACCAGGTCGCGGTGTGGGCCGCGGAGGATGCGATGGACGGGCGGGAGCCGGACACGCTGTGCGCCCTGGAGGTCGCCGTGCACCCGGATCGCCTGCGCGGCGGGCTGTCCGCACACGTGCTGCGCGGGATGCGGTCGGCCGCGGCCGCGCTCGGCTACCCGGAGCTGATCGTGCCGGTGCGGCCGCCGCGCAAGGCGGACGAGCCGTGGACACCGATGGCCGAGTACGCGGCGCGGCTGCGCGAGGACGGGCTGCCCGCCGACCCCTGGCTGCGCGTCCACGTCCGCCTCGGCGCCACCGTCGTCGGCGTGGCCCCGTGCTCGGGCACGGTGCGCGCGCCGCTCGCCCGCTGGCGCGCCTGGACCGGGCTGCCCTTCGACACCGACGGCCCCGTCGAGGTACCGGGCGGCCTCAGCCCCGTCCTCGTCTCCCAGGCCCACGACATCGCCGTCTACGTCGAGCCCAACGTCTGGGTCCGCCACGACACGCGCTGACGAGTGCGCCGACGGGCGGCCCGTTCATGGCGGGGAACGCTCAGGCGCCATCCACCCAGAAACGACTCAGCCGCTCGACGGCCTGCGCCTTGTCCATCACCGCCACCTCGTCCGGCGACAACCCGACCCGGGTGAGCAGCAGGTGCACCACCCCGAGCGGCACCGACTCCCTCGGCGGCGTCGGAATCCCCCGGGACGGCAGCACGCCGTCGCGGACGCAGGCCCAGAAGGTCTCGTCGTCCACCTGCGACTGATCACGCAGGATGTGCCGCCACATACCGACCCCGTAGTCGGTCCGATCCAGCGGACCGGTCCTGCCCCGGGCATCGCGGTCCCGTTCCCAGCCTTCGAGCTTGCAGCAGCGATCGTGATCGGACCGCGTGGGCTGCGGCCGGTTCACGACGAGGTACCGACCAGCCACTCCCGCAGCTGGGCGTCGTCGCTCAGGGACACGAGTTGGACCAGCCCCCAGTTGTCGCGGTGGTTCGGCGCGTCGGCGACCCGGTCCTGCCAGTCCTCGGCGTACTCCCGGAGCGCGTCGATCATCTCACCGACGGCCTCGTCGGGCGTCGCACCGTCAGCCGCTACCGGAACGCCCGGGATGAAGATCGACCACCCGCCGGCCTCGGCCACGATCTCGGCCCGGGCCGGATGAAGGCGGGCCAGGAAGTAGCGCAACCGTTCGGCATCGACGATGGCGCTGCGGGTCGAGTCCCGCCGGACGGTCGCGACCCGGCCCCGCGTCGCGGCGTCCAGCAGATCCTTCAGGTGAGCACGTGCCGCGGTGTAGGAGTCGAAGTGCAAGGCGTTCATGCGCTGAGCATGGGGCGACGTACCTCAAGTACGCCACGTACTTGCCCTACGCCCCTGGGGTCGGGACCGGGGCGGGGTGCGGTGCGGGCTGGGGATCCAGGACCATCGAGGCGGGTGGGGCCAGGCGGCCGCGGACGACGGCGAGGGCGGCGAGGGCCAGGGCCAGGCCGGCGACGCCGGTGACGGCGAAGGCCCAGGAGGGGCCGGCGGCGTCGATGACGGCGCCGCCGAGCGGGGCGCCGATGGCGAAGCCGGCGGTGAGGGCGGAGCCGTGCAGGCCCATCACCAGCCCGCGGACGGACTCCGGGGCCAGGCGGCTGATCTCGTCGGCCAGCGCGGCGAGCGTGGGCGCGCACAGCACGCCGGCCGGGATGAGGGCGAGGCAGAGCACCCACCAGGTGTTGCCGAACAGCCCGACCGGGATGGTGAACGCGGCCATGACCAGCGCCAGCAGCACGCCGCTGATGGAGCGCTTGATCGCGCCGTAGACGAAGCCGCCGACCAGGGACATGAAACCCCACAGGGCGAGCACCAGGCCCACCCAGGACACCTGGCCGGTGCTCTGCAGCGCCGCGACGACGGCCACGTCGGCGCCGGCCAGCACCAGGGTGCAGGCCGTGGTGGCGACGAACACCGCCACCATGGCCGGCCGCAGCCAGACGCGCACCGGCACCCGGCCGGCCGCGCCGGAGCCCTCGGACTTCACCGGCGGGTTCAGCGCGTACAACGCGACGCCGGACGCCACCACGAGCACGCCGATGCCCAGCATGGCGACCGTGGTGGACAGCTGCGTGCACACCAGCACGGCCACCACCGGGCCGACCATGAACGACAGTTCCACGGACATCGAGTCCAGCGAGTACGCGGCCCGCCGCCGCCCCTCCGGCACCATCGCGGCCAGCGCCTGCCGCACCACGGAGAACACCGGCAGCGTGAGCAGCCCGCCGACGAACGCCGCGACCAGCAGCGCCGCGTACGGCAGCCAGGGCGCGCACGCCCAGAACGCGGCCTGCGCCACCGTGGTGACCCCCAGCATGCGGCGCAACCCGTAGCGGTCGACGACCCGGCCGAGGGCGGGGGCGCCGAGCGCCGTGCCGATCGTGCCGGCCGCGCCGACCAGCCCGGCCGGCCCGTACCCGTACCCGAGCCCGACCACGACGTGCAGGGTGAACACCACCCCGATGGACACCACCGGCATGCGGGCCACGAGCGCCAGCAGGCTCAGCCCGCGAACGCCGGGGAGGGCCAGCACCGCGCGGTACGGGGCCAGGTTCATGGCTCCATCGTCTCCCTCCGCACCGACAGAACCGAACGAGTTTCGACAGTACCCGGGTCCGCCCGCTTTCCTGATCGACTCCAGACGAGGAGCCGTCCGGGCTGGAGCTGGAGTGCGCTCCAGGGTGCATGATGGCGCCATGCGCCTCGGAATCCACTTCGTCCAGTTCACCTGGCCCGGCGGGCCGGCCGCGATCGGGCCGGTGCTGGCCAACGCCGGCCGCGTCGCCGAGGAGGCGGGCGTCGCCCACCTGAGCCTGATGGACCACTACTTCCAGATGGAGGCGATGTTCCCGGCCGAGGAGCCGATGCTGGAGGGCTACACCGGCCTCGCGTTCCTCGCCGCGCACACCTCGACGGCGCGCCTGGGCCTGCTCGTCACCGGCGTCACCTACCGGCACCCGGCGCTGCTCGCCAAGATCGTCGCCTCGCTGGACGTGCTGAGCGGCGGTCGCGCCGAGCTGGGCATCGGCGCCGCCTGGTACGAGCGCGAGCACGCCGGCCTCGGCGTGCCGTTCCCGCCGGTCGCCGAGCGCTTCGAGCGGCTGGAGGAGACGCTGCGCATCTGCCGCCAGATGTGGGCCGACGACCGCGGGCCGTTCGACGGCAAGCACTACCACCTGGCCGAGACCATGTGCGTGCCGGCGCCGATCAGCGACCCGCTGCCGATCCTCATCGGCGGCACCGGCGAGCGGAAGACATTGCGGCTGGTGGCCCAGTACGCCCAGGCGTGCAACATCTTCGGCCAGTCCGTCGAGTTCGTCGGCGAGAAGCTCGACGTGCTGCGGCGGCACTGCGAGGACCTCGGCCGTGACTACGACGCGATCGAGAAGACCATCCTGTACCGGGGCGATCTGACGCCGGAGGTGTTCCTCGCGGACCTGCGGCGGTACGCCGACCTCGGCGTGACCCGGACGATCCTGGTGCCGCCGGGCGACCAGCAGCCGGACACCTGGATCGAGAAGACCGTCGCCCCGCTCGTCGGCCCCGCCGCGGAGCTGAACTGACCACGGACGGCGGG
>DASWTI010000638.1:0-7980 GCA_036402215.1 Pseudonocardiaceae bacterium
ACTCGGCGGCCGGCAGCCCGGCGGCCAGCAGCAGCACCGCCACTCCGAGGCCGACGCCGACCGCGGTCAGCGCGAACCGTGCCCAGGCGTCCCGGCCGCCACCGAGGGCGAGCCGCACGCCGAGTGCCAGGTCCCGCGCCCAGCCGCGCACGCCGGTCACGCCGGCCTCGAGACCCGGCCGTCGCGGACCACGATCTCCCGGTCGGCGTAGGCCGCCACCCGCGGCTCGTGGGTCACCAGCACCACGGCGGCCCCGGTCTCCCTGGCGGCCGCGGTGAGCAGCGTCATCACCCGCTCGCCGTTCAGCGAGTCGAGCGCGCCGGTCGGCTCGTCGGCGAACACCGCGCGCGGCCCGGCGACCAGCGCCCTGGCCACGGCCACCCGCTGACCCTGGCCGCCGGACATCTCCCCGGCCCGTTTGGCCGCGACGTCGGCCACCTCCAGCCGCTCCAGCCACTCCCGCGCCGACGCCTCGGCCGGCCGCCGGCGCACCCCGGCGAGCCGCAGCGGCAGCGCCACGTTCTCCAGCGCGGAGAGCTCCGGGACCAGCTGCCCGAACTGGAAGACGAAGCCGAAGTCCTTGCGGCGCAACGCGGTCCGGTCCCGGTCGGACATGGTGGCCAGGTCGACGCCGGCGTAGCTGACGGTGCCCGCGTCCGGCACCAGGATGCCGGCCAGGCAGTGCAGCAGCGTGGACTTGCCGGAGCCAGACGGTCCCATCACCGCGAGCACCTCACCGGCCCGGACCTCGGTGCCCGCGCCGTCCAGCGCCTTGGTCGCGCCGAACGACCGGTGCAGCCCGGTCGCCTCGATGAGCACCTGGCCCGCCTCCACCCGCCGGTCCACCGCGGCCGACGGGGCGCTCATGCCCGCACCCGCTCGGCGAGCTGGTCGAGCCGGGCCGCCGTGAGCTCCAGCCAGCGCAGGTCCGCCTCCAGGTGGAACAGCGCGTGGTCGCACACGAGCTGGTCCACCAGGTCGCCGTCGAGCTTGCGCCGGGTCAGCTCCCGCATCGACGCGAGGTGCGCGGTGCGCTGGCTGTCCAGCACCTCGGTGGCCGGGCGGCCGGTGAGCAGCGCCAGCACGACCTTGGCGTACAGGGTGCTCTGCAGGTACGGCTCGGGCTTCTCGGCGACCGCGAGCCAGCGCTCGACGTCCGTGACGCCGGCCGCCGTGATCGCGTACCGCTTGCGCTCCGGCCCGCCGCCCGGCTCCACCCCGTCCATCTCGACCAGCCCGTCGCGCAGCAGCCGCGAGAGCGTCGAGTACACCTGCCCGTAGGCGAGCGGGCGGTCCGCGCCGAACCGCTCGTCGTAGGCCCGCTTCAGCTCGTACCCGTGGCGCGGCCCGGCCTCCAACAGCCCCAGCAGCGCGTGTCCGATCCCCATGCCGCCGCACTATACACACGACGTATACACCCTGCGTATACCGGCTCGGTGCTCACCTGATCCGGTGTGTACTCAGAGCTGTGAGCTGCGAGAACCGCTCGCCTTGTGGGAGCGCGGGCGCTCAGCAGGCGCAGAGGCAGAACGGGTGGCCGGCGGGGTCGAGGTACACCCGGAAGGTCGCGTGCGTGTCGTCCACGAGCCGCGCGCCGAGGCCGACCACCCGCTCGTGCTCGGCGTCGAGGTCGGTCACCACGATGTCCAGGTGCAGCATCTGCGGCCGTTCGCCCTCCGGCCAGGTCGGCGGCCGGAACGCCGGGTCGAGCTGGAACGAGACGCTCGGGCCGCCCTCCGGGTCCGGCACGTCCACCCAGCCGCCGCCGGCGTCGTGCGGCGCCACCTGGCGGCCGAGCACCGCGGCGTAGAACTCCGCGAGCGCCGCCGGGTCCGGGCAGTCCAGCACCACCGCACCGAGTCGCAGCGCCATGATCCGCTCCCTTCGTCACCCTCATCGTCGCCGCCGGGACGCGTCCGGTGCCCGGCGGACCGGCCGGCACTCCGGGAGCGGCGGCCGGGGACGCGGCGCGGGGCCGGGGAAGTAAGGGGTCGGTGCGGCGGTCGCCTCTCGGCGAGTGGCACATCGCGGCTCCAGCCGGACGGTATTCCGCGACGGCGATGGGTGAGGCCCGGGGACACGTTCCGCACCGACCAGTGGCTACAACGGCGTGGGCCGCCCGGATGTTCCCGGGCGGCCCACGCCGAGCACGACAGGAGAAGGGATCAGGCCACGGCGTGCAGGTTGCCGTCGGAGCCGATCAGGCAGCGGGCGGTGCCGGCCCCCGAGGTCACGAACTCGGTGACGCAGCGGCCGAGCTGGGCGTGGCCGGCGGCGTTGGGGTGGAAGGACTCCTGCGCGGTGTGGATGCCGATGGCGTCCAGGCCGCCGTACCACCAGGCGAACGGGTCGACCTTGATCCGGTTCTGCCACTCACCGCTGGAGGAGCTGGTGCGGTTGCTGCACGCCTCCTTGCCCTCGGTGGCGCGGGAGAAGTCCAGGAACTTCGCGCCGGTCGCGTTCGCCACGCCGCGCAGGGCCTCGGAGAGCTGCGGCACCGCGCTGGTCCGGCCCCAGCGGGCGTCGGAGATCCGGATCGGGCAGCCGTCCGGCCCGTGCATGGTGCGCATGTTCTCGGTGAACGGCGAGGCGTACGAGGTGACCACCAGGTTGTACGTGCCGTTGGCGTAGCCGGCCTGGTTCATCGCCGACTTCACGTCGTTCACCGCGACGATCACGCGCTGGGCCATGGCGGCAACGCGGCCCGGCCACTGGCCGCTCAGCGTGCTGGAGCAGGAGCGCCCCAGGAAGTTGATCCAGGCGCCCACACAGGTGAGCACGGTGTCGGCGAACGCGGGCTCGTCGTTGGCGCCGACCTGCACGACGACCGTGGTGACGCGGTACTGGCGGGCCAGGTCGATGAGCCGCCGGGCCTGCGAGCCCTCGGTGTAGTGCGAGGTGTCGGCCAGCGACACGTTGGCGGCGTCCGCGCCGGAGCAGGCCAGGTTGAACGTGTGCTGGGCGAGCGCGGTCCGGTGGATCAGCGCGTTGGCCGAGCGGTGGCACCAGTTGCCGTTCTCCCCGCGCGTCCCCGGCTCGTAGTTCCCGGCGCCCTCGCCGGAGATGGCGCTGTCGCCGAGGGAGACGACGGCGGTGGGCCGGGTGTCCTGGGCGGCTGCGGTGGGAGCCGCGACCATGGCTCCCGTGACCAATAGTGCTGCGAGTCCGGCCACCACTCCCGCGGCCGCACGACGACGTGACGACATTCGCTTCTCCCGAGGTTCCCCGACGAAGGTGATCTCTGACACTGGGGATCCCACGGTAACGACGTGATCACGAGACCGGTATAAGCCGAATAGCCGAATGCAGCTCATATTCGATCGCCGGGCGCGCCGGGCGGCGTCGGTGCTGGTCAGCGCATCGCGTGCCAGGTGGCGAGAACTCGCCGCTCCTTCTCCGGCGCGATCCCCGCCGACGGCCGGTCCGGCCGGGTCGGGACGCCGTCCAGCGTGCTCAGCCACGCCCAGGTGTCGGCGAGCGTGTCCCGGATCGGCCGGCAGCGCAGCCCGGTGCGCAGCGCACCAGCCGGGTCGTGGTCCCAGGTGTGCGGCGCCTCGGCGATCGGCACCCACAACGGCAGCTCCTGCCAGCGGCCCACGCCCTCCGCCACCAGCACCTCGTCCGGCACCCAGGTGATCACGCAGTCCGAGCCGGACACCTCACGCAGCACGCCGAACACCTCGCCCCACGTGGTCTGCCCCGAGGGGGAGGTGCCGAGGTAGGCGCCGGCCACGCCGTCGGCGCCGCAGCGCAGCATCCAGGCCACCAGGTCGCGGGCGTCGATGAGCGAGAGCCCGGTCGCCGGGTCGCCCGGCCCGATCACCTCGCCACCCACCTTGCCGATCCGCCAGACGTGCCAGGGCAGCCGCTCGGCGTTGTCGTACGGCCCCACGATGAGCCCCGCCCGCACCTGCGTGCAGCGCCCGGGGAAGTGCCGCTCCACGGCCCGCTCGCAGCCCACCTTGAGCCGCCCGTAGTGCCCGACGAACTCCTCGTCGGTGCCGTGCCACTCCTCGTCCGGCCCGCACTCGAAGGTCGGCGAGTCGTCCCGCGTCACCGTGGAGTCGATGTCCGGGTACACGCTCATCGAGGAGACGAACACGTAGTGCCCCACGCGATCCGCCAGCAGCGAGGCCGCAAGCCCCACCTCACTCGGCACGTAGCCCGAGGTGTCCACCACGACGTCCCACTCGCCGGCCGCGGCCAGCGCCCGCAGGTCGGCCGGGTCGGTCCGGTCGCCGTGCAGCGCGCGCACCCGCGGCGGCGGTGAGCCGGAGACACCGCGGGTGAACGTGGTGACCTCCCAGCCCTCGGCGAGCGCCACCTCCACGGTGTGCCGCCCCAGGAACCGGGTACCGCCGAGCACCAGCAGCCGGCGCCCGTCGCCGCCCCCGTCCCCGCTCACGCGAACACCAGGAACGAGACGGTGTGGATGGCCAGGCCGGCGAGCGCGCCGACCACCGTGCCGTTGATCCGGATGAACTGCAGGTCGCGCCCCACCTGCAGCTCCACCTTGCGGGACGTCTCGTCGCCGTCCCAGCGCTCCACCGTGTCCGTGATCAACGTGGTGATCTCCTCCGCGTAGTGCGTCGCGACGTACGCCGCCGCGCCCTCGATCCAGCCGTCCACCTTGGCCCGCAGCTCGGCGTCCGAGCTGAGCCGCTTGCCCAGCGACACCAGGCCGTCGGTCACCTTGCGGCGCAGCTCGCTCGACGGGTCCTCGGCCGCGTCCAGGATCATCTGCTTGGTCCGGCTCCAGACGGTACCCACCAGCTCGTGCACCGCGGGGTGGGCGACGAGCTGGGACTTGATCGCCTCGGCCCGCTCGATGGTCGCCGGGTCGTAGCGCAGGTCGTGCGCGAACTCGGCGAGGAAGGTGTCCACCGCCTTGCGCATCGGGTGCTCGGGGTCGGTCTTCACCGCCCAGGCGAAGGACAGCACCTCGCCGTACACCTTGTCCGCCACGAGCTCGTCGACGAACCGCGGCGACCAGGACGGCGCGCGGTCGCCCACCACGCGCAGCACCGTGCCGTGGTTGTCCCGCACCCAGTCGTAGGCCCGATCGCACACCAGGTCGACGAGCTTGTGGTGCGCGCCGTCGGCGAGCACCTGGCCGAGCAGCGTGCCGAGCGGCGGGCCCCACTGCTGCTCGGTGAGCCGCCGCACCACGGCCTGCTCCAGGAAGTCCTGCACGTCCTCGTCGCGCAGCACCGTGACGGCGCCGCGGGCGGCGGTGGCCAGCTCCTTGGTGACCCGCTCGGCGCGCGTCCGGTCGGAGAACCACTCCCCGGCGCGGCGGGCGAACTCGACGCGGCGCACCTTGTCCCGCACCACCACCTCGGACAGGAAGTTCCCGCTGACGAACTGGCTGAGGCTCGTGCCCAGCGCGTCCTTGCGGCGCGGGATGATCGCGGTGTGCGGGATCTTCAGGCCCAGCGGGTGCCGGAAGAGCGCGGTCACCGCGAACCAGTCGGCCAGCGCGCCCACCATGCCGGCCTCGGCGGCCGCCCGCACGAAGCCCACCCAGGCCGGCCCGCCGGGGTTGTCGAAGTAGCGCGCCACCGCGTAGATCACAGTGACCAGCACCAGGAAGCCGGTGGCCACCAGCTTCATCCGGCGCAGGTCCTGCTGCTTGGCCTGCTCGTTCATCGTCAACTGCACATCCCCGATTGTTCCCGTCCGGCGGCCGGTGCGCCGCTCCTTCGCGGGTCGGGCTCGTGCGGGGCCCCGGCGGGCGCTGCCAGGATGAGCGGGTGGCTACCCCTTCCCTCGTGAGCCGGCTGCGCCCGTTCACCTCGACGATCTTCGCCGAGATGACCGCGCTGGCCCTGCGGACCGGCTCGGTGAACCTCGGCCAGGGCTTCCCGGACACCGACGGGCCGCCCGGCATGCTGGAGGCCGCCCAGCGGGCCATCGCGTGCGGCGTCAACCAGTACCCGCCCGGCCCCGGCACCCTGGAGCTGCGCCGGGCGATCAGCGACCAGCGCCGCCGCGCGTACGGCATCGAGCACGACCCGGCGACGGACGTGCTGGTCACGGTGGGTGCCACCGAGGCGATCGCCGCCACGCTGCTGGCGCTCGTCGAGCCGGGCGACGAGGTGCTGCTGGTCGAGCCGTACTACGACAGCTACGCGGCCGCGGTGGCCATGGCCGGCGCCACCCGCCGGTCCGTGCCGCTGCGCGCGAACCCCGCCACCGGCCACTTCGAGCTGGACACCGCGGGCCTGCGCGCCGCCGTCACGCCGCGCACCAGGGCGCTGCTGCTGAACACGCCGCACAACCCCACCGGCACGGTGTTCACCGACGCGGAGCTCGCCGAGGTCGCGGCGCTCGCCACCGAGCACGACCTGCTGGTGATCACCGACGAGGTGTACGAGCAGCTGCTGTTCGACGGCCTGACGCACCGGCCGCTCGCCACGCTGCCCGGCATGGCGCGGCGCACACTGTCCATCTCCAGCGCCGGCAAGACGTACAGCGCCACCGGCTGGAAGATCGGCTGGGTGTGCGGGCCGGCGGAGCTGGTGGGCGCGGTGCGCGCCGCCAAGCAGTTCATCACCTTCGTCGGCGGTGCCCCGTTCCAGCCGGCGGTCGCGCACGCGCTGAACTCCGAGCAGGACTGGGTGGACGCGCTGCGCGCCGCGCTGCAGGCCAAGCGGGACCGGCTCAGCGAGGGCCTGGTGGACGCGGGCTTCGAGGTGTACCGCAGCGAGGGCACGTACTTCGTGTGCGCCGACGTGCGCGGGCTCGGCTTCGAGGACGGCATCGAGTTCTGCCGCGCGCTGCCGGAACGGGCGCGGGTGGTGGCCGTGCCGGTGCAGGTCTTCGCCGACGACCCCGGCCCGTGGCGGCACCTGGTGCGGTTCGCCTTCTGCAAGCGCGACGAGGTGCTGGACGAGGCCATCGCCCGCCTCCGCCGCTTCTCCGGCTGACGTCCGGCAGCCGCCTCCGGGCCGGGCTACGCGGCGCCGAAGGCCACGAAGCCCAGGTGCGCCTCGTCGGCCTGGGCGGCGGCCAGCGCGGCGGCCGGGCCGAGCCCGCGCCGCAGCCCGGCGTGCAGCGCGGTCATCACCCGGGCCGTGGGCTCGTCGGGCACCGGCACCACGCTGGCCACCAGGGTGGCCGTGCCGCGAGCCAGCAGCGCCGCCGTCAGGCCCATCAGCTCGTCGCCGGGCCGCACGCCGGACAGCCCCGCCTCGCAGGCCGAGAGCACCAGCAGCCGCGGCCCGCGCCGCAGCCGGTCCAGGTCGTGCACGTACAGCGGCCCGTCGGCCAGCTCGATCTCGCTGAACAACGGCTGGTCGCTGCGGAACCGGCCGTGGGCCGCCACGTGCGCCACCGCGGCCTGGCCGAACGCCGCCAGCACCGCGTCCACCGTGGACTCCGCGCCGATCAGCAGCCGCCCGCCGTCCAGCCCGTGCAGCGCCGCCACCTCGGGCTCCGCGTGGTCCAGCCCCGGTCCGGCCACCCAGACCGTGCCGCTCCCCCGGTGCGACTCGGCCGCCCGTACCGCCCGCAGCCAGGACAGCACCGACGGCGCCACGGTCACCGGGCGGCCGTGGCAGGACGGCAGCGCGGCCCAGGGCAGCGCGTGCAGCGGCCCGGTCGGCACCACCACGAGCGGGCGGTCGCCGACCACCGGCAGCACCGGTCCGAGCAGCGCCTTGTCCAGCGTGGCCGCCGAGGCGTGCACCGCGGAGTGCATGGCCTGCTCGACGCGCGGCGAGGCGCCGCGGGCCAGCCGGTGCAGGCCGAAGCGCAGCGACTCCAGCTCCGCGTACAACGGCTCGGCCGGCCCCAGCACGTGCAGCTGGCTGCGGCCGTCCACCACCGACACCGCGCGCAGCTCGTCGCCGTGCCGCAGCAGGCTGAGCAGCGCGGTGCCGCCGAGCGCCGAGCGCAGCGCCGCGAAGTCCAGCGGCTCCCGGCGCGCCGTCTCCTTGACGCCGACCGCCAGCGCGCGCCGCCGCACCACCTGCTCCA
>DASWTI010000639.1:0-7481 GCA_036402215.1 Pseudonocardiaceae bacterium
TCGAACACGGCCAGCGTGGCAACCCTGGCGGTCACCATGCAGCGGCCGCCCTCACCGGCGGCCGAGGATCGCAACTCGAAGTCGGCGCACAGCAGGGGCAGCACGCGCGTGCCGGCAGCGGCCGCCCTCACCGGCGGCCGAGGATCGCAACCTGATGGGCCGCGGCGGTGCGCTGTTGAGCGGGGTGCAGCGGCCGCCCTCACCGGCCGCCGAGGATCGCAACTCCAACTACGTCATCGCCGACCGCATCGGCACGACCAGCAGCGGCCGCCCTCACCGGCGGCCGAGGATCGCAACGTCGACCTCGCCGCCCGCTGCGTGGACGGTGCCCGATGGCAGCGGCCGCCCTCACCCACCAGCCCTCAGAGCGTGCCCGACGGCCCTGCCGACAGTCGTGGTGTCGAACGAAGACTGAAGATCACAGACAGCCGCACACAAGGCTGCCAAGGCATGGCCGCGGGGTTGCCGTAGCGGGGCCGTGATTGCCCGGGTATGCGAGCCTGGGGCAGTCACGGGTGGCTGCGTCGAGGATGTGTCTGGTCCGGCCGGAGCCGGTTGGGTCCGTTGTTTACGACGGCTCGGGGTGGGTCTTGACGCTGGCCGTACCGCGCGCGGCGCCGCACCTGAGGCTGCCGTAGCTCATGCCAACTGTCGTGGCATGAGTTGTGGCATGGAACCGCTCCCATGGCAGCGAGAAACGGGTACGGTGGCAACCGGCGAGATAGGAAAGCTGCTGGTAGAGACGTCGCAGCGCGCCGCGGGGTGGCCTTACACGCGAGTGGTCGCAGGTTCGAAACCTGCCGCGCCCACCTTGTGACCTGCTGAACACCTATGTCCGCGATCTTGGAAGGGGTCGTGTGGCGTCTTGCGTGGCATCAACGGCCGCCGGGTCGGCCGGTCTGTTCACTCTGGCGGGTCGGTGCTCTCGTCCAACCCGACGCACGGCACGCGGTCGCAGTCGACCGGGTGCTGAGGCGAGCCGATCGGACTGGTGGGGGTCGTCATGGTCTTGAGAGAAGCACATCGGTGCGCCGTGGCGCACCGACACGCCCGCTTTGACGCGCTTCTCGGCGCCTATGGAGGTGTGCAAGAAGGTGGACATGGTGTCGGTGCGATGCCTTTCGAATCGGTGCTGTCCAGCAGCGTGTCCGTGCTCCGGGCCTCGACTATGACAGTGAGCCTTTGCCATCCTGGCTTCAGCCGGTGAGGATCAGTGTCTGAACGGCCTGGACAAGGGTGGTGGCCCGGTTGGGGCTGGAGCGGATCTTGCGGAGGACCTTCCAGTTCTTCAGCTGGGCGTCGGCCCGTTCACCGGGGCCGCGGCGGCGGGCGTGGGCGGTGTTGACCTGCTTCTGGTTGCGCGACAGGGGTCGGTAGCGGCCGGTGTCCGGGTCGAGCTGGCGCCGGCGCTGGGGGACGCGGATCGCGGGGCCGCCGCCCTGGTAGGCGCTGTCTGCCGGGACGCGGACCCCGGGTGGGGGTGAGGGCGTCGATGAGGCCGTGCTCGTGGGCGGCGCCCATGTCGTGGCGGGCTCCGGGCAGGGTGGGCGAGATCCAGATCAGCCGGCCGATCGGGTCGGCCAGGATCTGCACGTTCACTCCGTGTCGCTTGTATTTTCCGGAGTAGAACGGCCGATCTGAGCCGTCGGTCATGCCGACCCTGTCGATGCGTAGCAGGGTGCCGTCCAGGATCACGTAGGCCTTGCGGCGGGCCACCTCGATCGCCTCGGCCAGCGTGGGAGCCATTGCTGCCAGCAGCTCCAGCGCCTCGTTCAGGTAGCAGTAGACGGTGCTGGTGTCGACGGCGAACCCGCAGGCCGGCTCGGCGTAGGTGTCGCCCTTGCGCAGGTGGGCCAGGACCAGCAATGCCTGCCTACCGGGGTCCGACCTGCGCCACCGGCTGCGCAGTTCGGTCCGGCGTCGCCGCAACGCGTCAGCGAGCATGATCAGCCCACGAGTACACACCGACATCCCAGACGGGTAAGACGACACACGAAGCTCCTGGCAAGACGAGTTGATCTAGGCATCACCCGTCTACCAGGGGCTTCACCCATCCCGGCCAGCAGCCCCCTCCACCGCGAGCCGACCCCGACAACCAGGTTGGCAAGGTTCAGTGCCCATCCCGCCGGACCTCAGCCCGGCGTGTCGGGCCGGAAACACCGATCTTGGAGCAGTCCCCTCCGGGCCCCGGCCGCCGGGTCGCGACGGTCGGGAGCGTGGAGTCCCGGAGTTCAGGTCGGGCGAACGGTGGTGCGGATGCTCTTGCTGACGGTGCGCAGGGTGTCGCGTTCCGGGCCGGCGATGACCACGTTGCCCCAGCGTGGGTCGTGGCCCCAGCGGGAGTCGTGCGAGGACGAGCGGTTGGAGTAGATCCGGCTGAGGTCGTGCGCGATCACCTCAGGGTGTTCGGCCAGCCAGGCGGGATTGGCCAGGGCGGTGCGGTCGCTGTCGTACGGGGTGAAGTGGATGGTGCGGGCGAAGCGGCCGACGACGGGGTGGGGGCGTGCGGTGAGGGGTGCGCGGCAGGCCTCCACCAGGCCCAGTTCGCTCTGCTCCCAGCCGGTGGTCAGGCGGGTGATGAACGGCACCTGGTCGCCGGCCGGGCGGGTGTGGGTCTCGATCAGCTTGGGTTCGCCGTGGTGGACGGCGACCTCGGTGTGGGTCGCGGTGTGGCGGACGCCGAGGGCACCCAGGCAGTCCGCCACGTAGTCGGTGATCCGCCGCCGCAGCGCGTCGTCCAGCTCGGCCGGGGTGTCGTGTTCGAGCACCACGAAGTGCGGTGGGCCGGAGATCACCTTGCCGGTCACGGCGAGGGCCTCGTGGTGGTCGGCACGGGCGATGCCCTCGACAGTGTACTGCGGGCCCTCCAGGTGGGACTCCCACATCATGGCCCGGCCCAGCGGCACCACGCCGAGCCCGGGTGCGGCGGTGACCAGCCGCAGGCCGGAGCTGCCGGTGCCGTCCAGCGGCTTGACCACGATCGGGAAGTGGTGCGGTTCGGGCACGTCGTGGCCGAGCCGGCCGAACGCGGGCTGGGCCAGCCCGGCCCGCCGCAGCGCTTGGCGCATCAGGTACTTGTTGCGGGTGCGCAGCACGGCGTCGACCGGTGGTCCGGGCAGGTCGCACACGGCGGTGGCCAGGGTAGCGGCCATCGCGCCGTAGTCGGTGAACGAGACGATCCCGTCGTAGCGGTGCAGGTCCGGCAGCCCGAGCACGGACTCCGGCGCGCTCATGTACGGCAGCCAGAACACCCGCCGGGGTGCCACCTCGGGGGTGCGCGGGGTCTCCTCGGGGTCGTAGACCACGTCGTGGTCCACGCCCAGTCGGGCCGCGGCCTCGGCGAACACCGGCGGGCGCGAACCCACCACGAGAACAGTCATCAGCCAACCCTCCGGTCCGGGACACCGTCGCGGTGCCGCAGCAACGCATCGAGCAGCTCTCCGGCGCCGAACCGGACCACGTCGGTGGTGGGCAGCCCGGTCTCCGCGGCGACCTCGCGGACCGCGGCGGCGGCCTCGGCGTCGGACAGGCCCAGCGTGCGCAGCGCCACCCCGACGACCGCGCAGTCACCGCGCGGGTGCACCAGGTTGACCGCCTCCTCGTTGGCCCGGACAAGCCGGGACAGGGCGGGCAACCGGCAGTCCGGCCGACCCTGCAGCGCGGTCGACCCGGCCGCGTGGCACATGATCAACGCGTCCGGCAGGGCGCCGTGCATGATGCCCAGCGTGACGGCCGAGTAAGCGGGGTGGTTGAGCGCGCCCTGGCCCTCGACGAACGTCCAGTCGGCCCGCGTGGCCAGCTCGACCACGTGCTGCTGCACCGCGCCGGCCAGGAAGTCGCTGACGATGGTGTCCGCCGCGAGGCCGCCGCCGGCGATCATCATGCCGGTCTGCCCGGTGGCCAGGAACGCGCTGCGCAGGCCGGCGCGCCGGGCCGCGCGGTCCAGCTCGAGCATCGCGGTCATCTTGCCCACCGAGCCGTCGGAGCCGATCGCGAGCACCGTGTGGTTGCCGCGGCGGCGGTCCACCCGGCCGGCCACCCGCCTGGTAGCCGGCGGGATGCGCACGTCGTGCAGGCGGATCCGGTGCCGGGCCGCCGCGGCGGCGATCTCCGGGTCGTCGGACAGCCGGAAGTGCAGGCCGCTCAGGATGTCCAGGCCCGCTTCCACGGCCAGCAGGATCTGCCGCCGGTAGTGCGGGTAGAGCTGGTCGTTGGCCGGCGCGACGCCGATCGCCAGGGTGTTCGGCCGGACCGCGAGCGCCGTCGGTACGTCGGGGAAGACCGGCATCCCGCGCCCGATGTCCAGGCCGAGCGCAGCCGCGACGTCGCCGTCGCACCGGGTGCTGTCGATGGCGCCGACCACCGCGTCGGGGCGGTACCTGATCAGGCCCACCGCGGTCTTGGCGTCCAGCGGGGTCAGGTTCCGCTCGGCCATCACCACCATGCGCATCAGCCAGCGTCCTCCCGTCCGGTACCGGTCCACCGTGCCCAGCTCAGCGCGCCGGCCGTCGCCGCCCCGACCAGTGCGAACCCCGCTGCCCCCAACGTCCAGGTCGAGGCCGTGCCGGCGGCGAGCCACACGGCGACGGCCGGCCCGCCGAGCGAACCGAGGGCGGTGCCCAGGGCGAACGCCGCCTGGTACCGGCCGTGCCGGCCGTCGCGGGTGAGGCCGAACGCGAACGTCCACGCCGCCGCCGAGGTCCACATCTCGCCGAAGGTGAGCACGACCACGCCGGTCAGCAGCAGCGCCACCGCGAGTTCGGTCGGGGCGGCCGCGGCGAGCCCGAACAGCAGGCACGAGCCGGCCAGGGCGAAGCTGCCGCGGAGGTTCAGCCCGCGGGCCTGCCGGGTGGTGGCCGCGCCACGGGCGGCGCGGACCTGGACCAGGACGACCAGCGCGGTGTTCAGCACCAGAATCGCCGACACCAGCCCGCGCGGCGCGTGCATCCGTTCGACCACCCACAGCGGCAGCGCGACGGTCAGCACGCTGTACCGGATGGCGGTGAGCCCGCACAGGACAGCCGTCACGGCGAACGGCAGGTCCCGCAGCGCGGACAGCGGGTGTGCCCGCGGCCCCGACCGGCCGTCGGCGGCCAGCCGCGCGGTCCAGTACCCGCTGGCCGCAATGCCGGCCGCGACCAGGCCCAGCGCCGCCTGGTAGACCGGCCGGGAGTCCGCCTGCAGCGGGACCACCGCGACGAGGGCGCCGAGGGACAGCCCGATGTTGCGCACCGACCGCTGGTAGGCCTTGAAGCGGATACGGTCCCCGCCGGTCAGCAGCACCCCGACGAGCACGTTGTGCGTGATGCCCAGCCCCACCACGGACCCGCCGAGCAGCAGCACGGCCACGCAGTACGAGGGGAACGACCAGGTCAGCGCGTACCCGGCGGTGCCGGCTGCGGTCCCGGCGGCGAACAGCACCGAGCAGCGGCGGGCGCCCACGCGGTCCACCAGCCAGCCGACGGGCACCGGCAGCAGCAGCGCCAGCGCGGCCCCCGCGGTCAGGCCGGCGCCGACCTGCCGGGCGTCCAACCCCACCACGCGGACGACGAACACCACCCCGCAGGACAGCAACACGCCCTGGCCGACCGAGCTGGTTAACGCGGCCGTGGCCAGCGCCCGCTCGGCGCCCGGCGCGGGCAGCAGCCGCGCCGCGAAGCGCGTCGGCGCGGTGGTCACGTCCTCGACACCAGCTCGCCGTGCAGCTGGGTCAGCCGGTCCACGGCGTGCCGCCCGGCTGTCGGGTCGGGCGATTCGGACACGAAGACCAGCACCAGCATCACGGCCGCGTCCAGCTGGTGCACCAGCAGCGCCGGCTCGTCCTCCGGCCAGTGCCCGCCGGCGGCGCGGTAGCCGTCGCGCAGCGCGGACAGGTCGAGCCCGTTGTCCGGCAGCCAGGCGAACTCCACGAGCCGGCCCAGCTCCAGCAGCGGGTCCCCGACCAGCGCGTTGGACCAGTCCAGCAACGCCGAGACCGCGCCGCCCGCGCAGCGCAGGTTCGGCCGGCGCACGTCCAGGTGCAGCAGGCTCCCGGTCGGTCGGCCGGTGAGCAGGCCAGCCAGGGTGTTCGGCGGCGGGGGTGCGGGCAGGTCGGCGAGGGTGGCCGCGGTCGCCCAGCGCCGGACCAGCCGGCCGACCACGACGGCCGAGGCCGGCCCACCGCCGGCTGCGACCGGCGTCAGGCCGGTGGCGTCCAGCCGGTGCAGCGCGGCCAGCAGGGCGCCGAGCCGGCCCGGGTCCACCGGGCCACCGTCGTCCGGCACGTACGCGCTGACCAGCACGTCGGGGCCGTTGTCGGCCAGGGCCAGCTCCAGCGGCCGGGCGACCGGGACGCCCCGCTCGGTCAGCCAGCCGGTGATCCGGTGCTCCCAGGTCAGCAGGGCCCGGGTGTCGACCAGCGGGTCGTTGGCATTGGACTGGTAGCGGTCCCCGTTGGGCGTGCGCAGCACCACCGGGTCACCGGCCGGGGTCAGCGCCCGGAACACGGTGAACTCCAGCCCGCTGCCAACCCGTTCGATCTCCCGCAGGCCGCGCCGGCCGGTGAACTCTCGCAGCTCACCCATCGGCGGACCGGTGCCGGCGCCAGGAGGCGGCCAGCCACGACTCGTACCGCGGGCCGGCCGGGTCGTCCACCACCAGGCACAGGGGTTCGATGACCCGACCGGCGCTGCCGGCCAGCCCGCCGTGCAACATGGTCAGGTTGTGCCCGAACACCAGGTCGAACCGCTCGCCGGGCACCAGCACCTCCCAGCGGCGGCGGAAGTCCCGCCAGCGCCGCCCGGTGGCCAGCAGCACCTGGTGGCAGTGCAGCCGGGCGGCCTCGCCGACGCAGTCGCCGCACGGGCATGCGGCGGCCAGCGGTCCGGTGTCCGGGTACGCCGCGCGGACGTCGGCCGGCAGGTCGGCCTCGGCGTGGTGCAGCGAGACCCCGTGCCACACGTCCCCGGTGAGCCCCAGCATCCCGCCGAGGCCGGGGTAGGGGTTGCCGTGCAGGGGCCGGCGGGCAACCGCGGCCCGCAGGTTCGTGCCCAGCCAGCGGGCCACCTCACGGGTCCCGGCCGGGGCCCCGGTTCGCTCTGAGTACACCGTGTGCAGCACGTCGAGCCAGTCGTAGTACGTGGTGACGCTCAGCCCGTCACCGGGATCGGCAATGAACACCCCGTGGTACGCCTTGTGCACCGGCGTCGTGGTGTAGCCGGAGTCGCCGAACTCCCGCCACTGCGGCCGCCAGTCGGGGTCGTCGTGCGTGCTCGGCGTCAGGTACGAGCAGTGCTGCCCGTCGTGGTGCGGCAGCAACGTGCGCGAGGTGTGCCCGGCCGGCACGTGGGTGGCCTGCGGCTCGTCCTGCTCGACGCGCAGGCCCTCGGGCGCGCCGGCCAGCACCAGTTCGTCGCGCACCCGGTGGGTCAGCTCGACGGCCAGCGCGCGGCTGTCCGCCGCGCCCCAGCGCAGCCGGCCGATCCGGAATAGCACGAACCCGC
>DASWTI010000640.1:0-5968 GCA_036402215.1 Pseudonocardiaceae bacterium
CGATGTCGTCCACGGTGGCCGTGGCGCGGGCCAGCGACAGGTCGAAGGAGACCGCGTCCGCGCCGGCGCCGCGCAGCAGGCCGATCGGCGGCTCGGCGGCGCAGCAGTGCACGACCACGGGCCGCGGCAGCGCGGCCAGCACCTCACGCAGCGCGGCCTGGGCGTCCGGCGCCGGCACCGGGTTCACGGTCCCCAGCCCGGACGGCGTGGCCAGCCGGCCGGACAGCACGGCCGGCAGGCCCGGCTCGTCGAGCTGCACGACGACGTGCGCGCCGGTGCGTTTCGCCACCTCGGCGGCGTGCTGCGCCAGGCCCTCGGCCAGGCTCGCGGTGAACTCGCGCACCGCCCCGGGGTCGGTGAGCACCCGGTGCCCGGTGCGCAGCTCGATGCCGGCGGCCAGCGTCCACGGTCCGGCGGCCTGCACCTTCACCACGGCCGGCCGCAACCCGTCCAGGGCCTCGTCGAACGCGTCCAGGTCGGCGCGCAGCAGGCCGACGGCGCGCTGGTGGTCACGGCCGGCGCGCGCGGTGACGCGGTAGCCGGAGGTGACCTCCTCGATCGCCAGGTCCACCAGCAGCGCCGCGGTCCGGCCGATCAGGTCGGCGCCCAGGCCGCGGCCCGGCAGCTCCGGCAGGTACGGCAGCTCGGGCACCTCACCGGCGACGGTGCGGGCGGCCTCCACGGGGTCGGTGCCGGGCATGGAACCCACGCCGGTACCGGCGGCGCCGGGCCAGGAGAACTCGGTCACGGGCCGCCCATCAGTGGGTTTCGGGTACGGAGCTTGGGAAAGAGCGAGAAGTCCCGGTCCGACGTCCACAGCTCGCGCACCTCGTGGTCGAGGCAGATCGCGGCGATCCGGGCGTCGTACAGGCGCGGTCCGGTCAGCCCGGTGATGCCCACCAGGTCTCGCAGGTGGTCCCAGGTGCGCGGGGTCTCGGCGAGCAGCACGGGGCCGGCGTCGATCCAGGCGTCGACCTGATCGAGCGCGGTCTCGACAGGCGTCGGGACCGGGAACAGCCGGGAGTTGGTCACCACGCAGAGGAACTCGGCCAGGCACGGCCAGGGCAGTGCCCAGCGCTCGGTGCCTTCGGCCAGCTCGGCGATGCGCCGGAAGCTCTCCTCGTTCTGCGACAGCTCGGCCCGGCTGGAGTAGACGAGGAGGTTGGTGTCGACGGCGATCACGCGTCACCCCACCGCTCGTCGTCCACGGTGTCTCGCACCGCGTCCCAGTCCCGTAGATCGACCAGCGGTGTCGTTCCGCCGGCGCCGTGGAACCGGGCATCCCGCAGCCGGGGCGCCGGCCGGTTGAACTCCTGCTCGTCCAGCCAGGTGGCCAGCGCTTCCTCGAAGACGCTGCGCAGGCTGCGCCCGTGCGAGGCGGCGCGTTCCTTGGCGCGGCGGAGCAATCGCTCGTCGAGCTCGATGGTGGTCTTCACCCGGGCATCGTATCGATCATCACCCATAATTAAGGGTCCCACGAACGGCACGCCCGGGTGATCGTGGCGCTGCCGAGAACGACGTCGCCGGCGGGGTCCGGGCGGTAGAGGACGACGGCCTGGCCGGGCGCGACGCCCTCCAGCGGGGTGCGTAGCTCGACGACCAGCGCGTCGCCGTCGAGGGAGGCCACCGCGGGCGCCAGACCGCCGTGCGCGCGGACCTGGGCGACGCACTCGACCGGGCCGGTGGGGGCGGCGCCGGTCCAGACCGGGCGCTCGCCGACCAGGCCGGTGACGGCGAGCCGCTCCCGCGCGCCGACCCGCACGGTGCCGGACACCGGCTCGATGCCGAGCACGTAGCGCGGGCGGCCGTCGGCTGCGGGGCGGTCCAGCCCCAGGCCGTGCCGCTGGCCGACCGTGAAGCCGTGCACCCCGGCGTGCGAGCCGAGCACCTCGCCGCTCTCGTCGTCCACCAGCGGGCCTGGGGTGGCGCCCAGCCGCGCGGCGAGGAAGGCGCGGGTGTCGCCGGACGGGATGAAGCAGATGTCGTGGCTGTCCGGCTTGTGCGCCACCGCGAGGCCGCGCTCCTCGGCCTCGGCGCGGATGCCGGCCTTCGGGGTGTCGCCGACCGGGAAGAGCGCGTGCGCCAGCCGGTCCGCGGTGAGCACGGCGAGCACGTAGGACTGGTCCTTGTCCGCGTCCACCGCGCGGCGCAGCAGGCCATCCGGGCCGAGGCGCGCGTAGTGCCCGGTGCACACCGCGTCGAAGCCGAGCGCGAGCGCCTTGTCCAGCAGCGCGCTGAACTTGATCCGTTCGTTGCAGCGCAGGCACGGGTTCGGCGTGCGGCCCGCGGCGTACTCGGCGACGAAGTCGTCCACCACGCCCTCGGCGAACCGCTCGGCGAAGTCCCAGACGTAGAACGGGATGCCCAGCACGTCGGCGGCGCGGCGGGCGTCGTGCGCGTCCTCCACGGTGCAGCAGCCGCGCGAGCCGGTGCGCAGCGTGCCGGGCCGCGCCGAGAGCGCCAGGTGCACGCCGACCACGTCGTGGCCCGCGGCCACGGCGCGCGCGGCCGCCACGGCGGAGTCGACTCCCCCGCTCATCGCGGCCAGCACACGCATCGCGCGACCCTATCCCCTGCGCAGGCCGGCCAGCCCGGCGCTGCGGGCCCGGGCGACCACCGGGCCGATCGCGGCGAGCACCGCGTCCACGTCTGCCGCCGTCGAGGTGTGGCCGAGCGAGAACCGCAGCGAGCCGCGGGCCAGCCGCTGGTTCACGCCCATGGCGAGCAGCACGTGCGAGGGCTGCGCCACGCCGGCCGTGCAGGCCGATCCGGTGGAGCACTCGATGCCGTTGGCGTCCAGCAGCATGAGCAGCGAGTCGCCCTCGCAGTCCGGGAACGAGAAGTGCGCGTTGCCCGGCAGCCGCGACGGCCCGTCGTCCACCGTGGACTGCCCGGGGTCGCCGTTGAGCACGGCGTCCGGCACCACGGCGGTGAGCCGGCGCACCAGGTCGTCGCGCAGCGCGGTCAGCTCGGCGGCGCGACGCGGGGCGTGCGCCACGGCCTCGGTGACCGCCGCCGCGAGCCCGACGATGGCCGGCACGTCGAGCGTGCCGGAGCGCACGTCCCGCTCCTGGCCGCCGCCGTGCAGGATCGGCGCGCACGGCACGTCACGGCCGAGCAGCAGCACCCCGGCGCCGTACGGGCCGCCGAGCTTGTGCCCGGTGAGGGTGAGCGCGGCGGCCCCGGCCGCGCGGAAGTCCACCGGCAGCGTGCCGACGGCCTGCACCGCGTCGGTGTGCAGCGGGATGCCGTGCCGGGCGGCCACCTCGGCCAGCTCGCGCACCGGGTTCACGGTGCCGACCTCGTTGTTGGCCCACATGACGCTCACCAGCGCCACGTCGTCCGGGTTCTCCGCGATGGCCGCGGCGAGCGTGTCGGCGTGCACCCGGCCGAAGCCGTCCACCTCGAGCCAGGTGACCTCGGCGCCCTCGTGCTCGGCCAGCCACTGCACGGCGTCCAGCACCGCGTGGTGCTCGACGGCGGAGGCCAGCACGCGGCGCCGCGCCGGGTCGGCCGCGCGCCGCGCCCAGTACATGCCCTTGACCGCCAGGTTGTCCGACTCGGTGCCCCCGGTGGTGAACACCACCTCGGAGGGACGGGCGCCGAGGGCCGCCGCGATCGCCTCGCGGGACTCCTCCACCACGCGGCGCGCCCGCCGCCCCGACGAATGCAGCGACGAGGCGTTGCCCAAGGTGGTCAACGCCTCACTCATCGCGGCCACCGACTCCGCCACCATGGGAGTGGTGGCCGCGTGGTCGAGGTAGGTCATCGTGCTCTCAACTGTAGCCCGGCCGGGGGCGTGGGCTCAGTCGCCGGGCGGAGGTCCCGCGGTGCGCGCGGCGAGCACCGCGCCGAGCAGCGCGAGGCCGGCCATCAACACGTTGAGCGTGATCACCGCGGGGGCCGGCGCCGCCGCGGAGGCGACGGTGAGCAGCAGCACGCCGCCGAAACCGATGCAGGCGGCGGACAGCAGCATGTCCCAGATCTGCATGGCCGCGGAGTTGAAGCCGCGGTCCGAGGCGGGCGAGAGCTCCAGCAGCCGCACGCTGACGCTCGGCATGGCCAGGCCCATGCCCGCGCCGGCCGCGATCCAGAACGGCAGCACCAGCCAGAACGGCGCCGCGGCGAACGCGCCCACCGTGGTGCCGGCCAGGCCGGCCGCGATGATCAGGAAGCCGGCCCGCATCAGACGGTGCCGCGCGATGTCCGGGTGCCGGCCCTGCCAGGCCGCCGCGCCGGACCAGCCGAGCGCGCCGACCGTGAGCGGCAGCCCGGCCAGCGCGGGCGAGGTGCCGTGCACGGCGGTCAGGGTGAGCGGCAGGTAGGCCTCGACGGCGAAGAACGAGCCGGTGAGCAGGCCGCGGGCCAGCACCACGCTCGGCAGGCCACGGGCGGCGCGCAGCGTGCCGGCCGGCAGCAGCGTGCGCAGCGCGGGGGCCAGCACCAGCAGGCCGCCCGCGGCGAGCAGCGCGGTGACGAGCGAGGGGTGCTGCGCGGCCCAGGTGAGCGCGGAGAGCCCGGCGGCCGCGGCGACCGCGGCGGCGATCAGCCAGCGGCGGACCAGCGGCGTGGGTTCGGACTCCGGCAGCCGCCGCAGCATCGGCACCAGCAGGCCGATGCCGAGGGCCACGAACGGCGCCAGCCCGAGGAACACCCAGCGCCAGCTGGCGTGCTCGGTGAGCAGCCCGGCGACGACGGGCCCGACGAGCGCCGGCAGCACCCAGGCCGCGGAGATCACCCCGAACACGGCCGGCCTGGTCGACTCGGGGTAGACCAGGCCGACGAGCGCGTACAGGGCCACGATCTGGATGCCGCCGCCGAGACCCTGCAGGACCCGGCCGGCGAGCAGCAGCTCCATGGTGGGCGCGAACCCGGCGACCAGCAGGCCGGCGGCGAAGAACACCGGCCCGGCGAGCAGCGGCAGCCGTGGCCCTCGGGTGTCCGCCACCCGGCCGGACAGCACCGTGCCGACCACGCTGGCCGCCAGGAACGCGGTGAACGGCCACGAGTACAGCGCCTGCCCGCCGAGGTCGGCGACCATGGTGGGCATCGCGGTGCCGACGCTCATCGCCTCGAACGCCACCAGCGTGACGAGCAGCACCAGGCCGCCGGTGGTGGCGCGGTACCGGCCGCCCCACAAGGTTTCCTTGGCTACTGGGGGCACGGCGGCGGTGGTCGTCACCTGTCCAGCATGCGACATGAACCGGGGTTGAGGTCCAGCGCGTATCGGGACGCCCACCGGGCACCGGGCCGGCCCACGCGGGCCTTGGTCGGCCCACGGAGCCTCAGGTCAGCCCGCCGGGCCCCGGGTTCAACCCACCGGTGAGGCGACGTTGTCCACGGTGAAGGACCCGCTGCCGAGCCGCCAGGTGATCATCGACGCCGCGCGGTCGTCGGGGCCGTCGAAGTCCCAGTAGAGGTTGGACTGGCAGGCCCGGACGCCGCCCGGCGCGGTCGTGCCCAGCCCGCAGAACGTCCCGCCCACGTCGGGGATCGTGCTGCTGAACTGCGCGGTGAGGGTCTGGGAGGAGCCGTTCTCCAGCCAGGTGATCGCCCGCACCTGCAGGCCGGGCGCGTACACCCGCTCCAGGCAGATGTCCACCCGCACCCCGGAGCCGAGCGACAGGTCGAAGTAGCACGTGAAGCCCATGCCGGCGTGCGCCGGCGCGGCGCCGAGGGCACCGATCCCGCTCATCGTCAGAACGGCCGCCAGCGTGGCGGCGATCCGTCCCATCCGTCGTCCCATGTTCGTCCTCCTCGGTTCCCGCCCCCGGGTGGGGCTCAGGCTCCGACGATCGGCCACCGGGGCCCGCCGCCACAGGTCCACTGCACGGTCACTCCACGGCCGGAGTGGCCCTGGGCCCCGGGATCACCACGACGGACGGCGGGGAGGGCGCGACGGGCGGGGCGGGCGGGCCGTGGACGGCGCGGCGGGCGGCCTCGGCGAGGGCGCGGCGACCGGGGTGGT
>DASWTI010000641.1:0-3762 GCA_036402215.1 Pseudonocardiaceae bacterium
GCGCGGGCCTGCTCGGCGCCGGCGGCCAGCGCCTGCCGGGCGTCCACGGTGCCGGCCGCGAGGACCTTCCTGGCCTCCGCGGCGTTGGCCGCGAGCGCCTTGCGCGCGTCGCGGGCGTTGCGCGCCGCGATCTTCGCCGCCTTCTTCCTGGCCTTTCTCGCCTGCCGCCCAGTGGTCCTCGACAGGTCGGACGCCTGCCCGGCGAGCGTCTCGCGGGCGTGGCGGACGCCGTCGGCCAGGGGACCGGTGTCGAGCCCTGAGCGTCGCAGCCGGCGTTGCGCCCGCCGTGCCGACCGACGCGACGCCGTGCGGCTCGCCCGACCGGCCTCGGCGGCGGCCTCGGCGCCGACCCGTCCCGCGGAGACGGCCGCCTTGCGCGCGGTCAGTACCGCGGTGCCCAGCGCGGCCCCGACGGTCTCCCCGGCCTTGGCCATGGCCTGGACCTCGTTCACGGTGACCTCCCTTGCAGCTCTGCTCGCGATTCTCCGGTCCCATCCTGCCCCCTGCGGCGCCCCGGCGCCGTTCGGAGCACGCGTGATGGCACGATGGGGCCGTGGCCGACAACGCGCTCATCGCGACCCTGCACACGAATCAGGGCGACATCCGCATCAGCCTGTTCCCGAACCACGCGCCGAAGACCGTGGCGAACTTCGTCGGGCTGGCCGAGGGCACCAAGGAGTACACCGAGAAGAACGCCTCGGGCGGCCGATCCGGTCCCTTCTACGACGGCTCGGTCTTCCACCGGGTGATCAGCGGCTTCATGCTCCAGGGCGGCGACCCGACCGGCACCGGCCGCGGTGGCCCGGGCTACCGCTTCGCCGACGAGTTCAACTCGGAGCTGCAGTTCAACAAGCCGTACCTGCTGGCCATGGCCAACTCCGGCCCGAACACCAACGGCTCGCAGTTCTTCATCACGGTGGCCCCGACCACCTGGCTGAACTTCAAGCACACGATCTTCGGCGAGGTGCTGGACCAGGAGTCCCGCAACGTGGTCGACCAGATCGCCAACACCGAGACCAAGGCGGGCGACCGCCCGGTCAAGGACGTCGTCATCGAGCGGGTCAGCATCGAGAAGTCCGCCTGAGGCTGCCGTGACGGCGCCTCCACCACCAGGGGATCTCTCGAACGTCCGGCAGGGCCCCGCGGTCTGCGTCCGGCACCCGGACCGGCCGACCGGGCTGCGCTGCGTGC
This sequence comes from Pseudonocardiaceae bacterium, assembly GCA_036402215.1. Taxonomy (GTDB): domain Bacteria; phylum Actinomycetota; class Actinomycetes; order Mycobacteriales; family Pseudonocardiaceae; genus DASXTS01. The sequence continues at coordinate 1,192 of DASWTI010000641.1, forward strand.
GCTGCGACCGGCCGGCGTGCCCGGAGTGCCTGCGCGAGGCCTCGGTCGGCTACCAGTGCGTGGACTGCGTCAACCAGGGCCGGGCGACGGTGCGCCGGGGCACCACGGTGGCCGGTGCCACCCCGGGACGCGCGCTCGTCGTGGTGCCGTCGCTGATCGTGCTCAACGTGGCGATCTTCGCGTTCACCGCGTTCCAGGCGCAGGACATCCAGTACAACGAGCGCTCCGAGCTGTTCCAGGAGTGGGTGCTCTGGCCGGTGTTCGCGATCGGGCTGGACCAGCCGTGGCGGCTGCTCACCGCCGGCTTCCTGCACTACGGCCCGCTGCACCTGGCGCTCAACATGCTGGCGCTGTGGATTCTCGGCCGGGAGATCGAGCCGCTGCTCGGCCGCGCCCGGTTCGCTGCCGTCTACCTGCTGGCGTTGTTCGGCGGCTCGGTCGCCGTGTTCCAGTTCGGCGCCTGGGACGCCCGGACGGCCGGGGCCTCGGGTGCCGTGTGGGGCATCATGGCCGCCCTGCTGGTGGCGCTCGTCCGGCTCAAGCTGGACCTGCGGCCGGTGCTCGGCGTCATCCTGATCAACGTCTTCATCAGCTTCCTGCCCGGGGTGTCGCTGCTCGGGCACCTCGGCGGTTTCGTGGCCGGGGCGGCCGCCACGGCGGCGCTGGTCTACGCGCCGCGGGACCGGCGGACGCTGGTGCAGGTGGGCGCGCTGGTGACCATCGGCCTGGTGCTGCTCGGGATCACCGCGCTGCGCTGGGCCGAGCTGACGTCCCGCATCGGCTGACGGCGCCGGCGAGGCTCGGAGGACCGGAGCTACAGACCGCGGAGCGTGTGGATGGCGGTGAGGACGTCCTCCGGCGCGGCATCCAGGTCGATGCGGCCGAGCACGGTGAGCCGCTCGGAGCCGTCCTCGGCCACGGTGTCGATCTCCAGCATGGGGATCTCCCGGCCGAGCCGCCGGTGGCGGACCACGCGCATCCGGTGCACCTGGGCCCACGACCAGTGCGCCGCGCCGGTGAGCCCGCGGATCGTCAGGCCGGCGTCGTCCACCGCTAGCCGTGGCCGGGCGCGGGTGCCGAACAGTCCGGCCAGCGTGAAACCGACGGTCGCCACGGCTCCGAACAGGCGGCTCGGCGGATCGCCGGCGACGAGCGTCAGGAACAGCGCGAGAATGGCCGCCAGCCAGGCGAGAACCACCAGCCCGAGGGCCGGTGACCAGGCGTGTCCTGACCTATCCACAGGGGTTGTCCACAGTGGGGATGAATGACAGTTGTGTCGTTCGATGACAGCCGCGTGAACTGGGTGAACGGTGTGCGAACTGGATCAGGTGAACGACTACCGCCAGCGCATGGTCATGAGCAGCCCGACCACCAGCAGGGCGAAACCGATGAGGAAGTTCCAGGCGCCGAGGTCGGCCATCAGCGAGATCTGCTCGCCCGCGATGTAGTTCACGACCAGCCAGCCGAGGCCCAGCAGCATGATGCCGAACATCACCGCGAGGTAGACGGGATGGGACGGCCCGGCCTTGACCCTGACCGGCGTGCGACGGTCGGTCGCCGCGACGGTGGCGGTGCTCGACTTCTTACGGACCTTCGACTTCGGCATGGTGTCCTCGTGGGTGAACGACGGGCGGCACCGGACGGTGGATGTACCACCACACGTTAACGTAACGAAGGCCCGGGGAGAGGAGCGGCAGGTGCTGAGGCTCGACGGCTGGCGGATCGCCGTGCCCGTCGTGTGCCTGCTGGCCGGCCTGCTGTTCGCCGCGTCCCGCAACGCGGCCGGCGGGTACGACCTGAGGGGCGGCCGGACCACCGAGTTGTCCGGCCTGGTCAGGGACGCCGAGGCCCGGGTCGCGGCCGCCGAGGACCGGCTCGCCGGGCTGCGCGCCGAGGCCGAGCTCCTGGAGTCCACGGCGGCCGGCTCGGACGCCGACGTACGCGCGGCGCGGGACGCGGCGAACGCGCTCGGTCCCGCCGTCGGCCTGACCGCGCTCACCGGCCCCGGCCTCACCGTGACGCTCACCGACGCCCCGCGTGGCCCCGACGGCCGCTACCCGGCGGACGTCGAGCCGGACGCGCTCGTGGTGCACCAGCAGGACATGCAGAGCGTGCTCAACGCGCTCTGGGCCGGCGGCGCCGAGGCCGTGGCGGTGGCCGACCAGCGGCTGCTCACCACGTCCGCGGTGCGCTGCATCGGCAACACGCTGCTGCTACACGGCCGCACCTACTCTCCGCCGTACCGGATCAGCGCCATCGGTGATCCGGACCGGATGCGCGCGGCGCTCGACGACGAGCCGGGCGTCGCGGTGTTCCGGCAGTACGTGCAGACCTACGGCCTCGGCTACCGGGTGCAGCGGTCGAGCACCATCGCGGTGCCCGCCTACGCCGGCACGCCGGGCCTGACGAGCCTCGAGGAGGTTCCGCGGTGACCAGGGGCGGACCAACCCCGGGGGACGACGGCGAGGGCCGCCACGGCCGCCACGGCGCCCCTGAGGAGCGTGCCGGCCGCCGCCGTGCCCCCGACCCGGCCGAGCAGCCCGCCGCGCCGGGCTCCTTCGACGCCTTCGA
>DASWTI010000642.1:0-8247 GCA_036402215.1 Pseudonocardiaceae bacterium
ACCGGCTGGTGCGGGGCGTTGCGGGCGCCGCGCACCGCGCGCGGGTCGCCGGCCGGCAGCGCGCACCCGGCCGCCGTGTTCACCGGCCGCTGCGTCACGTCGTCGCTGGTGCGGTACCCGGTGCCCTCGTAGCCCGCGGCGCACGGCAGCGGGTCGAAGAACGTCAGCGTCTGCGACAGGCTCGCCCCGTCCGGCGTGACGGCCGTGGACGTGGCGGCCACCGCGCGCGGCAGCACCACGAACAGCTGCTCCAGCCCGGCGGTGCGCAGCTCGAACACGTTCGCCGTGGTCAGCAGGTTCGCCACCAGCACCGACAGCTCGGGGTCGGTGTCCACCAGCAGCGAGCCGAGCTCGTTGGCCGCGCCGGGGGCGGTGCCGATCAGCCGCCGCAGGTCGCCGTCGGCGGCGGACAGCTCGGCGGCGAAGAGCTTGGCGTTCGCCGCGAACGACCGCCAGGCATCGGAGGACTCCAGCTGGGTGGCCAGCACGGTGGCACCGTCGTCGATGAGCACCGTGGTCTGCGGCAGGTGCTCGGCGGCGGCCCGGGTGAACGAGCCGCTGGAGTCGAGCAACACCTGCAGGCTGGGCCCGGCGTCGCGGGTGGCGTCGTACAACTCGTCCACCACGGTGCGCAGCGACTCGCCGGGCACCGACGAGCTGAACGCGCTGAGGTTGCCGAGCAGCGTGGCCACCGGCAGCGGCAGCGTGGTGCGCTCCCGCGGGATGACCGAGCCCTCGGCCAGGAACGGCCCGTCCTGGGTGCGCGGCTGCAGGTCGACGTACTGCTCGCCGACCGCGGACCGGTTGGCCACCACGGCCCGCAGGTTCGACGGGATCGCCGGGGCGTCGTCGCCGATCAGCAGGTCCGCCTCGATGCCGTCGTCCAGCAGCCGCAGCTCGCCGACCTGGCCGACGGCCACGCCGCGATAGGTCACCTCGCTGTTGGTGAAGATGCCGCCGCCCTCGGCCAGCCGCAGGTGCACGGTGTACCCGTTGCCGGCCAGCCGGTCCAGCCCGGCGTAGTTGGCGCCGACCAGGGCGACCGCGGTGAGCGCCACCACGACGAAGGCCACGACCTGCAGGCGGATGCGGCGGGTGAGCATCAGCCACCTCCGGGTGGGTCGGTGGTCGCGTTCGGCACGGCGGGCGGCGGCGCGGTGACCGGGGGCGGCGGCGTCGGGAACGGCGTGGACGGCAGTGGCAGCGGCGGCAGCGGCTGGGTGAACCCGGCCTCCGGCGCCACCTCGACGAACACGTTGAGGAAGTCGCCGCGCAGCCCGTCCAGCACCGCGTCGGTGAACGGGAAGGTCGGCAGGATCTCCAGCGCCCTGGGCAGCGCCTGCCCGGCCTCGGCGAGCCGTTGCAGGATCGGCGCGAGCGCGGCCAGGTCGGCCACCAGGTCGTCGCGGCTGCGGTTGATGGTGTCCACCGCCACCACGGAGAGCTGGTCGAGCGCCTGCAGCATGGTGACCAGCGCGGTGCGCTGCTCGGCGAGGGCCTGCAACCCGGGGGTGAGCCCGGTGAGGGCCTGCGACACCTGCTGCTCGCGCGCGGCCAGCGTGGTGGCCAGGTGGTTCAGCCCGTCCAGCGCGGCGGTGATGTCCCCGCGGTGCGCGTCCAGGTTGGTCACCAGCTCGTCGACGCCGCGCAGGAACGACCGCACCCGCTGCTCGTCGCCGTCGATCGCCGCCGACAGCTCCCGGTTGATGGTGCGCAACTGCGCGATGCCACCGCCGTTGAGCAGCAGCGAGAGCGCGCCGAACACCTCCTCGACCTCGGTGTGCCGGTTCGTCCGCCGCACCGGGATGACCGCGCCGTCGGCCAGCCGGTCCGCCCCGGCGGTCGGCCTCGGCGGTGCCGACAGCTCGACGAACTTCTCGCCCAGCAGGCTGGACTGCCGCACGCTGGCCAGCGCGTCGGCCGGCAGCACCACGTCGCCGTTCACCGCGAGCACGGCCTGCGCGGTCCAGCCGTCCTCGCCGCCGAGCCCGATGGACTCCACCCGGCCCACGGCCACGTCGTTGACCTTCACCGCGGCCTGCGGCACCAGGTCCAGCACGTCCTCGAAGTGCACCGTCACCCGGTACGGGTGGTCGCCGAGGTCCGCGCCGCCGGGCAGCGGCAGGTCCTGCACGCCGGTGAAGCCCGAGGAACAGGCGGCGACGCTCGCCGCGGCGAGCAGCGAGAGCGCGGTCAGCAGCGGGCGGCGCACGGTCACCGCCCCCCGGCGGACGTGGGGGCCGGCGCGGACGTGGGCTCCGGCGTCACCGAGGAGGGCAGCGGCAGCGGCACGGCGGGTGCGGCCGGCGCGGCCGGGGTGGCACCGTCCGGCGGGTAGGACACCAGGTACTCCAGCAGGTTCACCCGGCCGTACAGGCTGCCGGAGGCCGGGTCGAACGAGGCCAGCACGTTGGTCGCGCCCAGCGGTGCGACGTCCAGCGCCTCGGCCAGCGAGGCCCGCCGGTCCGACAGCGCCTGCGTCACCTCCGCGAGCTTGTCCACGTTGGACCGCAGCGCCTCGCGGTTGTCCCGCACGAAGCCCTGGATGTCGCCGAGCGCCACGCCCAGCCCGGTGAGCGCCTGCGCCAGCTCCTCCCGGTCCGCCGCGAGCGTCCGGGAGATCTCCGCCATCTGCCGGTTCACGCCCAGCACCTGCCGGTCGTTCTCGGCGAGCATGGTGGTGAACGTCTGGAGCGCCGCGACCGAGGCGAACAGGTCGTCCTCGGAGCCGGACAGCGTCCTGGCCAGCTCGGCGAAGTTGCGCACGCTCTCGTTGAACGCCCGGCCGTTGCCGTCCAGGTTCTCCGCGCCGGTGTCCAGCAGCTCGCTGAACGCGCCGCCGGAGTTCGCGCCCTCCGGCCCGACGGCGGCCAGCAGGTCGTTGAGGCTCGCGTACAGCTCGTCCAGCTCGATCGGCACGGCGGTGCGCTCCAGCGGGATCACCATGCCGTCGCGCAGCGGGTCGCCGCCGGTGGCCCCGCCGGTGAGCTGCACGTACCGGTCGGCGACCACACTCGGCGCCACCACCACGGCCTCGGTGGCGGCGGGCACCGGCACGTCGCCGTCCACGGTGAGCACCACCTCGACGTGCTCGCCGCGCGGCGTCACCGAGTCGACGCGGCCGACGCGCACGCCCAGCACCCGCACGTCGGAGCCGGGGTGCACGCCCACGGCGCGCGCGAAGTACGCCGTCACCGTGGTGCCGCCGTCGGCGAAGATCCACCAGAGCCCGGCCGTGACGGCCAGCGCCAGCGCCGCGCCGATCGCGGCGAGCCGCGTCCACCTGGTCATCGGCCACCTCCGGCGGTCGCCGGCAGCCGCGGCGGCAGGCACGGGTCGCGGTTCTCCGGCACCAGCCCGCACAGGTAGCTGTCGATCCAGCGTCCGCTGCCGGTGGCGTCGGTGAGCGTGCGGAAGTAGGGGCCGGCCAGCTCCAGGCTGCGGTCGATGTTGTCCACGTGCCGTTGCAGCACGCCGGTCACCACGTCCAGCCGGCGCAGCGCCGGCCCGAGCCGCTCGGTGTTGTCGGCGACCAGCCCGGAGAGCTGGGTGGCGAGGTCGCGGGCGCCGACCAGCAGGGCGTGGATCGCCTCGCGGCGGTTGTTCAGCTCGGTCAGCAGCAGGTTCCCGTCGGTGATCAGCCGCTCCAGCTCGTCGCCGGACGCGGCCAGGGTCTCGGTCACGGTGCGCGCCCCGGCCAGCAGCTCGGCCAGCTCGGCGTCCCGGGAGGCGACCGTGCGGGAGAGCGCGGTGAGCCCGTCGAGCGCGGTGCGCACGTGTTCCGGGGAGTCCTCGAAGGTGTCGGACAGCGTGCGGAAGGCCTCGGCGAGCTGCTCGGTGTCGATCGCCCCGACGGTGCCGGCCAGGCCCTCCAGGGCCTGCGTGACGTCGAACGGGGTGACCGTGCGCTCGCGCGGGATCGCCACGTCCGGGTCCTGCTCGCGCTCGCCGGCCGGGCGCAGCGCCAGGAACTTGCGGCCCAGCACGGTCTTCACCCGGATCTCCGCCGACGTGGCGTCGCCGATCCAGGTCTCGTCGGCGTCGTCCACCCGGAAGCTCACCAGCACGTGGTCGCCGGCCAGCTCGACGTCGGTGACCTCGCCGACCTTGATGCCGGCCACCCGCACCTCGTCGTCCACCCGCAGCCCGGCGGCGTCGCCGAACTCCGCGCGGTAGGTCTCGCCGCCGCCGACGAGCGGCAGCGACTCGTGGCCGAACGTGGCGAGCACGGCGAGTGCCAGCACCGCGGTGCCGACCACGCCGATGGTCAGCGGGTCGCGCTCCCGGAACGAGCGGAAGGTGGACGGCCGCCGCGGGCCGCGGCGCGGGAACGGCAGCCTCATCGCCGGCACCTCGGGTCGCTCGCCGGCAGGCCCTGCGGCGGGTCGGTGAGCAGCACCGCCGAGCACAGGTGGAAGTTCACCCAGGACCCGTACGAGGAGGCGCCGCCGATGGCCTCCAGCTTGCGCGGCAGCAGCACCAGGAAGCGGTCCAGGTCCTCCTGACCGGTCACCAGGTTCGCCGACAGCGCGTCCAGCCCGGCGATGCTCTCCTTGAGCGGCGGCCGCGCCTGCTCGAACAGCCCGGCGGTGGCGCCGCTCAGGTCGGCCAGCCCGCCGATCGCGTCGCCGATCGCCGCCCGGTCCTCGGCCAGGCCGCTGACCAGCGCCTGCAACGTCGAGATGAGGGTGCCGAGCGCGTCGCCGTTGGCGTTCACCGTGCGCAGCACCGTGTTCAGGTTGGTGATCACCTGGCCGACCACCGCGTCCCGTTCGGCGAGCGTGGAGGTGAGCGAGGCGGTGTGCGCGAGCAGGCTCTCCACGGTGCCGCCCTCGCCCTGCAGCACCTGCACGATCTCGCCGGAGAGCTGGTTGACGTCCTCCGGGTCGAGCGCGGCGAACAGCGGCTCGAAGCCGTTGAACAGCTCCGTCAGGTCCAGCGCGGGGGTGGTGCGGTCCAGCGGGATCTCCGCGCCCGGCTCCAGGTGCCCGGCCGCCGGGTCGTCGCCGCGGCCGAGCGCCAGGTAGCGCTGGCCGATCATGTTGCGGTACCGGATGGTCGCCGTGACGTCGGCCGGCAGCGGCCGCGCGGCGTCCACCGAGAACCGCACCTGGGCCAGGTCGCGGTCCACCACGCGCAGCTCGTCCACCTGACCGACCCGCACCCCGGAGATCCGCACGTCGTCACCAGGGTTGAGCGAGGTCGCGTCGGTGAACCGGGCGGTGTAGGAGATCGTGTCGCCGACCCCGGTGTTCGCCACGGAGATCGCCAGCACGGCCGTCGCCAGGCCGGTGACCAGCACGAACACCGCTCCCTTGACGAGCGGCCCGGCCAGTTCCCTCATCGCAGCGTCACCTCCGTCCCCCGGTACAGCGGCCCGACCAGCACGCTGCTCCAGCCCGGTACCTCGGCGGCCGGCACGCCCAGCGCCGGCGCCAGCAGCACGGCCAGCAGCTCGCGCTCCTGCGGCGAGTTCGGCAGCCCCAGGTCGCCGTCCGCGGGGTCGCCGAGCACCAGCGGCGTCGGCGAGGACGGCAGCACGCCGTCGCCCGGGGCCACGCCGCTCGGGTAGCAGCGCGGGCCACCGCCCGCGTCGTAGCGCGGGGTGTCCGCGCCCGGCCGGTACGGCGGCCGCTGGGTGCCCACGGTGACCTCGATGTGCAGGCCCGGCTCGTCGGTGCCGGCGCCCAGCACGGCGTCCATCGACGGCTTCAGGTCGGCCATCGCGCGCAGCGTGCACGGGAAGCTCGGCGCGTACCGCGCGGCCAGCTCCAGCGGCGCGCGGCTCGCGGCGGACAGCCGGATCAGGTTGTCCCGGTTGTCCCGCAGGAACGAGCCGATGTCCCGCGAGGACGTGGTGACCTGGCGGTACAGGGTGCCCAGCTCGCCGCGCTTCTCGGCGACCGTGTCCAGCGTGACGCTCGCCTCGGAGAGCGTGTCCAGCAGGTCCGGCGCGATGTCGCCGTACAGCCGCGTCACCTCCGCCAGGTCACGGATGTCCTGGTCCAGCCGCGGCAGGTTCGGGTTGAACGCCTCCAGGTAGTCCGCGGCCTCGGTGAGCGTGTCGCCGAGCTGCCCGCCGCGGCCCTCCAGCGCGGTGGCGATGGCGCTCAGTGTGGCCGCCAGCTTGTGCGGCTGCACGGCCCGCAGCGTCGGCAGCAGGTCGTCGAACACCCGCTCCAGCTCGATCGCGTTGGCCGAGCGGTCCTGGCCGATCACGTCGCCGTCGCTCAGCGGCGGCTCGCCGGAGGAGCGCGGGATGGACAGCTGCACGTACCGCTCGCCGAACAGCGTCTTCGGCACCAGCAGCGCGGACACGTCGCGCGGCAGCCGCCGCACCTGCTCCGGGTCCAGGGCCAGCACGATCTCCGCGCCGTCGCCGGTGCCCCGCACCGCGCGCACCGTGCCCACCGCGACGCCGCGCGCCTTCACCTCGGAGTTCACGTTGAGCTGGTTGCCCGCCGAGCCGGCCAGCAGGGTCACCGTGACCACGGTCTGGAAGCGCTTGTCGTACACCTGGATGGTGAGGGCCACGAACGCGGCCATCACCAGCAGGAACGCGAGCCCCGCGAACTTGCGCCTCACCCGGCCACCTGCACCGTGGTCGTGGAGCCCCAGATGGCCAGGCTCAGGAAGAAGTCCAGCAGGCTCACCGCGACGATCGAGGTACGCACCGAGCGGCCCACCGCGACGCCCACGCCGGCCGGCCCGCCGGTGGCGCGGAACCCGTAGTAGCAGTGCGTCAGCACGATGACCACGCTGAACACCAGCACCTTGCCGAACGACCAGAGCACGTCGACCGGTGGCAGGAACAGCGTGAAGTAGTGGTCGTAGGTGCCGGCGGACTGCCCGTAGAACCACACGGTGACCTGCCGCGACGCCAGGTACGAGGTGAGCAGGCCGATCGCGTACAGCGGGATGATCGCGCCGAAGCCGGCGATGATGCGCGTGGTCACCAGGTACGGGATGCTCGGCACGCCCATCACCTCGATGGCGTCGATCTCCTCGGAGATCCGCATCGCCCCGAGCTGCGCGGTGAAGCCGCAGCCCACCGTGGCGGACAGCGCGAGCGCGGCCACCAGCGGCGCGATCTCGCGGGTGTTGAAGTACGCCGACACGAAGCCCGCGAACGCCGGCGTGCCCACCTGGTTGAGCGCCGCGTACCCCTGCAGGCCGACCACGGTGCCGGTGAAGACGGTCATCGCCACCATCACGCCGATGGTGCCGCCGATCACCGCGAGCGCCCCGCTGCCGAAGCTCACCTCGGCGAGCTGGCGGGTGATCTCCCTGCGGTAGCGGCGCATCGCGCGCGGCGTCCAGGCCAGCGCCCGCCCGAAGAACACGAGCTGGTCACCCAGCACGTCCAGGAAGCGCAGCCGCCGCTCCAGCGCCGAGTTCGCCACCTCACGCCCCCTTCGGGGGGACGACCTGAAGGTACAGCGTGGTGAGCACCAGGTTCAGCAGGAACAGCAGCAGGAAGGTGATGACCACGGACTGGTTCACCGCGTCGCCCACGCCCTTCGGCCCGCCGCGCGGGTTGAGCCCGCGGTGGGCGGCCACCACGCCGGCCACGAAGCCGAACACCAGCGCCTTGATCTCACTGATCCACAGGTCGGCGGGCTGGGCCAGCGCGGAGAAGCTCGCCAGGTACGCGCCGGGCGTGCCGCCCTGCATGATCACGTTGAAGAAGTAGCCGCCGGCCACGCCGACGACGCTCACCATGCCGTTCAGGAACACCGCCACGGCCATCGCGGCCAGCACCCGCGGCACGATCAGCCGGTGCACCGGGGACACCCCGAGCACCTCCATCGCGGCGATCTCCTCGCGGATGGTCCGTGACCCCAGGTCCGCGCACATGGCCGAGCCGCCGGCCCCCGCGATGAGCAGCGCCGTCACCACCGGGCTCGCCTGCTGGATGACGGCCAGCACGCTCGCCGCGCCGGTGAACGACTGCGCGCCGATCTGCGTGGTGAGCGACCCCAGGTGCAGCGCGATCACCGCGCCGAACGGGATGGACACCAGCGCGGCCGGCAGCAGCGACACGCTCGCGATGAACCAGAACTGCTGGGCGAACTCCCGGAACTGGAACGGCCGGCGCACCGACAGCCGGGCCACGTCGAGCGCGAGTGCGTACAGCCGGCCGGTCTCGTGCCGCGCGGCCCGCGCCCCACGGGCGGGCCGCGCGCTCCGAGCCGTCGGCTTCGTCACCGCCACGGCGCGGTCACCTGCGCCCGGCGGCGCTCCTCG
>DASWTI010000643.1:0-2224 GCA_036402215.1 Pseudonocardiaceae bacterium
GTAGGTGGTGGCGCGGCGGCCCCAGCGGTGCGGCAGGCCGCGCACGCCGGTCGCCAGGTCGTCGTCCAGGTCGGGCAGCACGTTGGCGAAGTGCGCGGCGCACCCCAGCAGCGCCCCGGCGGCGACGAGCCAGGCCGGGGGAGCGGCCGGCAGCCCGAGCACGACGAACGCCGGCAGCAGGCCGAACGACACCAGGTACGGCACCGGCGACCACACGGTGGCCTTGACACCCAGGTCGTACGCCCAGGCCGACACCAGCGCGGCGGTGTGCGCGGCGGCGGCCGGCCAGCCGGACAGCAGCGAGAGCCCGATCGCCGCGGCGGCGGCCAGCAGCGTCGCGGCCAGCACCGTCCGCCGGGACACCGCACCCGCGGCCACCGGCTTGTCCGGCCGTCCCACGGCGGCGTCGCGGTCGGCGTCCAGCAGGTCGTTGAGCCAGCCCACCGAGAGCTGACCGGCCAGCACGGTCCCGGCCACGCCCAGCACCTGCGCGGCCGGACGGCCGGTGGTCACGGCGAGCCCGGCGGCGACGGCGGTGACGGCGGCGGTGGGCTGCGGGTGACAGGCCAGGACCAGGGCGGTGCCACGCTGCCGGATCTTGCGCACGGTGCCAGCCTGACGGCATGCCGCCGACGCCGCCACGCCGCGCCCGCAACGATCCCGCGCAGTACGAGGACCTGGCCGCCGAGTGGTGGCGGCCGCGCGGCGTGTTCGCGATGCTGCACTGGCTGGCCGCGGCCCGCGGCGCCATGGTGCCACCGGCCGCGCGGCCCGGCGCGGTGCTCGTCGACCTCGGCTGTGGCGGTGGCCTGCTCGCGCCGCACGTGGCGGGCCTCGGCTACACGCACGTCGGCGTCGACCTCTCGTCGTCCGCGCTGGCGCTGGCCGCGGCCCACGGCGTCCGCCCGGTGCGCGGTGACGTGCTCGCCGTGCCGCTGCCGGACGGCTGCGCCGACGTGGTCGCCGCCGGGGAGATCCTGGAGCACGTCACCGACCTGCGGCGGGCGGTCGCCGAGGCCTGCCGGCTGCTGCGGCCCGGCGGCCTGCTGGTGCTCGACACGCTGGCCGCCACGCCGCTCGCCCGGTTCGTGGCGATCACCGTGGCGGAGCGCGTCCCCGGCCTGGCGCCCCGCGGGATCCATGACCCGGCGCTGCTCGTGGACCGGGCCGTCCTGAGTTCGGCGTGCGCGGCAGCGGGTGTTCCCCTGACGATGAGGGGTATCCGACCGTCGATCGTCGACCTGGCGGCCTGGGCGACCCGCCGCCGCGCCGCGGTGCGCATGGTCGCGGCACCCTCAACGGCGGTGCTCTTCCAGGCATGGGGTCGCAAGGAGGCCTGACGCGCATGGTGTCCACCGATCCCGACCTGACCCGGCGCACCGCCGCCGGGGCGCTGGCCGCGGCGACCGCGCTGGCGCCGCGGCTCGCCGAACGGGCCGGCGGGTACGACCGCACCGGGGACTTCCCGGCGGCGGACCTCGACGACCTGCGCGCCGCCGGGCTGCTCGGGCTGATGGCGCCCACGGCGCTCGGTGGCCACGGCGCCTCGTTCGCCGAGTACGCCGCGGTGGCCACCGAGCTCGCCGCCGGCGCCGGCTCCACCGCGCTGGTGTTCAACATGCACGCCTCCGTCACCGGCGCGCTCGCGCACACCCCGGAGGAGCTGATCCGGGCGCTCGGCGCGCCGGACAGCGTGTTCGAGGCCCGCGACCGGGTGCTCGCCGGGGCCGCCGCCGGCCGGCTCTACGCGGTCGCCATGAGCGAGCGCGGCGCCGGGTCGCGGCTGTCCCGGATCACCACCTCCTACCGCCGCACCGGCGGCGGCTTCCGGATCACCGGCAGCAAGGCGTTCGTCTCCGGCGCCGGGTACGCCGACGCCTACCTGGTCGCGGCCCGCGCCGACGGCGAGGACGAGCCGAAGGTGTCGTACTTCCTGGTGCCGGCCGGCCCCGGGCTCACCGTGGAGGAGACCTGGGACTCGCTGGGCATGCGCGCCACCGGCAGCCACGACCTGCACCTGGACGTCGAGGTGGACGAGGACGCGCTGCTCGGCGGCATCGAGGGCCTCACGGTGCTGCTCGCGCAGGTCATGCCGCAGTGGCTCGTCGCCTCCTACGCCGCGGTGTACGTCGGCGTGGCCCGCTCCGCGATCACCGCGGCCGCCGGCCACCTGCGCGGCCGCGGCCTGCACACGCTGCCCGCGGTGCGCGCCCGGGTGGGGCGC